>NZ_JRAP01000006.1:0-199586 GCF_000768895.1 Porphyromonas sp. COT-108 OH2963 | reverse complement strand
TTCCGGCTTAACGTGTTTAATTTTTCAATGAACACGTTTACCGATTTCATTAAACACGTTTACCGGATTCGATTAACGTGTTTAGCCAAAATCATTAAAACGCTATACATCAGCATCTTATGTGTTTTCACCCTAAAATGTACCCGAAAAGGCAAATTTCTTTATTAGGAAACATTTACAGGTAAAGGTGTTAAATTTCACACCTATTAACGCGAAAACAGCCCATGAAATGCTCTAAGAAAATTTTTTCTCCGAAGATGAGATTTTACCATATCGCTCTCATTCAAAAGATCTTATCTTAAAACGACTTGGCAAATTCGCCTCCTCCAAGCCGAAAATCACCCCTTCTCCCCTCCGTTTTCCGCATGACGTTTTTATATAAAAAGACCGACGCGCTCCTCCAAAAGCACATCGGTCTTCTACCTTGTTCCTAAAATAATTCTGCCGAACTAAACCAGCTGTTTCGAGTCTTGGATAAACTTTGCCAAGCCGGTATCGGTAAGAGGATGATTGAGCAACTTCAGAATAGAGTCCAAAGGCGATGTAATGACATCCGCACCGATCTTTGCACAAAGTGTTATATGCAGCGGAGAACGGATGGAAGCCGCCAAAATCTCAGTAGTGTATCCGTAGTTGTCAAAGATCACACGAATATCTTCTATAAGATTAAGCCCATCCTGACTAATATCGTCCAAGCGTCCCAAGAATGGCGATACATAGGTAGCTCCTGCTTTTGCAGCCAAAAGTGCTTGTGCCGGAGAGAATATAAGAGTGCAGTTTGTTCTGATACCTTTTTCTGTCAGCTCCTTGATCACTCTTAATCCATCCTTAATAATGGGAACTTTGATGACAATCTTTTCCGGACATATCGCAATAAGCTCTTCGGCTTCTGCCATCATCTCTTCGTATGTAGTAGAGAGAACTTCAGCGCTAACCTTGTCTTCCACTATGTCGCAGATAGCCTTGTAATGTTTCATGACAGCATCTTTTCCGGAGATTCCCTCTTTTGCCATCAGGGATGGATTGGTAGTAACCCCATCCAAAATACCAAGTTCGTGGGCTCTCTTGATCTCGTTCAGATTCGCTGTATCTACAAAAAACTTCATATATAAATGGATTGATATAATGTTCTGTTCAAAAGTAGTGAAAAAAGCGGAGAGCGACAATAGGCTCTTCCATACCTTAGTCCCTATATATAAGAGCCGTAGCCATGGCGGCAATACCCTCCTCGTTCCCTGTGGCATCGAGCCTTTCGTGAGTGGTTGCCTTGATCGAAATATCTTCTTGAGGGATATTCAGGACTCTTGATATATTGGCTTGCATCTCCGGGATATGAGGGTTCATCTTCGGAGCTTGAGCTATAATGGTGGAGTCTATATTGCCTATGGCGTATCCTTTATCCTTGAGAAGGGCTGCGACCTCTCCGAGCAAAAAGAGACTGTCTGCCCCTTTGTACTTGGGGTCTGTATCGGGAAAATGGTAGCCGATGTCCCTTAGGTTTGCCGCCCCCAAAAGCGCATCGGAGATGGCATGAAGGAGAACATCCGCATCGGAATGCCCTAAAAGTCCGACCGAATGAGGTATGCGAACCCCTCCGATAATGAGATCTCTATCCGGAACAAGCCTGTGAATGTCGTATCCGAACCCTACCCTTATGTTCACTCCCATAGTCTTATCTTTTTGTTTCTGTGGATGAATGGATTAAAACGAGCCGGTAAGCGAAAGACGGAGCGTACCATTCTGAGGATTGCGTGCGCTTATGGCAGCAAAGTAGGCAAAGTCGAAACGGACGAACTTGTACTTTACGCCGACACCCATAGAGAATCCACTGTCCGATCCTTTCGAGGGATGCATATACTTGTAACCGAGACGAAGAAAAGCCAGATCGTTGTACCCTGCCTCGATACCCAGTGCCGGTGTGTACTCTCTAAGCTCTTCACCAAACCCTTCCGGAGCATCAGAGAATGAGGCAAATATGCCTTGAAGTGCGGTAGTGGAGTAATACTCGTCTATGAGATCCGTGGTTCCGTCCGAGTCTTTCCCAATAGGATAAGATGGCACAAGCAGTTTTTCCAACTCCAGATAAGATGCCAAGGAGATATTTTTGGCAAATCGGGTCTGATACCCGACCCCTGCGCGCAACATGGTCGGCATGAAAAGAGACTTACTGCTCTCGCCTATCTTCAGCTTCGGACCGATATTCAGGAGAGATGCTCCGGCGGTCAGTTTGTGCTTCTTTTCGGCATCCAGATAGTCGGTGAAAAGTGCTCCCAAATCGAAAGTAAAGTTACCCACAGAGGGATAGTAGGAGAGATGCCCCGATGATCCTGCGGTATAGAAATATCTCAACCCCGTTCCAAAAGACCACTTATCGGAAAGAGCATAAGCGTAAGAGAGCTGTGCCGATGCTTCAAAAGGGCTGAAGGTATGTGTGATAGAGCCGGACTTCCCAAAGACATGCACATCGTCAATATTCATTCTACGGAGGGAAACGCCGAAAGTATGCTTCCGCTCCGCTCCCAGAAAGGATGGACGGAAATATCCGGTCAGGTCTGCTATACCGATTCCATCCGTTATTGCACTCAGCCATGAGAGATAAGCGACAGAAACGCCATAGGAGTTACCGGTACGAGAGAGCTTTGCGGGGTTGAAGTAAGCAGAGACAGCATCCGCTTCCGTTGCGACACCAAGACCTCCTAATGCCGCACTGCGAGCATCCGTGACTATGGATAAGGAAGATGCGGCAGTAACAATGGGAGAGAGAGCCGGCAGATAAACATCCGACGATGAAGCGGTTTGGGCGGAGAGCTTATTGATGCTCAGGAATGAGACCAAAAAGATCAGCAGGAAAGGATTTACAAAGTAAGCTCGCTGTCTCATAACGTATGCTGTATAGTGTCAATATTTTTTCAAAAAAGAAGAGGTGTACCAAGTGCCAACCATAAGCCCTCCTCCCACGATATTACCAAGGGTTGCCGGCAGAAGGTTACCCCAAAGGAAGTCTGTGAGAGAAACATCCGCACCCTCCATCATACCGAGAGGGATGTAGAACATATTGGCGACACAGTGTTCGTAGCCCAGCGCCACGAATGTCATTACCGGCCACCAAAGTCCCCAAATCTTACCTATCGTGGTCGTAGCACTAAGCCCCATCCAGATGGCCAAACAGACCAGCCAGTTGGCACCAATCCCTTTCACGAAAACTTTCCAAAAGGGAGCGGAAGTTTTATACTCCGCTATTCCGATGATCGTACTGTGCCAAGGGTCTTGCGCAAAGAGTCCCACGAGATAGACCAAGAGGTACGCAAAGCAAACCGCACCTACAAGGTTCATGATGAAGACCAGTGTCCAGTTCCGAAGAAGCTTTTTCAGACCAAAGTCTTTATTCCAAAATCCCGGCATCAAGACAGCATTGTTGCTGGTGAAAAGCTCTGCCCCTGCAATAACGACAAGGATAATGCCCACGGGGAAAGTCATTCCCGACAAGAGCATTCGCAGTCCGGGGTTCTCGGCAGTAAGTGCCGGCATTCCTCCGGAGACAAGAACGGAGAGCGTCCCTCCCATTGCGATGAAAGCTCCACCGAGAAAGCCCAACAGAAGTGTCTTTATGAGCGAATAGTTTGCTTTTGAAATGCCCAGATCTTTTGCAGCCATCACTATGGCATCGGGCGATAATATATTCATTGTTTAGCTAAGTTCTAATGTGTTCTTTATCGAAGAGACAGTCTGGTCAAAAGCTGTGCTTCTTCTTTTTGATTTGTGTCCTCCAATAAGAGGCAGAGGTTGTCTCCTATAGCTGCCGTGTCGAATGCCTGCCGGAGAGGGAGCAGGAAAATGTCTCCAATCTTAATGGTGTGATACCTGCTTAGACGAGCAAGAGTCTCTTCTGCTTTGGTCAAAAGCTCGACGGGGATATGAATCTCTTCTTGCGCTTCTCCTTTTTGATGGAAAACTTTCACCGCACCATTCTCCCTGATAAGTTCGGGGGAGAATCCTGTCTCGCCCCAAACCAAAGCACCATCGAAGCCGTAAGCAGAGAAGGTCGGTACTCCTTGGGAAGAGAGTGTGTCGAGCAGCTCAGGCAATAGAAGAGAGTAACCAACGGTTATGGCAGAGTAGTAACGATGTATAAATCTGGGAGCGATGCTCTTGCCTATACGATTCATCTTCAATACCAGCACAGGCATTACGGCAACAGGCTCGCCCTCTTCAATGGGAGGGAAAACCGGCTTTCCGCTCTTTACATAAGCAGAATCGGGTAGGAGAACCACAGCATCATCCGAAAACTCAGACTGTGTTCTCTTACCCGAATACAAATGTCCCGAAAGACTGAATATCTTCATTTATTATCCGTTTCTACCTTGCCTTGTACACCGGCAGTCTGTACAGTGTCAACTCTTGAGTCTGTTGAACATCACTGCAAGATGTGCATACATGGAGGTATTTTGCACTACAATATCTTCAGGAACTTTTATCCGAAATGGGGTAAAGTTCCAAACGGCTCTGATACCTTTGCTCACTACAATATCCGTCACTTCTTGCGCTTTAGAGATCGGGACGGTAAGCACTCCGATAGAGCCGGGAGTTTCTTTCATCACCCGATCCAACTCGTCCAAATGATAAATAGGAGTGTCCGAAATGGTCGTTCCACAGATAGACGGATCGACATCAAAACCTGCGACAATCTCCATGCCGTACTGGCTCAGTCCTTTATCCGCCAAAAGAGCAGCACCTAAGTTGCCCACCCCGAACACGTAAGCCTTGTGAGTCTGAGTGAAACCCAGAAAAGACTCTAAGACAGAAACCATCTGATCCACCCCATAACCGACACGTGTCTTACCGGAAATATCCACGTAAGAGAGGTCTTTGGCTACCAAAGCCGGATCTATACCTATACACTTTGCTATGGCAGTAGAGGAAATACTTTTGAGTCCTTCTGCTTGCATCAGTTTTACATGAGCCAAATACCACGGCAATCTGCGCAGTGTTGGCTCCGGTACTTGAGTTTGTTTGTCTATTCGTCCCATCTGAAGTTTTATTCTACCTCTAATTTATCATATAAACAGCAAGATCATCAGCTGTGCGACCACTACTCGTAGAAACATTGTCAGCGGATAAACGGTTGCGTATGCAATGGCAGGGTCATCATTTGTGGCAGTTGCATTGGCATAAGCAAGCGCAGGAGGATCTGTGGTACTACCGGATATAAGTCCCATCAACTTTAGATAGTTCACCTTGAAGACTCCTCTCGCAATAGCTCCGACAACGAGTAGCGGTAAGACGGTTATGATAAAACCATATCCTATCCACTGCCAACCTCCTTGATTTACGATTGTATCTATAAACCCGTTACCGGCTCCGATACCAACGCAAGCCAAAAAGATGCTTATACCAATCTCTCGCATCAACAAAGTAGCACTGTGGGTGGTATAAGTAACCATCTTAAATCTGTATCCAAAGCTACTAATAAGTATGGAAATAACCAATGGACCGCCTGCCAATCCTAACTTAATAGGTTGAGGAATACCTGGAACAAGAATAGGAATAGAGCCGAGAATAATACCCAAAGCAATACCTATAAATATGAAGAACAAGTTGGGCTCGTGAAGATGCTTTACCTTATTCCCCATCATCTTTTCCACTTGAGCTATTGCAGGATCACTACCAACAATGGTAAGCTTATCTCCAACCTGAATATGCAAGTCCGGAGAAGCTACAAGGTCTATACCGGAACGTGTAAGTCGGGTAAGATTCACACCATAAAGTTTTCTCAACTGCAGATCAGCGATTTTCTTTCCGGACAGTCTGCCATTCGTTACCAGGATTTGGCGGCTCACAAACTCCGCATGAGCCGGAACCCACTGCTTTCTATCCATGACGATCTGCTCTCCTATGATGGTTGTGATGGCATCGACATCGTCTCTCTGTGCGATCACAAAGAGCTTATCTCCGGTATGCAGCTCGGTTTGTCCGTTTGCCACCTCTATCTTTCCGGTCTGACCGGAGAGATGACGCGAGACAACAAAATCTCTTCCTTCCAATGCTTTTACTATATCAATGATAGTACGACCATTCAGAGCCGGATTTGTAACGAGTAAGGACAACGGAACGAGAGTTTGAGTTTCTTCTTCCGCTCCTACTGTTCTGCTTTTCTTCTCTTCTTCAAGATTGATTCTGAAAACAACCCTTATCAGAATAAGAGAGAGAATAATCCCGACGACACCCAAAGGATAAGCTACCGCATACCCCATGGCAATGGTAGGATCCGCAGCTCCGGTAACGTCGGAATAAGCTTGTTGAGCAGCTCCCAAACCTGGAGTATTGGTAATGGCACCGGACATGATCCCGACCATCGTAGGAACGGGAATCTTTGTCATATAATGTATGGCAAGGGTTGTAATGGCTCCCAAAAGGACAATCGAAGCCGCCAGCAGGTTGTAGGTAACTCCCCCTTTCTTAAAGTTGGAGAAGAAACTCGGTCCAACCGCCATACCTATCGAATAAACAAAAAGAATGAGACCAAACTCTTTGAAAAAATGAAGGACTTCATGATTGACATGCCATCCTAACTCTCCAAAGAGTATTCCCACAAAAAGAATAAAAGTAACACCAAGACTGATCCCGCCAATCTTGATCTTACCCAACTGGATGCCCAGTGCTATCGTCAGCGCTATAATAAGAACAGACTGTGCGACACTTTGCACCGTAAATAACTGAGTAAACCACTCCATAATTCAGACCTAAGTTTAGTTTGACTCTTTCAAGTATATAATGTTAATGTTGTAAGGTTCTTATTAGATTTACCGGCGGGACAAAGGTAACAATAATATACTAAAGTCAAAAGATGTCAAGGCTGCAACTAACGCGGTTTTTGTATCTCTTTCGGCTGTAATGTTTCTACCGGAACACCCTTAAACGGGAAGAGGGAAAAGCAGACACGGAAAGGGAGCATGCGGAGGGAATAAAAAGAGAGATCTCGCCCCTCTTATTCAGAGGACGAGATCTCTCACAAATTATTATTAACACCAAAAACTTCTACATAAAATTGTTTTGAAGATTGTGTTTCAGAGGATAGCCAAAGAGAATATTACTCTTGTGTAGCTGCAACCTCTTGTTCAGCAGCTTCTGCCACAGGCGCAGACTCAGATACCACTTCAAAAGGAATCTCCACACTAACTTCTTTGTGAAGAGCAATCTTAGCGATATAGCTACCAACTTCTTTGATATTACCCGGAACTGAAATCTTCTTACGATCTACGCTGTAACCTTTTTCTTCAAGTTTTTCAGCGATCATAATATTGTTTACAGATCCAAAGATTGTTCCTTGTGCACTTGTCTTAACCGTAATGGTTAGAGAAACACCGTCCAGCTTTTGAGCAAAATCCTCAGCGTCTTTCTTGATTTGAGCAAGCTTGTGCGCTCTTTGTCTAAGGTTTTCAGCTAGTACTTTCTTGGCAGACTCTGATGCTATCACAGCCATACCTCTAGGGATTAGAAAGTTGCGGCCATAACCATCCTTCACCGTAACGATATCGTCCTTGAAGCCAAGGTTCTGCACGTCTTCTTTCAAAATAACTTCCATATTCTGTCTCCTTTATATTAGTTGTTTCTTACTATTACTACAAAAACTCTTATTTCATAAGGTCTGTCACGTAAGGCAACAACGCGATATGACGAGCTCTCTTCACAGCTTGAGCCACACGACGTTGGAACTTGAGTGAGTTACCTGTGATACGACGAGGAATAATCTTTCCTTGTTCGTTAAGGAATTTCTTTAGGAACTCCGGATCTTTGTAGTCTACAAACTTAATACCGGCTTTCTTAAACCTGCAATACTTCTTCTTGTTAACGTCCACAGAGAGTGGAGTAAGATAACGGATTTCTGATTGTGATGCCATAATATTAAGCTTCTGTTTGTTCTTCATTAGGGGTTACTACTTGAGCTTCTGTTGTGCTCTTGTTGCCTTTGAGTTTTCTTCTCTTTTCGGCATACTCTGCGAAGTGTTTGTCTTGGCGGAAAGTCAAGAAACGTATAACACGTTCGTCACGACGGAATTGCAATTCCAATGTCTCAATAAAAGAAGGCTCTGCCTTAAACTCTACAAACTGATAAAAACCGGTAGATTTCTTAAGGATTGGGTAAGCCAACTTCTTTAGGCCCCAATTTTCGTGGTTTACAAGTTCTCCTCCGTTTGTTTTGATGAGGTCTGTAAACTTATCTACCGCTTCCTTCATCTGAACTTCAGACAAAACGGGAGTTAAAATGAAAACGGCTTCGTAATTGTTCATAAAACGTTTACTATAAATAAATTATACGTTAATATTTTTGTACCGGCAGGGCTATATCCTGCCACGCGAGGCACAAAGTTAGATAAAATAGCCGGAATAGACAAACCTCCCCGCCATTATTCAATTATCGCCAATGCGTTTCAGGGTAATGACAACCTCCTCATCCGGCATTGCAGAGCGGTCTCCCAATATACTTGCATCGGTCAGTTTGAGCACCAAATCCTCTTCTGTCGAAGAGATGATGTCAAACTTTGCCGAAGCCATCCCGGCACTTAGAGAGAAGACACCGTCCAAAATCTTCCAGTTGAGCGTCCACTCTTCCGGCATGATATTCATCTGTTTAAGCACCGGAAGGTCCGGGAAGATCTTGTTCAAGTCTATGTTGGCAATGTTTATCGTACCGTTTGCCTTCAGGTCTATGCTCGGACTGTCGGACACCTCAATGCTTTTTGTACCCAGTTTGAGTTCGGTTGCACTCCATTTGCCTGCCAGATTTTTCTGTGCTTCCTCATCTCCTTTCTGACAAGCGGTAAAACCCAGAAAGACAACCATGAGAAGCAGTAGGGTATTTACCCTTTGGATCGTTCTGTTCATGTTCCTAATTATATATGTATGATGTTATACTCACTCTATTGCTCCACGCCATCTCTTTTGAGCAGCGCATCTATCTTGGCATCCCGACCTCTAAACTCTCTGTAAAGAATATCCGGATCCCGAAGATCTCCCTGCTCCAAAATGTGATGTAGAAACTTTGAAGCCACCGTTCCGCTCCATAAACCCTCCTCCAAGAGGTAGTCGAACGCATCGGCATCCAGCACTTCCGCCCACTTGTAGCCATAATATCCGGCAGCATATCCCCCGCTGAAGATGTGGTTGAATGCCGTTGAGATTGCTACCTCAGAGGGTGTATCTATCAAAGTGGTAGCCTTGCAAGCCTCGGCTTCTGCCTCTGCCACCGTCGGGATAGCCTCTATGTCCGACAGCGTATGCCAGAACATATCGAGATACCCAAAGTTCAGCTGACGAAGCCCTGCATATCCGGAAAGGAAGTTTTGGGTAGACAGCAGCTTCTCCAAAAGCTCTTTCGGAAGCGGCTCGCCCGTTTCGTGATGATGCGCAAACGATGCCACATAATCCGGCTGACGCAGAAAATTCTCCATCCATTGCGAGGGCAACTCCACAAAATCCCGTACTACATTCGTTCCGCTTAAAGATCCATGCTTCACTCGGGTCAGTAGTCCGTGAAGAGCGTGTCCGAACTCATGCAGGAACGTATTCACCTCATCGTAGGTGAGCAGAGAGGGCTGAGTGGAAGTGGGAGGAGTAAAATTCATGACGATACTCACCACCGGCAGATGGGCAATACCCTCTGCATCCATCCAATGTTCCGAAAAGTTGGTCATCCATGCCCCGTTTTGCTTACCCGGATTGGGGAAGAAGTCCGTGTACAGAATACCCACGACCTCTTCGGTAGAAGTGCGTACCACTCGATATGCAGCCACATCCTCTCTGTAAACAGGAGCATCGGAGTCCGGGCGAAACTCTATGCCGAAGAGTGTCGTAGCCAGTCCGAACACCGCCTTTATCACCTTATCCAATGAGAAATAGGGGCGAAGCTCTTCGGCATCGAACTTCAACATACGTTGGCGATACATTTCGGAAGCAAAAGCCCAGTCCCAGGGCTGAAGACGATCCTCTTTCCCGATAAAGCCTTCCGAGACAAAGAAGCGTCTCACCTCTTCCAGCTCTGCTTCCGCTTTCGGTTTATATGCCGCTTTGAGGCTGTCGAGCATTTTATAGACCCCTTTCGGAGAGTGTGCCATCTTCTTTCTCAGAGAGAGATGAGCGTAGGTCGGCTCTCCGAGTATCTGTGCCATTCTGAGTCGCAGTCGGGCTATCTCTCTCAGGAGATCCCCGTTGTAAGTCTCCGACTTTTCGGGATGATTGCCCAGCGTCTGCCTTTCCATATAAAATTTACGGCGCAGCTCCCTATCCTCGGCGTAGCTCATCACGGCAAGGAAAGAGGGTGCGGAAAGGTCGAAAACCCAGCCGTTCAGCCCTTTGCTCTTGGCTTTCTCGTGAGCTATGGCAAGTGCCGTGGCAGGGATACCCTTAAGATCCGCTTCGTTCTCCGTACGAAAAATGAAAGCGTTCTGCTCTACCAGCACATGGTTGGCAAATGCAAGTGTATGGCTGCTAAGGGCAGACTTGATCTCTTCCAGCTCTCTCTTCTTCTCCTTTTCGAGGTATGCACCGCTGTCTCTGTACCCCTCGTAGGTGCGTTGAAGCAGTCTGCGGTCTGCTTCGTCTTCGGGGTGAGGTTGTTTCTCATACACTGTTTTGATGAGCCGCGCCAGATCGTCGTCATACTTCATGGCATTGCTCCATTCGGTCAAGAGGGGCACAAGACGCTCTGCCTCTGTCTGACGCTCATCGGTACTGTCCGTATGCAGGAGGTTAAAGAAAAGATTGCTTGCCTGTTCGAGTGCTTGTCCGCTCCGTTCAAGGGCAAGAATCACGTTTTCAAACGTAGCATCCTTTTCCGCTACGCTCTTTATCTCCGCCACTTCTCTCTTATGTGCTTCTATCCCTTCCGTGATCTTCCGGCTGAGAGATGCCGTGGAAAGATCGGAAAAGTCGGGATAAATTATCGTTGATTCAGATTTCATATTTTCCATTATTATCCGGACAAAGTTACTATTTTTGGACGATGCTCTATCTAAAATACCTGATAACGGTGGTGATACCCATTTCCCTGGTTGCCACACTCCTCTACCGCCTGTACCTCTACGGTAAAAGGCGAAGAGCCTCCGCATCTTTCAAAAAGGGCAGTAGGCTCTATCCCGAACCGGGAACACCTTCTTCCGCTCTCTCTGCCCGAACGCTTCTCCGCTATCTGCCCCAAAGCGACAACCCCGATAAGGCAGGAAAATACCTTATCATAGATGTGCAGACAACCGGACTATTCGATAAACAGCGCCCCGATACGGATCCGCCCCTGCCTTTGGAAGCGACCCTGCTGTTGGCTGATGGAGAGCTTTCTCCCATCTGTTCGCACACCTCTCTGATCTACCAAGAGAGTATCGGCTCTCCCGAAGCCGTAAGCGTGCACCGGCTTTCTGCGGAACGTGTCCGGCGATACGGCTTGCCCATAGACGCTCTTGCCCCTGTCCTGCTCCGGTATATGGAGCGGGCGGATATTCTTGTCGGGCACAATCTACCGTTCGATCTGGCTGTACTCCGCCACGCACTGCCCCGACACGATGCTCTGCACACTCTCATGGAGCAGAAAGAGCAGCTCTGCACGATGGCTCTTGCCCTGGAGAAGCTGCCGGAAGAGGTATCGCAAGGGCGATTCTTCTCTCTAAAGCAGCTGTCCCGACTCTTTGGCGCAGAGTGGCACGACAAAGCAAATAGTGCGGTGTCCTACGCCAATGCTCTCTACACTCTCTTTGTCTTAAAAAAGTTGAGCTGAACGCCCACCCTTCCAGGCTGAGATTTTTATATATTCCATCCCTCTCCGTCTGTGCCCAAATTGCGCTCTCTATTTTGATCGGAGGGGTCGTTTTCAGAGTACGACCAAATTGTTAAATTTACCCCATTTTATTAACACAATTTCCGATATAGGTTCACTCAAAACACTAAACGAGCATATTGTTTCGGCTTAACGTGTTTAATTTTTCAATGAACACGTTTACCGATTTCATTTAATACGTTTACCGGATTCGATTAACGTGTTTAGAATTTTTACTTATAACATTGACAATTAAGACTTTGAGGTTTTTCATCCTCTTTTTGCCACTTTTCGACCGAAAAATGAGTTAGGATTTATTCACAGATGAGGGTGTTAAAATTTACACCTATTAACTCGAAAACAGTCCATCAAACGGACTAAGAAAAAATTTTTTCCAAATTCGGGCTGATTTTATAAGCAGCTATCAAACAACAAGATAAGAGAAAACAAGAGGCGCAATAGAGAAAAAAGCATCTAAAAAAGTGAAAAATCGGGGCAAAAAAAACCGGTTTTCATTTTTGTATAAAAATTTCACTCTGAACGGCATTCTTGTTCAAGCAAGGTACTGTCCCGGCATACATCGCCGGCTACTGTTTTTCCATTTTCAGGCAGGAGTAAAAAGAGCTTTGCCGAGACATTCGGAAAGGGAACGAAAGAAACATCCGGAGTGCGGAATACCCCCCTTAAAGCAGGAGGCCGGAAACAAAAAAGCGTCCGGAACAAAGATCCGAACGCTTTCCGTATCATCTCTCCGTAAAAAGAGTATCCTTTTTCTCAGCAACAGCCACAACCGCCACTGCTGCAGCCACCACTGCCACAGTCTCCGCCGCTACAGCATCCGCCGTTTTGAGGGAAGAACATCTCGATCTCTTCCGTAGTGGCTTCGTGTACTTCTGTTATCTCTCCGATGAAGTGCAGGTCATTTCCGGCAAGAGGGTGGTTAAGATCCACTCTTACGTGTTCATCGGCAACTTCGACCACCGTACCTATCAACTGATGACCTTCAGCATCCATCAAAGGCACTTGCGCTCCTTCAAAAACCATCTCGCTATCGAACTCACCTTCTACCATGAATATCTCTTTAGGAAGATTGGTGATGTATTCGTCGGAATGCTCTCCGTAAGCATCTTTTGAAGAGAGTACGAAGTCGAACTTATCTCCCGGCTCCAAACCAAGAAGGTGTTGCTCGAAAGCGGGCAACATCATGCCCAGTCCGTGAATGTACTGAAAAGGTACTTCGCTTGTAGTCTCTTCTACCAGCTCTTCCCCTTCTACGCCTTTGGTCTGAGCATAAAGCTTATATTGTGCTTCAACAAATAGATTTTTGTCTACTTTCATTTTGGTGTTACTTTGATATTGAATTTGTTGTATTGGAAATATTTCCGGTGTCAAAGATACGCAGTTTTTTGCAATTATACCGAACATATACCGCTCTTCCTTTTTCTTTTTGTACTTTTGTATGAGGACTTTTAGAGGAGAAAGCTTATGCTGTATGCCGTAGGATAAAGGTCTCACTATGTTTACAACACGAAGATTCTGAGATAAAGAAAATGAAATCCCTTACAAAGTTCGTCATCAATATCGGTCTGATGATTCTTCTTGCCATAGCAGGCATCTGGATCATCATGGCTCTGCTGAAAGTGTACACCAATCACAACGATGCGGTAGTGGTTCCCGATATCAAAGGTATGACGATAGAGGAAGCACAGACCCTTTTGGCATCGCAAGACTTGATGCTGAACGTAACAGACTCAGTGTATAGCTCCACCCATCCGAGAGGGGTTATCTTGGAGTTTACACCCGGTGGAGGTGCCAAGATTAAAAGGCATCGCTCCGTCTATGCTACCATAAATACATTCCAGATAGCACAAAAACGCATCCCGAAGATCAGCGAAGTCTCTATGAGACAAGCAGAAGCTCTGCTCCGCAGTAGCGGTTTTACCAATATCACCATCTCTTATGTGAGCGGGCCGTATAACGATCTTGCCCTGCGTGTAACAGATGCTTCGGGACGAGAACTCAAGGAGGGAACGCTGGTTGCATACAACAGCAAGCTCATCTTGGAGGTCTCTTCCAATAACATCAATTCGCTCTACAATGAGGATGCCATGCTTGCTCCGGAAGATTCTTTGGGAACAGGCGAAGATGAAGCACAAATAGATGAGGACTTTCTCTGATGCAGGACTTGGATTTAGACAACTCGCCTCTGTCGGATGAAGAAGATGAGGTCATAGAGCTATACGAACACTTCAGCGTCAAAGTGGATAAAGGGCAAGCCCCTTTGCGTATAGACAAATACCTCGTCCACCGTATGCCGAACGTCTCACGGCATCGCATACAGCAGGCAGCCGATGCAGGCGCTATCTTTGTATTCGATCGTCCGGTCAAGAGCAACTATAAAGTAAAACCTCTGGACGAGGTAAGTCTGCGTCTCGAAAGGCCTCCTTATGAGTTTGAAATCATTCCGGAAAACATCCCACTGGAGATCGTGTATGAAGACTCCGAGCTGCTGGTGGTGAATAAACCTGCCGGGCTGGTGGTGCATCCGGGTCATGGCAACTATACAGGCACGCTCCTGAATGCGCTTGCCTACTATTTGAAGGATGATCCGAACTATGATCCGAATGATCCGAGAGTAGGTCTGGTGCATCGGATAGACAAGGACACGAGCGGACTGCTCGTGGTGGCAAAAACGGCTGAAGCCAAAACGCATCTCAGCAGACAGTTTTTCGACAAGACCACAACAAGGTCTTACCGCGCGTTGGTATGGGGACGACCCGAACCCAAAGAGGGTACAATAAAAGGAAACATAGCGAGAGACACGAAAGACCGAATGCAGATGGCGGTCTATCCGTACGAGGGAGAGATAGGAAAGAGTGCCGTTACACACTACAAGACATTGGAGACGCTGGGCTACGTAACATGGATAGAGTGCAGGCTCGAAACGGGACGAACCCACCAGATACGTGCACACATGAAGCACTTGGGGCATCCGCTGTTTGCAGATGAGCGGTACGGTGGTGAGAAGATACTCAGAGGACAGTCCACGGCAAACTATAAAAAGTTTGTGAGCAACTGCATGGCGATATGTCCCCGACAGGTATTACACGCCGCAACTCTCGGATTTGGACATCCCGTTACAGGCGAACAGATGGAGTTTTCTGCCCCTCTACCCGATGACATCTCCATGTTGCTGGAGAAGTGGAGACGATATGCCAACGAGGGCATAGAGTAGTAAATAGCACGAGTAAACGAATATGAAGCAAGGAGCTGAAATGAATAAAATCAACATAGCCGTTATAGCCGGAGGAGATTCCGGTGAATATGGTGTCTCTCTAAAGAGTCAGGCAGGTATCTTATCCTTTTTGGACAAGGAAATGTTCTCTGCCGTTCCGGTCATCATCACCTCTAAAAAGTGGGTGGCAACGGATGAAAACGGCAAGGAGTACCCGATAGATAAAAACGACTTCTCCTACTATCCCAACGGAGAAAAGGCTCGGTTCGACTTTGCCTATATTACCATCCACGGCACTCCGGGTGAAAACGGACTTCTTCCGGGCTATTTCGAGATGCTTGGGATCCCTCATTCCACTTGCCCTGCTTTCGTTTCCGCTCTGACCTTTAACAAGTTCTTCTGCAACAGAAGCCTTTCGACTCTTGGTTACAATGTTGCCAAAGCGATTCTTCTTCGCGAAGGAGACACCTACGATAAGCAGGAAATCGTCAAAGAACTTGGGCTTCCGCTATTTGTAAAGCCGAATGCCGGAGGCTCCAGCGTGGCTACAACCAAAGTAAAAAAGGCAGAAGAGCTTGAAAAAGCCGTAATGGATGCCACCGCAGAAGGAGGAGACGTGATCCTCGAACAGCTCCTGACCGGCACGGAAGTAACGTGCGGCTGCTACAAGGATAGCGATGGCATACATGTGCTTCCGGTAACCGAAGTGGTGAGTAAAAACGAGTTTTTCGACTTTGATGCGAAGTACAACGGACAGGTTGAAGAGATCACTCCGGCACGTATCCCGGCAGAACAGTTTGCTCTAATCCAAGACCTGACCGTTCGCATCTATTCTACTCTCAATGCAAAAGGCATCATCCGGATAGATTACTTCATATCTCCCGAAGGCACACCCTATCTGGTGGAAGTCAATACCACGCCCGGCATGACCCCCACAAGCTTTATTCCGCAACAGGTAGAAGCTGCAGGACTGTCCATGAAAGAGGTCTTGAAAGAGATCATCCTGTACAACCTGAACGCCTGAGTATATGCCCCGATAGAGCAGACACTATCGCACTGATCAACCAACACAAAATCGAAACTGAAAGTATGGAAACAACCAACATATCCAACGATCTTTACAAAGACATAAGACCGCTAAACGAAACAGAGATACCGGAAGCATTTGCACAGCTATTGCAGGATGAGACGCTTCGTGCCCTTATTCCTCTGATGCTGCCGGGGCATACGGCAAAAGATTTGGAAGCGTTGCAACCGCGGATCCGAACCATTTACGACTTCAAGAAACACATCTCTCTTCCGGTCGTAATGCAGATCGCCAAGAAAAGTTGCTTTTCTCTCTCTGCTTCCGGCATGAGTAAAATAGAGGGAGATAAGGCTTACACCTTTATCACAAACCATAGAGACATTGTCTTGGATGCCTCTTTCCTCAGCGTCTTACTCTTTCAGAACGGCAAGCTGTTCCCTCAAATCGCGATAGGCGATAACCTTCTCATCAAGGAGTGGATAAGGCAACTCGTCAGGATCAACAACTCTTTTATCGTCAAACGAGCGGTATCCGTCAGAGAGATGCTCGCCGAAAGCAAAAAGCTCTCTTCCTATATCCGCCACACCATTACCGAGACCGGCGAACCGGTATGGATAGCTCAAAGAGAGGGTAGAGCCAAAGACTCCAACGACCGGACGCAGACAGCCATGCTGAAAATGCTGACGATGAGTTCGGACAAAGATACCGACACCGCTCTCCGGGAGTTGAAAATCGTTCCCGTATCGCTCTCTTACGAGTACGACCCATGCGACTATCTCAAAGCGCAAGAGATGTTACAGAAAAAGATCAATCCGGATCACAAGAAGAGCCAGATGGATGATCTCAAAAACATGCAGCAGGGTATCGTAGGCAAGAAAGGGCGTGTACACCTTTCCGTATGCGATCCGATGGGCGACTTTAGTACCGGACTCCCGACGAAAGAAGCCCTTCAAGCCTGGGCAGAAGAGATAGACAAGCGGATACACAAAAGATATAGACTCTATGAAATAAACTACATCGCCTATGATCTTCTCAACGGAACAAAGAAGTATCAAGGCAGTATGTACGGAGAAAAAGATCTGGAAGAGATAGAGCGTTACTTCGCCGAACAGATTGCGAAGATAGAGATATCGGGAGGAGAAAAGGATGAAGCATTTCTCAGAGAACGCATTCTGGAGATGTACGCCAACCCTCTCATCAACAATCTCAATGCGTAAAGAACAGACACAGAACATGAAAACACTATTGATCGTAGATCCACAAATAGACTTCATATCGGGATCATTGGCTGTACCCAAAGCTGAAGCGGCAATGCTGAAGCTGACGGAACGGATAGAGAAAGAGGCTCTTGCTCCCACCCAAGCGTGGGAACAGATCGTAATTACCGTGGATGCTCACCCGATAGACCACTGCAGCTTCGTGGCTCAAGGCGGAGAGTGGCCGCCGCACTGCATCAAGCAGAGCGTGGGAGCTGCTATATACGAACCGCTGATGCAGGCTCTCATCAAGCTAAAGGGCAGTTCTGCTGCTCCTCGCATCACTATTGTGGAGAAAGGGAAGCTGCAAGAGAAAGATGAGTATAGCGCATTCGGAGAGAGCCTGCCCGAATATCTCCGATCCTCTTCCTCTGTCGAAGTGTGCGGCATAGCAGGCGAATATTGTGTCTTCACCACGCTGAGCGATCTCATCAAGCATGGTATGCCTCCCCGGAATATCGTCATACTGAAAGAGTGCATCGGCTCTTTCGACGACGGAGAAACCGTAGAAAAATTTGCACAGACACATCAATGTAACATAGCATAACAGATATAAAGAACAACGAAAATGAATTGGTTTGAATGTAAAGTAACCTACGAGAAAGAAGAAAATCAGGACGGAAAGATGAAGAAAGTGTCCGAAATCTACCTTTTGGATGCTCTTTCCTTTACCGAAGCAGAGAATAGACTTGCCGAAGAACTCGGTCCGCGTGGTCCGTTCATCGTGGACAGCGTGAAGAAGGTAAAGTATGCCGAGATATTCACAGACGAGAACGGCGACAAGTTTTACAAGATGAAGGTCGGCTTCATCTCTTTGGACGAGAAAGCAGGAGTAGAAAAGAAGAAGTACGTCAATATGCTTTCGCAGGCAGCAGACGTAGAAGGTGCCATAGCTCTACTGCACAAAGGAATGAGCGGAAGCATGATGGACTACGAGCTTGCCGCCGTCAGTGAAACCATGATAATGGACATCCTTAGAGGTAACGCATGAGCATCCGAGAAAATATAGAAGCTATCCGGCAGACACTTCCGCAAGATCGGAGTGTCACGCTGGTGGCTGTCTCAAAATATTATCCGGTCGAGGCTCTCATGACAGCCTATGAGAGTGCCGGTCAGAGAGTGTTCGGAGAGAACCGTGTACAGGAGTTGAGAGCCAAGTACGAAGTAGCACCGAAAGACATCGAATGGCATCTGATAGGTCAGTTGCAGCGTAACAAGGTGAAGTATATTGCGCCTTTCATCCACACGATCCACAGTGTGGACTCTGAGTCGCTACTGGAAGAGATAGACAAGAGAGCAGGACAGGCAGTGGGTCGCACGGCTCCGCTCCGTGTCTTGTTGCAGATCCATATCGCACAGGAAGAGACCAAATCCGGACTCTCACCGGAAGAGTTTCGCGCCCTTATCGCCTCCAAGCCATGGCAGAAGTACAAGAATGTCGAGTTTGCAGGCGTGATGACCATGGCAACCAATACGGACGACGAAGCACAGATACGCTCGGAGTTCAAACAAGTATCCGATCTCATGAAAGAGGTACAGGCAAAAGCCGACGAACTTGAGCTGCCTGCCACATTCAAAGAGCTTTCCATGGGAATGAGCCACGACTACAAGATCGCCCTCGAATACGGCGCAACCATCGTAAGAGTAGGTTCCAAAATCTTTTCGGAGTGAATAAGATCGTCATCCTCTACATCGGCAAGACGGACGACAAAGGTTTGGAGTCTGCCACACAAGAATACTACAAAAGATCCGGAAGGTATATCTCTGTGGAAGAGATAGCCATTCCGGATATAAAAAACAGGAAATCGCTCGACCCCGAAGAGCAGAAAAAGAGAGAGGGCGAACTGATTTTGAGCAAACTCGAAACATCGGACAGAATAATCCTTTTGGATGAAAGAGGCAAGGAGCGAACATCGTCCGAAATGGCGGTTTGGCTCGATGGACAGATACAATCATCCTATAAAAGAATGGTCTTGATCATTGGCGGACCTTACGGATTTTCGGATGAAGTTTATGCCGTGGCACACGAAAAAATCTCTCTTAGCAAGCTCACATTTTCCCACCAAATGATACGCCTCTTCCTTGCAGAGCAGGTGTATCGCTGGATCTCCATCATCAAAGGTCTCCCCTATCACCACGATTGAGAGACGGATCACATCCGACCCTCACTCCTGGCACACTCCTCCAGCTCTCTCTACCTGTCAGCCGTCAATCTTGAAAATAAGACCTTTGAAAAAGAGAGCTTCTTGGCAAAAGATCTCAAAATAGCACCTTCTCTCCCTTTCCTCCTCTGTCCGACTGTCGCTTTACCTAAAACGACAAAACTCATCTTCCATGCTTCTCTTCCTGTCTATCATCGAAAAGAGAAGTGAAAGCAGAACAAAAAGAAACTTAATCCGTTCCCAAACAGAAACGATAGTATTAAAAACTTGCTCTAAACGTATTCTGTTCTGTAAATCAAGGCTCGATTTACAGAAATCAAAACCTAACTCTCACAAATCAAAGCTTAACTCCTACAAACCAAGCCTTGTCTGTTACAAATCAAACTTTGCTTTCTATTTTTTTACTCGTTCAGAAGAGAAAATAAACAGGAAGAGCGATCTTTTTAGACCGCTCTATAACAACTTTTATACACTGATTTTGGGAAGACTCTGCTACTTCCTCTCAAGCAAAGAGAGTAAAAAGCTGAGAGCTGCTTCAGTTAGAGCTTGGATGCGCTCCTGCCTGCTCTCTTGAGGTGGTAAGGTTACTTTCAGCGTGTGTATCTCTCCACACACCACAGCTGCTACCCACATCTCTCCGGGCAGATGCCCACAATACGGAGAATCACCGGCTACTCCGGTAGTGGATAGCGTTATGAGAGAGGAGGATGAAGAGCCTCTCTCCCATAGAGACTGCGCCATAGCCACAGCAACATCCTCTCTTACAAGATCGCTGCTCCACTCTTCACGCCATTCGCTCAACAGCCATTCTCTTTTGGTTTCAGGCGTATAGGTTACCATGCCACCACCGAACCAGAGAGAAGATCCATCTGTTTCCGTAAGGCGGTGAGAGATATTCCCTCCGGTACAGCTCTCGGCTACTCGCAGGGTGCAACCACGTTCCAAGAGAAGTTGTGCTATCTCTTGCACCTGTTTTAGTGTATTCATCTAAATGCTTACTCTGGAGTAAGGCTCCAAGTCGAAACCGCTTCTCTCTCCTGCTTTATAAGCAAAAGCACCTGCCATGGCTACCATCGCAGCGTTGTCCGTAGTGTATGCAAACGGAGGAATATAGATGTTCCAGCCATAGCGTTTACCGTAATCTACAAATGCAGAACGAAGACCGGAGTTGGCAGAAACACCTCCGGCTACTGCCACTTCCTTGACTCCATACTGCTTGGCAGCCTTAACCAGTTTCTGCATCAATATCTCTATGATGGTGTGTTGAAGCGATGCGCAGAGATCTTCTTTGTTTTTCTCAATAAAGTCAGGGTCTTTTTCCAGCTCGTCTCTCAGTGTATAGAGGAAAGAGGTTTTGAGTCCGCTGAAGCTGTAATCGAGTCCGGCAATCTGAGGCTTCGCAAAAGCAAATCTTTTCGGATCTCCCTCTTTTGCCAACCTGTCCACAACAGGACCGCCGGGATAACCGAGTCCCATAACCTTTGCACACTTATCGAATGCTTCTCCGGCTGCATCGTCAATGGTCTTGCCCACAATATCCATCTTGGAGGGAGACTCTACCAAAATGATCTGAGAGTTGCCACCGGAGACGAGAAGGCAGAGAAAAGGAAACTCCGGAACAGCTACACGAGTGTCGGGAGTCTGGATATAGTGCGCCAGAACGTGTGCCTGCAAGTGATTGACATCTACCATAGGAATTTTAAGCCCCATTGCCATCCCTTTTGCAAACGAAGTGCCCACATGGAGAGAGCCTAAAAGTCCCGGTCCTCTCGTATAAGCGATGACGTCTATATCTTCTTTCTCTATACCGGCACGCTTGATAGCCTCCGAGACAACCGGTACAATATTCTGCATGTGAGCACGTCCGGCGAGTTCGGGCACTACGCCTCCATACGCCTGATGAACAGCCTGACCGGCTATGACGTTAGTGAGTATCGTATCCCCTCTAAGTACTGCCACAGAAGTGTCGTCGCAGGAAGACTCTATCCCTAAAATGACTTTATCGGTATCTATGAGTGATGTTATATCCATTGTTGTTCTGAGTTGTTATAATTTGAGAATGTCCACAGCGATCTATACAACGCGAGGCACTTCTCGTCCTCCGTGGAAAAATCCGATAACGGCATCGGACAGCTCTTTGAGCATCTCCATACGGGCATCCACGGTCTGTGTTCCAATGTGTGGAGTAAGAGATACATTGGGCAGAGAGTAGAGTTCCAATGAGGGAATATCTTTATTTTCAAATACATCCAACCCGGCTGCGGCAATAGTGCCACTGCGTAAAGCCTCCACAAGAGCCGCTTCGTCCACCAATGCTCCTCTGCCTGTATTGATCAGAATAGCAGTAGGCTTCATCATCTTCAATGCTTTAGCATCTATGAGGTGATGCGTCTCTTTGGAGTAAGGAGCATGAAGAGAGACCACATCCGCCTGCTTAAGGATCTCCTCCACAGAGGCGTAGGTGAATGCAAGTCCGGCTTCTTCCGCTTCGGGATAGCGTGTGCGTTTATTGTAGAGAATCTTCATGCCACACGCTTGTGCCCTGCGAGCAAAGGCCTTTCCAATATTACCCATTCCGATAATGCCAAGCGTTTTGCCATGGATGCCTGTTCCAAGATTGGTCAAACGGGAAATCTTCAAGGCGTGCTGCTCTTTCCGCATCAGCGCATCCCAGCGAGAGATGTTTCGTGTAGCATCCAACAACAAAGAGAGAGCAAGGTCGGCAGTGGGTTCTACTACCGATCGAGGAGTGTTGGTAACGGCAATCCCTTTAGATGCTGCATACTCTATATCTATATTGTTATAGCCTACGGCGTAGTTGGAAATAAGTTTGAGCTTCTTTCCGGCATCTATTATCTCTCTATCTACGGGGATATCAAATACCGAGCAGAGCACATCGCAGTCTGCCACTTGTTCTACAATCTCATCGTGTGTAAAGTCTCTACCTTCGGGAGGGAATACGACTTCAAAATGTTGTTGAAGCTCATCCCAGCCCTCTCTAAGCATATTAAAAGCGACTAATAGTTTCATCTTTCTGCGCTGTATAATATTGATATACCTATTTTTTCTCTATTCGTCTAAGAACCATAGCCGTACGAGCCGGCAAGTATAAAGACAAAATCCCCTTGCCCTCTATCGTATAGCTGACATCTGGAGCGGTAAAGTGATGTACTGTTTTATCTATCCGATCGTAGCCGCCAAAGGCTGTGTCATCGGAAGAGAAAAGGACTTCGTACTCACCGGAAGGGGCTATGATGTTATAGTCTGTATAAGAATTGGACGGACTGAAGTTGTAAACAAACATATACTCACCTCTTGTGTAAGCCAACACCTGCTCTTCATTCTGTTCCCAGATAGAGTTTAGAGGAAGAGAAGCAAAGTCTCTGATACCGGAGATAAAGTGTATCATCTTCTTGTCAAACTCATCCAGGAGTTGATACCTCAGAAATCCGTTCTCTCGAAGAGACCATTGGCGACGAGCATACTTATAGCTCCAATCATTGCCTTCACGGGGAAAGTCTATCCATTCGGGATGTCCGAACTCATTTCCCATAAAGTTCAGGTAACCTCCATTTATGGTTGTAGCGGTAACCAGACGTATCATCTTGTGCAACGCAATACCACGCTCCACGTTCATATTGGAATCTGCTCTATCCATGTGCCAGTACATATCGGCATCTATAAGGCGGAAGATGATGGTCTTATCTCCTACCAATGCCTGGTCATGGCTTTCGGCATAGCTTATTGTCTTCTCATCGCCTCTCCTGTTGGTACACTCCCACCAGATAGAGCCCGGTGTCCAATGTTCGTCCGGATACTCTTTGATGATCTTAATCCAGAAATCGGGGATATTAAGAGCCATTCTGTAATCGAAGCCATATCCGCCACTCTTTACCGGTAAAGCAAGACCGGGCATACCGCTGACATCTTCCGCAATGGTAACAGCTTCGGGATAGACTTCATGCACAAGCTCATTTGCCAAAGCCAAATAGGTAAGAGCATTTTCGTCCTGCATATCGTTGTAATAGTCTCCATAGGTACAGAAAGAAGCTCCGATACCATGGTGCAGATAGAGCATAGAGGTTACGCCATCGAAGCGGAAACCATCAAAGCAAAACTCTTCCAGCCAATACTTGCAGTTGGAGAGTAAGAAATGAAGGACTTCATTCTTACCATAATCGAAAAGTTTCGTGCCCCACTCGGAGTGTTCTCCCTTTCCTCCGGGATAGAAATACTGCTCTTCAGATCCGTCAAAACGAACCAGTCCGTCCACTTCATTGGCTACGGCATGGGAGTGAACAATATCCATTATCACTTTTATGCCCAATCGGTGCGCTTCGTCAATAAGTGCTTTCAACTCATCAGGCGTACCATACTTGGAAGATGGAGCAAAAAAAGAGGAGACCTGATAACCAAAGGAAGCATAGTAGGGGTGTTCGTGTATTGCCATCAACTGTATGGCATTGTAACCCGATTCGGCTATCTTCGGAAGGACATTCTCTCTAAACTCATTGTACGTTCCTATCTTCTCTTCTTCGGTAGCCATTCCGACATGACACTCATAAATTAAGAGTGGCTGATGATTGGATGTCGGTCTGCCGTGCTTAAAGGCAAAAGGAGATTCCGGCTCCCATACCATCGCAGAAAAGATGGCGGTATCCGGCATTTGGACAACATACTTCGCCCAGGCAGGTATGCGCTCGCCACTACCTCCGTTCCACTCTACAAAGAGTTTGAAATGATCTCCATGCTTGAGAGCATTCAAAGGAAGAGAAAGCTCCCATATACCATGATCTAACGGATGAAACTTAAATGCCTCCTCTATCTTCCAGCCATTGCCATCGCAAAGAAGGTAGAGAGCTGTGGCGTTAGGTGCCCACTCTCTGATAACCCAACCGGTCTTCTCTCTGTGAAGACCGAAATATAAATATCCGTCAGCAAAGCGAGAAAGTGAGCCGGACACGTTAGAGGTCAGCTCTTCTCTCTTACTCTTTATGTTCTGATTTCTCTTGTTTATTATATCAGCATAAGGCTTAAGCCAAGGATCATTCTCTATTATCGGAAGATTCATACGTCTGCTCTAAAATCTTTTGTTGTCTCTATATCTCAATGACAGGTCTGCAAAAGCATCTATTCGTCTATCTCTCAAGAAGGGCCACCAACGACGGACATTTTCTGAACGGCGTAAGTCCACATCAACGACTCTGACCTCTTCTTCTGTATTGGAAAACATTGCCAGAAGTTCTCCTTGCGGTCCGGCAACAAAAGAAGAACCCCAAAATGTTATACCATTTGTACGTCCGGAAGGATCTTCTTCATAGCCTACTCTATTTACTGCTACCACAGGAAGTCCATTGGCAACAGCATGACCTCTCTGCACGGTAATCCATGCCTCTCTTTGTCTATCTTTCTCTTGTGGAATATCGGTGCTTTCCCAGCCTATCGCCGTTGGATAGATGAGCATTTCGGCTCCTGCCAAAGCCATAAGCCGTGCTGCTTCCGGATACCACTGGTCCCAACAAACCAAAACACCCAGCTTACCCACAGAGGTTTCTATGGGATGAAAGCCAAGATCTCCGGGTGTGAAATAAAACTTTTCGTAGTATGCCGGATCATCCGGAATGTGCATCTTTCTGTATATTCCGGCAATAGATCCATCCTTTTCATGTACTACCGCAGTGTTGTGATAGAGTCCGGTGGCACGCTTTTCAAATAGTGAAGTTACCAGTACAACACCTGCCTCTTTTGCAATAGCCCCGTAGAATGTGGTCGATTCTCCCGGTATAGGTTCTGCCTGATCGAAGATGTTCACATCTTCTTCTTGGCAGAAGTAAAGACCATTATGCAGTTCTTGCAAAACAACCAACTCGGCTCCTTGCCGGGCGACATCCAATATTTTACCACGTAAACGCTGTTTGTTCTCTTCTCTATCGGGAGTATTGTGCTGCTGTATGAGTGCTACTTTCATATCTTAGATGTTTTGAACAAAACCTTTAGGAAACTGCATCGTGATACAATGCAACGATCCGTGCTGACGCACAACAGTGAAACAGTTTATTGCGACCACCTCCCTGTCCGGGAAAGTTTCTTTTATGACCGCTATTGCTTCCTCATCTTCGGGAGCGTTGTATACTGGGAGTAAAACCGCTCCATTGATCAAGAGAAAGTTTGCATACGTAGCAGGCAGTCGCTCTCCTCGCAAGGGATCATAAACAGGAGAAACAAAAGGCAGCTTTACCAAGCGATAAGGCTCTCCCTTAGTATTTCTCATGGCTTGAAGTTCTTGCTCCATCCGCACCAATGAATCGAAATGAATATCACTCTTATCCTTAGGAGCACCTACGTAAGCTATGGTATCCGGACTGCAAAATCTTGCCAATGTATCTATATGTCCATCTGTATCATCTCCGGACATTGCGTCGACAGAAAGAGAGACCACCTGTTCTACTCCAAACTCCTCCTTCAGCACATCAAGGATCTCCTGCTTGGAGAGTTTGCTATTCCTATTGGGCTCGTACTGTACAGAGCTTGTCGTAAGTAGCGTGCCGCATCCATCGGTTTCTACTGCCCCCCCTTCGCAGACAAAATCTTTCTTTCTGTGGCAACCGACATTCGGGGCAAACACGCCATGTTTCTGCAGTGAGGCTGTTATCTCATTATCCTTATCCCAACCATACTTCAAGCCCCAGCCATTGAAAGCAAAGTCAAGAAGCAGAGGCTTGCCATCTTCCATCAAAGATAAAGGAGCTGTATCCCTTGCCCATGTATCATTCAAAGGAATATCGGTAATTATCCGCAACGTGTGTGGGAAAGATAACTCCTGAAGATGGAGAAGAGTTTCCGTAGGCTCTATGCAGGCAATGACCAGAGGTTGAAATCTCAAAATCGCTTTGGCAATCTGCTCATAGCAATGCTCTATATCGGAAAGGATGTAGTTCCAATCCATACTCTTATGAGGCCAGCAAAGCAGCACTGCATCTTGAGGTTCAAATTCGGGAATAAATCTTCTACGCTTATTGATATTGTCGGACATATGCAGTCTGTTATTTAATAAAAGAACAAAGGATCTCACCCTCGGAATCAAAAACCGGGGAAGATCCTTTGATGCTATAAAAAGATGGCTATTCCGAAGAGTAGCTACATCACTATCTCTATTTTATAATCTATCCTTATTATTGTACAGCAGTATCTCCCGGTGTTGTAGTCTCTGTAGCCGGAGTAGCTGTCTCTTCAGGAGTTGCACTGAAAGGAGTTGCTTCTGCAGGAATTGGCATAGGAGCCTTTTCTACCATCTCTTCAATGTCGGATACTTCTCTTGTACTTTGTGTTGTGGGAGCGTATCTTGCTGCAATGATAGAGAAGAATACCAAAAGTCCGGCAAGAGTCCATGTCGCCTTTTCAAGGAAATCTGTTGTCTTGCGCACACCCATGATCTGATTGTTTGAAGCAAAGCCGGCAGCCAAGCCACCACCTTTAGACTCTTGTATGGTTACAATAGCAATCAGCAAAAGAGCCAATACAATTATTAAGATAGATAAGAATGTGTACATTTAAGTTCTATTATTTGTTATTAATCTATTCAGAAACCGAATTTGCTCTGCAAAGTAACTATTTTTTTGCGGATATTTCAAACGCAGAGAAGAAATTATCTTCTTCGCCTGCTCATATTTACCTTGTCTTATATATAGTTTTGCCAGAGTTTCCGTAAGGAGTTCATCTTCTTCGGGCAAAGTGGCATCATCATTCTTGACGATGCTTTCAGCCGTACTCTTTTCCTCTGCCGGATGTTCCACCGGAGCAGATAGATCGTATTCCGGTATCGCGTATAAAGGCAACGGTTCTACCGGACTTTCGGCAAGATTACTCTCTGCAGCCGTCTCTTGGATAAGAGAAGTTATCACATCCCAAGTCTCATCTTGAGAGGCGGAAATGCTCTTACTTTTATCGCCGTGGGCTTGGGGCTCTTCGCCATACCATGTCAAGCCATACTCTTGTCCTTTCAAAAGAAAAAAGAGTCGCTCCGGACGGGAGATGTGAATACTTCTCCGCCGAAGTTCGGATGCAAATCGAAGGTCTTTACATTTATAAAGAGCCTTCAGCAGCAACATGTGCAGAGGAGTAGCATACGGATAAGTGGCAGACAGAGAGTACAAGTCTTCTATATGTTCTGCCTGTATATCCTCCGGATTTCTGAGTAGAGAGTAGAGTTGGTCTAAGGTCATATCAATCGTTCTATCTTACCAGTCTTCCACCGTAGCATTGAAGATCTGATTGATAATATCTTTAGAGATGTCATCCACCAACGCATCCTGCACATCGTTGAACATGAGTCCGCTGTCAAATGAAGCGTATGCCGTAAACTCTCTTTCAAAGCTCTTTTTCTCCTCTTTGTTATTGACGTAGCGCACCTTCACTCTCATTGTCAGACGTGTCTTTGCTGCGTAAGCATTTTCCTGTATCGCCTCTGCCGTAAGATCGTATCCTACTATTTCGCCTTCAAGCTCCAGGTCTCCCCTGTCCTTGTTCTGTGTAAGACGGGTTCGCTTCTGGAATTGGTCTCTAAGCTCTTCCGAAAACCTTGTTGCCAAAGGAGGATAAACGGTTGGAGCAAGATTTCCAAAATCCTTTATGGAGATACTCTTTATCTTGGTGTAGTCTATACTTGTTCCGCTCAGCTTATACGAGGGGATGCAGCTGCTCACGGCAAAAGAAGCCACCGAGATCAATAGTATAAAGAGAGAGAAAACAATCCTCTTTTCGGCTATCTGTTTCATATCGCATTCTATCCGGTTCTTACTCTATCCGGTGTTCTTTGAGTTTTCTATAAAGTGTTCGTTCCGAAATCTTCAAATCTGCTGCACTCTTCTTTCTGTTTCCTCCGTTTCTGGAGAGCACTTGAAGGATATACTCTCTCTCCATCTCATCCAGCGTGGGAGGAGTTTCCGCTTCCGGTATCTCCTCTACATCCTCCACCTCATGGAGGAAGCTGTTTTGCGGAACAGTCATCGAGGGAGATTTGGTCGGGAGCAAAGCCTGAGAGACATGTGCATAACCGGAGTGTGAAGGCATACCGCTTATTCCACCTGATGCTGCTCCTGCCATGCTGTCCTTTAGCATCCGGGAGAGTTCTGCCACTTCCATCTTCAGGTCTATAAGCATCTTATAGAGGATCTCGCTGTTACCCGTATGCCCTTGCCCGAATGGAGGTATATCCCAGCCGTTCTGTTCCTCCATCTTGGAGTGTTGCTCCACCACGGCAGGCAGTCTCGTAAGAGCATTGGACGGCAGATAAGAGAGCAGCATATCTCTCGTAATCTGCCTCTCATTAGAGACCACACTGATGCGCTCTACCAGATTGCGCAGCTCGCGAATGTTCCCGGGCCAAGAGTAGAGCATGATGGCTCGTTGCGCTCCTTCGTCCAAGCGGATGGGAGGCATACGATACTTGTCTGCAAAGTCTGAGGCAAATTTCCGGAATAGCAACGGGATATCCTCCCCTCTATCCCTTAAAGGAGGAAGCTCGATAGTAACCGTATCGAGACGATAGTAGAGATCCTGTCTGAACTTTTTCTTCTTTATCGCCTTGTCCAACTCTACATTGGTTGCCGCCACAACGCGGATATCGGTTCGTTTTACTTCGGAAGAACCCACTTTCATAAACTCTCCGGACTCCAACACTCTTAGCAGACGGGCTTGTGTCGGCATCGGTAACTCTCCCACCTCATCCAGAAAGATCGTACCGCCGTTAGCCACTTCAAAGTAGCCGTTACGCTCCGAAACCGCATCCGTAAACGAGCCTTTCTTATGCCCGAAAAGCTCCGAGTCTATCGTCCCTTCGGGTATAGCACCACAGTTTACTGCTATATAAGTCCCGTGCTTACGTGCGCTATTCTGGTGTATAATCTGTGGAAAAACCTCTTTCCCGACACCACTTTCTCCCACGACAAGTACGGAGACATCCGTCTTTGCAATCTGAAGAGCCACCTCTATGGCTCTGTTGAGAGCATCACAGTTGCCTATAATTCCGAATCTTTGCTTGACTTGTTGAAGTTCCTGTTGAGATATCATGACCTATTCTTCCTCATTCGTATGTCCCGCTCTTGCCTCTTGCCGTACTACGCAAAAGAGCAAACCAAGACCCCATACAAAGTTACTATTTTTCTTTCAATCCAAGCAGAGCAGGCATCCTCTTCTATCTCTGCTTATTCATAGGGTGATGCAGCAGAATTTCCTCACGGAGAGACTCCCGGCTGATGTGTGTATAGATTTCGGTCGTAGTGATATCGGCATGTCCGAGCATTGCCTGAATGGCTTGCAGGTGAGCACCGCCTTCGAGAAGATGAGTAGCGAAAGAGTGGCGAAAAGTATGCGGAGAGATCGGTTTCTGAATATCTGCCGCAGCTGCTATCTTGCGGACAATGACAAACACCATCTGCCTTGTGAGTGCTTGTCTGTTGCGACTGATAAACAGATGATCCCTGTATCCGGCTTTCGGTTCAAGTGCATAGCGATCTTTTTGCAAGTACTCTTCCAAACGTGAGATACCTAAAGGAGAGACAGGCACGAGACGCTCCTTGGAACCTTTACCCAGAATGCGGAGATACCCTTCTTCCAGAAAAAGTTGCGAAAAAGTGAGTTCACACAGCTCCGAAACCCGCAATCCGCAGCTGTACAAAAGCTCTATGATCGCGAGGTTTCGCCGTCCGTAGGGGTCTTCTTCCGGGTCTATTGTGGAGAGCATGCGGTCTATCTCCTCCGTTGTGAGCACTTCGGGCAGACGCATACCTATCTTGGGAGCTTCCAAAAGCTCGGTAGGATCTTCCGTGATAAGCTCTTCCAGAAAAAGGAATCTGTAAAAAGCCTTCACTCCCGCCACTATACGAGCTATCGAACGAACCTGAATACCAAGATCGTAAAGGGTGGCAAGAAAGTGTTGTAGATTTTCGTAGGAGAGAGATAAAGGGTTCAGAGAAAGGGATTGTGCGTACTCGTAAAGATGTTTAAGGTCGGAAAGATAGGAGTCGCATGTATTTGGAGAGAGCTGCCTTTCCGCTCTCAAATGGAGGTAAAAATCTTCTACCAGCCCGTTGGTTTCTCTTAGGAATTTTCCTGTCATCCCCTCTTGAGCCATGACACAACCTGTTCAAACAGCTCTTCGGAAACGGTTGCCGGCAGGAAATATGGGATAACCCGATCTTTGCGCAGGCTTTCTCGCACAAACGACGAAGAGATCTCCATCATCGGAGCATCTATAAGTCGGATTCTGTGAGCAAGGTGGTTCAGCTCCGCAGGTACTTCCCCGGTATATCCGGGACGCGGATAAGCCCATATCTCAATCTCTGCAAGCAGATCCGATATTCCGTACCAACGTGGAAGCTGTTCCAGATTATCCGTACCGACAAGAAGCACAAACGACCGCTCCGGACGGTTCTGCTTCAATGCCCTGACGGTATGCAGTGTATAGCTGGGGCGTGGCAGTGTGTCCTCCACGAGTGATAAACCGAATCGGGGATAGCCTGCTATGGCACTCTCAACCCAAGCCTTTCTCAGCTCATCGGGCAACAGATGATTCTGTTCCTTGAGCGGATTGTGCGGCGATACCATAAACCACAGTTCCTTAACCTCATCCATACACTCGCAAACATAGTTTGCCAGCGCAAGATGACCCATGTGCATCGGGTTGAAAGAGCCGGGGAAAAGCACCGTTTTATCCTTCATGACGCTATGAAACGAGTGAAAATCTTTTCCGCTTCATTGCAAGCGGTGGAGAGGTCATCATTGACAACAACGGCATCGAAGCGGTCTGCATGCCCGATCTCCCACTCTGCCTTGGCAACGCGCTCGGCTATCTTGTCCGCTTCATCTGTGGCTCTTGCGGAGAGTCGCTGCTCCAAAGCCTCTATGCTTGGCGGCATAATGAAGATGGTCTTTGCTTCATCGCCGTAGATTTTCTTCACATTGAGTGCACCCACTACATCTATATCGAGAACGACATTAAGACCGGCAGCCACTTTTCTATCCACTTCGCTGCGCAGCGTACCGTAGTAGCGTCCTTTGTAAACCTCCTCATATTCGAGAAACTCCCCGGCAGATATTTTGGCTTCAAACTCTTCGGGGGTCAGAAAATAGTAGTGCTCGCCCTCTTTCTCCTCGCCTCGTGGAGGACGAGAAGTGGCTGAAACAGAGAAAACAAACGGAATACCTCTCTCTCTCAATGCTGATATAATGGTGGACTTACCTGCTCCGGACGGAGCGGAAAAGATGATTATTTTGCCTCTTTTTGCCATACTTTTCTGTTTAGAGAACATTCAAAACCTGCTCTTTGATCTGTTCCAACTCATCTTTCATCTTTACAACAATCTGTTGCATCTCTGCTTGGTTGGACTTGGATCCCATTGTATTGATCTCCCGACCGATCTCCTGAGCTATAAAGCCGAGTTTCTTACCTGCGGCAGGCTCTTCCATGGTTTTCAGGAAGTATGCCAGATGATTCTCCAGTCTCTTTTTCTCCTCCGTAATATCGAGCTTCTCTATATAGTAGATAAGCTCCTGCTCCAGCCTTCCGGCATCATAAGAGACATTCTGCAGCTTTTCGAGCGACTCCGTGAGTCGGACACGAATATCGGCTACTCGCTGCTCTTCGTAGAGAGAAATACCTTCGTAATGTTGGCGAATATTCTCGATATTTCCACGCAAAACGCCCTCCAGCATCACCCCTTCCTGCGTACGGAAAGCCTGCAACGCCTCTATGGCAAGAGCCAATGCCTCAAAGAGCGTATCACGATAAGATGCGGTCTCCTCCGGAGCCGTCTCGTTATTGACGGAAATAGCGTCCGGCATACGCATGATAGAAGCTGTTACATCCAGAGGATGGGGCATACCGGTCTCCTGACACAGGGCAGAGATCTCCTCCCAGTACTGAAGTATCACTTCTCTGTTCAGTGTGGCAGATCCTTTCTTTTGCTGTCCTTCCATCGAGACAGCCACCTCTACCTTTCCTCTTACTACCTGTGCTGCAACCTCTTTACGCAACTCTATCTCAAACTCTCTCAATAAGTTCGGCATACGAACGGAAAGATCGAGCTGCTTAGAGTTGAGCGTTCTTATTTCTACTGAGATTTTCACACCATCGTTTTGGCTTGTTCCCTTACCAAAACCGGTCATAGACTGTAACATTACTTCCTCCTTCTATAATGGTTTATCTCTTCAAAGTTAAGAAAAAATAGGGAGTTTCGGACACGGCTCTCGTTGGGGAGAGGGGACGATTCTTTTATTTTTATATATTCCATCCCTTCGCCTCCTCCTATTTTTCCGCTCTCTATTTTGATCGAAGGGGTTGTTTTCGGAGCACGAGAGAATTGTTAAATCAGCCTCGTTTTATTAACACAAATTCCGATACAGGTTCATCCAAAACGCTAAACGAGCATATTCTTTCGGCTTAACGTGTTTAATTTTTCAATGAACACGTTTACCGATTTCATTTAATACGTTTACCGGATNTCATCCAAAACGCTAAACGAGCATATTCTTTCGGCTTAACGTGTTTAATTTTTCAATGAACACGTTTACCGATTTCATTTAATACGTTTACCGGATTCGATTAAAGCGTTTATCCAAAATCATTAAATCGCTAACAATCAGCCATCTACGCATTTTTACCCTAAAATGCACCTGAAAAGGCAGATTTCTTTATTAGGAAATATTTACAGGTATGGGTGTTAAAATTCACACCTATTAATGCGAAAAACGCCCATGAAACGGACTGAGAAAAAATTTTTTCCAAATTCGCGATTTCCCATAACAATCTAAATACAAGGCCATTATAAAACAGAACCTCAACGCTTGCCGGAAAAAACAGAGAAAAGAGAGCCTTTGGAGCCACTTTTTTCAAGTGGCACTTTTATATAAAAATTCGGGCAAAATGAGAGAAAAACACCCTCATTCTGCCCGAATATGAGACTATATTTATAATATCATCCTATATTTTGAGAGGAGTTGGAGCTGCTCTACGATGCTTTCAACCGCCATCGTGAAGAGAACCTGCTCTCTCTGCGATTACCTTTTCCCTACTCACTGCTTGGAATAGGTGTGAGGGAAGATAGCATGATGCACAACCTCCGCTACGGTAGGATGCGGAAACGGAATACGGGTAAGCTGATCCAACGTGAGTCCTAAAGAGACCGCCATGGCAACAGGCGTGATGTACTCGGAAGAGAGATGCCCGAAGATATGCCCTCCGACGATACGTTCTCTCTTGCCATAAGTGATGATCTTGCAAAAACCTTCGTTCTCCCCAAACTCTATAAGATGACGACCGGCGTATGCAATGGGCACTTTGTGGATGTTGTACCCTTTTCGCCCGATGGTATCCTGCTCCGTCATCCCCACTCCAGAGGCTTCGGCATGAGTGTAAACCACCTGAGGAATATCCTTATAGCTCATGCCGTCTTCGATGTTCAGGATATGATTGATGGCTACTTGGGCTTCTCTACGTGCCGAATGCGCCAAGAGAGAAAGTCCGTTGATGTCTCCACAAGCGTAAAGCCCTTTGAGAGAGGTCTCCAAGTGCTTGTCCACAAGGATATAACCTTTCTTGTACTTCAGACGAAGCTCTTCCAAACCAAGCTCTTCCACATTTGCACTTCTGCCCATGGCTATAAGAGTGGCATCGGAAGTAACGTTCTTCTGCCTGCCTTGATGCTCGAATGTGATGGTATGACCCTGAAACTTCTTCAGCTTGGTTCCGGTATAGAGCTTTACTCCATGCCGTACAAGCTCTTCTTCGACAGCGGTACGAATATCTTTATCCATCTCTTTGAGAAGATGAGGAGAGCGTTGGATAAGTGTGGTCTTCACGCCCATGTTCACAAAGAACGAAGCCATCTCGACTGCGATAGTGCCTCCGCCCACAACGGATATGGACTTCGGAAGCTCTTCGAGCATGAGCACGTCACTGCTGGTCCAGTATGGGCAGGTCTCTATCCCCTCAAAAGTCGGGACAGAGTTACGGGATCCGGTAGCCAACATCACCTTACGAGCTTGGTAGCGTTCCTTTTTGCCTTTTACTCCGATCACAAACGTTCCATCCTTGAGACGGCTATCTATGTAGGCGTGACCAAAGCACTGCTCCACACCCATCTCTTTGTAAAACTCCTCGATACCTGCTCCAAAATCTTTCACATAAGACTTCTTGCGCCTCTGAAGAGCTTTCATGTTCACGGAAAGTGCATCTATCTCCAGCGCATGCACCTTTGCACTCTTCAACGAGTGATAAAGATGCGCCGTGTGCAGCAGGATCTTCGAGGGGATACACCCTTCATTCAGACAGGTTCCTCCGTAGTGCTTCTTCTCAAAAAGAAGCACACGAAGACCGTTTCGAGCAGCATACTCCGCAGCATTAGAACCGGCAGGACCGCCTCCAATAATGGCTATATCGTATGTCATGGCTCTCTACTTTCTCTCCTTGATCCAGTTATAAGCATTGACAAATGCTTCCATCCAAGGCGTTACATCTGCTCCATACCCTTCGCCAATGTAGTCCGCCGCTTGCCAAGGGAAGACACATCTTTCGGGGTGAGGCATCATCGCGAGGTGTCTTCCGCATGGAGACGCCAGCGCAGCGATATTATAATCCGAACCGTTAGGATTACCGGGATACTCGGCATAGCTGTACTGTGCCACCACGTTGTATTCGCTCACCGGCAGAGGCAGGGCAAAACGTCCCTCTCCATGTGCTACCCAGACGGGGATAGAGCTGCCGGACAGAGAGCCGAACATAACACTCTTATTCGCCGGAATGTCTACGCTCACGAATGAAGACTCAAAACGTCCGGAGCGATTGTGCTCCATCCGGTGCTTTTCCGTATGAGACGGATAAAGTACACCCAGTTCCGCCATCAGCTGACAGCCGTTACAGATACCCAGACTAAGGGTATTTTCTCTGGCATAGAAGGCATCAAGAGCTTTTTTTGCAAGCGGATTATGAAGAAATCCTGCCGCCCAACCTTTAGCCGAACCGAATACATCCGAGTTGGAGAAGCCTCCGCAGAATACGAGGAAGTCTATATCTTCCAGCGTTTCACGTCCTGAGGTGAGGTCTGTCATGTGTATATCTTTGACATCGAAGCCGGCAGTGTAGAGGGCATAAGCCATCTCCCGCTCTCCGTTGGTACCTTTATCTCTCACGATGGCAGCACGTATGCCGGAGGCTTTATTCTCTCTGTCCGGAACGATACCGAGACTATCGAATGTTCCCTTAAAGTTTGAACCGAACTTATATTTCAACGGTTGGAAGCCCAGATTGCGTGCTCTCGACTCGGCTTCCGCCTTAGAGCTTTGAAGTGTTTCCATACTGAACGATGGAGCAAACCATGCAGCTCGCATCTCATCCACAGGAATTGAAGCAGAGAATGCCTTACCGACAGAGATTTCGAGCTTTCTATCTTCTATCAGAGAGCCTATCTTTTCGTATGCCACACCTGCTTCGTCCAGGATCGAAGCCACTTTTGCAAGATCCGAAACCTGTACAACGACACCCGGATTCTCGGCAAACAGTCTGGCTATGGCATCGCATCCTTCGGGCTGAGTGAGATTAACCTTAAGCCCACCCTTGCTATTGGCAAACAACATCTCCAGTAATGTTGTAACGATACCACCTGCAGAAATATCGTGAATGGCATCTATGAGACCTTTTTTCACGAGCGACTGCACTGCTTCAAAGGCATCCGCAAAATATTCTGCGGATCCCACTTCCGGTGCATCCGTACCAAGAGCGTTCAGCGACTGATAGAAAGCAGAACCGCCCAACGCCAACGGAGCAAACGAGAAGTCTATATAGAGTATGGAGGAGTCCTTTTTACCATTTTGTATAACCGGAGAGACTATCTTTCTTACATCCGACACCTCTCCGGCGGCAGAGATAATAACCGTTCCCGGAGAGAGTACCTGCTTGCCGTCGGGATACTTTTGGGTCATGGAGAGAGAGTCCTTACCGGTAGGGATATTGATGCCCAAATCTATTGCCAACTCGGCACAAGCCTCCACCGCATTGTATAAGCGTGCATCTTCTCCCGGATGCTTGCAGGGCCACATCCAGTTGGCAGAAAGAGAGATAGAGGAGAGCCCGTCCCTCAGAGGTGCTCCCACGATGTTGGTCAAGGCTTCGGCGATAGCCATTTCAGAGCCTTTCCGGGAGTCGATAAGTGCCACTTGAGGCGCATGACCTATTGATGTTGCCACACCTGCCTTTCCTTTGAAATCGATAGCCATGGCTCCGAGATCCGCCAACGGCAACTGTAGCTCGCCCACACACTGTTGCATAGCCACTTTACCCGAAACCGAGCGGTCCACTTTATTTGTAAGGAAGTCTTTACATCCTACCGCTTCCATCGCCAATACTTCCGGCAGATACTCCATGAACTTCTTCTCATCGTAAGAAGCGTTGGCGTACTTACGCTCTACGCTGTTATCCGTCATCACGGTCTTGGGTGCAGAGCCGAACATATGTTCAAGCATCAGGTCGATAGGGCGTTCGCCATTATCCTTTTCAAAGATGAATGCCATGTCATTGGTCGTTTCGCCCACGACATAGAAAGGAGCACGCTCGCGCTCTGCTATCTTCTTCATCTCTGCTATATCCTCTTTGCCGACCAAGAGACCCATACGTTCCTGACTCTCGTTACCGATGATCTCTTTCGCCGAAAGTGTAGGATCTCCAACGGGAAGCCTGTCCACGTTGATTTTACCTCCGGTCTGTTCGACCAGTTCGGACAGACAGTTGAGGTGTCCGCCGGCTCCATGGTCGTGGATAGATACTATCGGATTGGAGTCTGCCTCTGCCATTGCACGTACGACATTGGCTACACGCTTTTGCATTTCGGGATTGGAGCGTTGCACTGCATTCAGTTCGATGGCTCCGACATAGTGTCCGGTGTCCACGCTGGATACCGCTCCACCGCCCATACCGACACGATAGTTGTCTCCGCCCATCACCACAACGCTCTCGCCCGGCTTCGGTTCTCCCTTGAGGGCATCGCGTTTATTGGCAAAGCCGATACCTCCGGCGAGCATGATCACTTTGTCATAACCATAAGAGGGTTGCCCTTGCTCTTCATGTTCGAAGGTGAGAACGGATCCGCAGATAAGCGGCTGTCCGAACTTGTTTCCAAAGTCGGAAGCTCCGTCCGATGCTCTGCTCAAAATATGTGAAGGGCTATGATAAAGCCACTTACGCTCTGCTATATTCTTTTCCCAACCGTGACGGCTCTGCGGATGACGGGTATAAGAGGTCATGTAGACCGCTGTTCCTGCAAGCGGAAGACTGGCACGTCCGCCGGCGAGACGGTCTCTAATCTCTCCTCCAGAGCCTGTTGCCGCACCATTGAAAGGCTCTACGGTTGTAGGGAAATTGTGTGTCTCTGCCTTGAGAGAAAGTACGGTCTCTATCTCTTTAGTCTTGAAAAGAGAAGCGCGATCCGCTTTTTCGGGAGCAAACTGCATGGCTTTCGGGCCACGGTTGAATGCTACGTTGTCTTTGTAAGCAGAGACAAGATTGTTTGGATTCTGCTTCGAGGTCTCCTTTATCATGGAAAAGAGAGACATCTCTTTCTCTTCGCCATCCACCACGAAACGACCTCCGAATATTTTGTGACGGCAATGCTCGGAATTGACTTGTGAGAATCCGAACAGCTCGGAATCTGATAACGGTCTGCCAAGCTGCTCTACAACACCTTTAAGATAGACGATCTCCTCTTCGCTCAAAGCCAGCCCCTCCTGTTCGTTATAAGCCTCGATGTCTTCGATGTAGTGTATCGGTTCAGGCTCGCAATCCACACGGAACAGCTCCTCATCCAATCTTTCATAGCAGCTGCTCAAAAGAGGATCAAAGTCTTTTGCGCCCGGAGTGAATCGCTCTATACGATCGACGCCCGAAAGGTTCATGTTCTGAAGCACCTCTATTGCATTCGTGCTCCAAGGGGTGATAAGCTCCGGTCTTGGTCCTATAAAGGGTCCGGCAACCGACTTTTCCTGCAAATACTTGGCACCTCCGAACAGCCATTCGAGGCTTGATATCTGTTCGGCACTGAAAGCGTCTCGGTGTCTGAGCGCATAAACATCTCCCTCAGGATGGCGAAAAAAGGATAGAATCATGTCGTTTATAACGTAAAGATTAAAAGCGGAAGGAGCATTCCCTGCCACACATATTAAGTAAGAGACAAAAATAGCAATTTTTAGCCGATTTGCATGGTGTTGTTCAAAGAGGATTCTATCCCGTAACGGCAGGATGATTTTGATAAGATTATCTTCCGGCTTTTACCCAAAAGTCTATCTTTTTCACCCTGAAATCTCCCACTCACGAGAGGTACTTTTATATAAAAACGAAGCTCTGAGATTTCTCCCCAAAAGGGTCTGTTTTCTCTCGAAGAAACGGAGAAAAAAGAAGATTGATAGAGTAACCAACTCACAATAAGATCATTACAAATCAGCTCGAATTCGGAGAAAATTTTTTCTCAGTCCGTTTCATGGGGCTTTTTCGCGTTAATTGGTGTGAATTTTAACCCCCACTTCTGTGAACGTTTCCTAATAAAGAAATCTGCCTTTTTAGGTGCATTTTAGGGTGAAAATGCGTAGATAGCTGATTGTTAGCGATTTAATGATTTTGGCTAAACACTTTAATCGAATCCGGTAAACGTATTAAATGAAATCGGTAAACGTGTTCACTGAAAAATTAAACACGTTAAGCCGAAAGAATATGCTCCTTTACCGTTTTTGCTTAACAGGTATCGAAATTTGTGTTAATAAAACGGACTGATTTAACAAATTTGGTACCCCTCTGAAAACGACCCCTCCGATCAAAATAGAGAGCCGAAAAAAAGTGAGCATTTTTCGGGATGGAATATATAAAAATGAGGATTGGAAAGCCTCTCTGTTTTGCTCCCGAAAAAGTAGCGAAAAGGATATAAAAAAGCGGAATCCCGATATTTCGGATCGGGCTTCCGCTTTATGGATTTCAAGCATCCCTTAGCTTGGGAAGCTGTATAGTTGCTTAAACGATTATAAGTTGCGTCCGTGGCATTGTTTGAACTTCTTACCGCTACCGCAAGGACAAGGATCGTTGCGACCGATACGCTCCGGTGCGACATAAGGTTGAACACGTTCACGTCCTGCCGCAGATGCTGCCATTCCGGCTTCTCTTTGGGCATCCTGCGCCTGCTGTACATCATCTTTGTGCTCGGTGTAGCGGGTGCGAGGCTTCGGCATATCTCTATCCGGAGCTTGTCTCAGTGCGGCTGCACCCTCCGGCTGTCCCTCTTCCTGCGGAGGGATAGGCAGCTTACCACGCATGATAATGGCGGTGGCTTTCTTGTTCATATCCTCTACCATGGTCTTGAAAAGCTCGTATGCCTCCACTTTGAAGATGACAAGAGGATCTTTATTCTCGTACGATGCGTTTCTTACGGCACGTTGGAGCTCGTCCATTTCACGCAAGTGTTCTTTCCAAGCCTCGTCTATCGTATAGAGCAGAATGGTCTTTTGGAATGCCTTAACGATAGCCTGACATTGTGTGGAATCTGCTTCCGCAAGATCGACAGGCACGTTATACACGCTCTTTCCATCCGATATAGGTACGTGAACAGTGCGTATGGCGTGTCCCTGTTCCTCGAATACACGATGAATAACCGGGTAGGTATCGGACTTTATCTTCTCCGATCTTCTCTTAAGAGCCTCCAATGCGGCATCTGTCAGATAGTCTCCGATCTCAAGCGGAGAGGCTTTCTTGAACTGCTCTTCCGTGATAGGACTTTGGATCGCAAACACTCGAAGCACCTCCACAGTGAAGTCTTCGTAACGTCCGCTACCGGCAAACTGCTCGCCAATAGCGTCGGCACACTGGTTTATGGTGTTCATCACATCCAGAGTGATACGCTCTCCCAAAAGTGCGTGATGTCTTCGGGTGTAGATCACCTTACGTTGAGAGTTCTTCACATCATCGTATTCCAAAAGGTGTTTACGGATACCGAAGTTGTTCTCTTCCACCTTCTTCTGTGCGTTTTCCACAGCTTTGGATAGGTAACCACTCTCCAATACATCATCTTCACCGAAGCCGAGCTTGTCCATCATCGGAGCCAAACGCTCGGATGCAAACAGACGCATGAGTTTGTCTTGCAGTGAAACGAAGAAGATAGATGAGCCGGGGTCTCCCTGACGACCTGCACGTCCTCTGAGCTGACGGTCTACACGACGGCTCTCATGCCTTTCCGTACCGATGATGGCCAGACCTCCGGCAGCTTTTACTTCGGGTGAGAGCTTGATGTCGGTACCACGACCCGCCATGTTGGTAGCGATGGTTACGGTACCTTTCTGCCCTGCAAGCGCAACGATTTCCGCTTCTTTCTGGTGCAGCTTGGCGTTGAGAACATTGTGCTGAATCTTACGAAGCGTGAGCATACGGCTGAGAAGCTCTGAGATTTCTACCGATGTCGTACCCACAAGTACGGGACGCCCCTTATCCACTAGCCCTACGATCTCTTCTATCACAGCGTTATACTTGGCACGATCGGTCTTGTAAACACGGTCGTTCATATCGTTTCGGAGGATGGGTCTATTGGTTGGTATCACCACCACATCCAGCTTGTAGATATCCCAGAACTCTGCTGCTTCCGTCTCTGCCGTACCGGTCATACCCGCCAGCTTCTTATACATACGGAAGTAGTTTTGAAGAGTGATGGTCGCCATAGTCTGTGATGCAGACTCTACACGCACTCGCTCTTTGGCTTCTATCGCCTGATGAAGACCGTCCGAGTAGCGACGGCCATCCATGATACGCCCTGTCTGCTCGTCCACGATAAGTACTTTGTTCTCCATCACGACGTATTGATCGTCTTTCTCGAACAGGGTGTATGCTTTCATCAACTGGTTCAGGGTGTGCACTCTTTCACCCTGCACGGAGAAGTTGGATAGCAGTTCGTCTTTTCTCTGACTCTTTTCCTCTTCCGTCAAGGCAAGGTTTTCCAGTTCCGACATCTGCGATGCAATATCCGGAAGGACGAAGAACTGCGCATCACCCGTAAGCTTTGCAAGGAAATCCAACCCCTTGTCGGTAAGGTCTATCTGGCTGTTCTTCTCGTCTATAACAAAGTAAAGCGGATCGGTAACGATATACATCTGACGGTTGTTGTCCTGCATGTAAAACTCTTCGGTCTTGATCATGCCCGCCTTCATGCCCTCTTCGCTAAGGAACTTGATGAGAGGTTTGTTTCTCGGAAGTGCCTTAAAGCTGCGATAAAGCAGTAGAAAACCCTCTTCCTGTACCTTCTTGTCTTCGCTCTTGATCTTCTGTTTTGCTTCCAACAAAAGCTCTGATGCCAACTTCTTTTGTGCTTCGACAATAGCTTCCACAAAACCTCTGTACTCTTCAAAGAGTTTATCGCCGGAAGACTCTATCGGTCCGGAGATGATGAGAGGAGTACGTGCATCGTCGATGAGAACAGAGTCCACCTCGTCGACAATAGCGTAGTTGTGCATGCGTTGCACCAAGTCGTCAGGCGAAGAAGCCATGTTATCTCTCAAATAGTCGAAACCAAACTCGTTATTGGTACCAAATGTGATGTCGCAGTTATAGGCACGCTTTCTGGCGGCAGAGTTAGGCTCATGCTTGTCGATACAGTCCACCGAAAGTCCGTGGAACATATACAGAGGCCCCATCCACTCCGAGTCACGCTTGGAGAGGTAATCGTTCACGGTAACAACGTGCACCCCGTTGTGGGTAAGCGCATTCAAGAAGACCGGCAGAGTAGCTACAAGTGTCTTTCCTTCCCCCGTAGCCATCTCGGCAATCTTACCTTTATGAAGAACGACACCGCCAAAGAGCTGCACATCGTAGTGAATCATGTCCCAGACAATCTCGTTTCCACCGGCGATCCAGCGGTTCAGATAGATTGCTTTGTCTCCTTCTATGCGAATAAAATCGTGCGATACGGCAAGATCTCTATCAAAATCGGTTGCCGTTACAACAATCTCTTCATTGCGTGTAAAGCGAGTTGCTGTCTCTTTCATGAGGGCAAAAGCTTTGGGAAGAAGCTCATTAAGCTTATCTTCCAGCTTGGACAGGATGGTATCGTTAATCTTATCCACCTTTTCCCATGCCTCTTTCCGAGCATCTATTTCAAGCTCCTCGATCTTTGCTTTAAGAGCTTCTATCTCTGCTCTTTCTGCTGCCACATGTGCTTGCAGATCGTTCATCATCTCCTGCGAAATGGCTCGAAGCTCGTCGTGGGACAGCTTCTCCATCCCCTTGTGTGCTTCAAGAATCTGCTTTACATAAGGCTCTATCTCTTTTCTGTCCCGTTGTGCTTTGTTGCCGAATATCTTGGACAATATATTTACCAGTGCCATTGAATATTATGTTTTTGTTATTTTTCTTTTTTGTTCGTGTGTAATAATAGTGGTATCTGCTTGGGAATGTCCGGTTCGGCATTCGGAGGTCTTATGCGAAGTGCATAAGCTAAAACAGAAGAGACGGAGAGGGTCGAAGTAGCATCGCCTATAACTTCCGGTGTCTTAATATCTCTCCATACCAAAATGAGCGGAGAGGCAACGGCTGTAACCCTTTCGTGATCCCAAGCGTTGCGCTGTCTGCTATTTTCCGTACCGCATGCCCATCCTTGCAAAAGGGAGTATAACAGCTGCGGTCTGTTCTTTGATACGGAGTGGTGATAGAGGTAAGATTGACGGGAAGAGAGCTGTCCGTTTTTTATCTGCGTGGATGTAACGACATCTTTAATGCCCGAAAACTCTCTCAAAAAGTCTGCGGCATCTTCTTCCAAATCTTTTACTGAAACATTGTACTGCTTTGCCGCTTGCAGATTAAGATAAACTTCTCCCCTGTCGGATACATCCAGAACCCAATCTGCACGCCCATACTTCGGATTGAGATAGAGGTTAAGAAGTGTCTTGCAGCGGTCTGTGAAGAATGTTCCTACGGAATGTCTGAGGCTCTCTCTGTCTCTTGCCAATCCGGTGCCCGAAAGCATATAGATCACCTGATCTTTATGGTAACCCAGCTTATACTCCACAGCTCTCAGGATGTCCGCAACCGCCTTATCCAATCGGAAGTATGCGTCCTGTGTGGCAAGGAGAGGATTTTCTTCGTGATCGTGTGCAACAGAGAGTTGGACATTGAGCAGATCGGGAATTTCATCTGCTCCCAATTCACTACTTCGCAGTATAACATTGGTCAGCATTGCAATCTCCTCATTGATCATGGGAGATGCTTTGAATCTCCGGACAGCATCCACATCCGATCCGAAACCGACAGAGAGCTTGACCTCTCCACTCTTATTCTTCGCCGGAAGATGCCTGTACGTTGTGGGATAAGCGTTGTAGAGCAACTCCCATTTGAGTCCGGAAAGCCTGCTATTCAGGGATGATGTCCCGTTGTTGTACTGATCTATGGCATTCTGAACCGCATGAGAGGCCGGCTTATAGTAGGTTGTGGAAGCCCATTTCCCGGAATTGCCATCCAGCCAATAGGAAGCATCTGCTCGCCTTCCGCCCATTACAAGTGCTTCTTCCGGCTGAATGCCGACGGCATAGACAAGACTCTTTCCACTCCAATTCTCTTTCAGTTTATCCCCAAGCGTGGAGACATTCAGAGCCAATGGCGAGAGTTTGTCATTGGTTGCATATCCGATATATTTATCATCGTAAAAGACAGATCTGCTACGCTCTCTTCCGTTACCGACAACAGTAGTCGGATAGCGATGTGTTATGTGATGATCCGCCGGAGTATGCCCGGTCTGAAGCATCGCCATAGCACTTAATACATTGCTCTCAGTAAGCGGAGACTTCAGCTGTTGGTAGTAGAGGCCTTCTTTGATCAGCTTTGTCAAACCATCCTCACGCATTTCCGGTAGAAGAGTTTCCAGATAATCTGTTCGGAGATCTTCTACTGTAAGCCAGACGACTAAGCGAGGCAGCGAGACTTGTGCCTGTGCCTGACAAAGCGTCAAAAAGGCTATGAGAGGGACTATTGCTTTCTTCATTCCGGGAGTAATCTATGCTTTAGCTTTCTTGTATAGTCTCCGCATATTCTGTGCCAATTCTCTGTGAGAGTAGCACAAGAGCAACAGAAATGCCAATAAATATATGGGAACGGATAGAGATTGTACTCCAAGGAAGAGAGTGATAAGTATGCAGAGAAGGATGAGACCGGCAAGGAGAATAGTCCACCTCCGAACAAGTTGTGAGCCGTTATCCTTTTTCCAAATCATCCAAACGGTTATAAAATGGAACGGATGCAACAGAAGCATATTGTAGTTGGGAAAAGTAAACGGATGATTTGATAACAAAGAGATATACCAAATAACACAACCAGCTATGCCGGCAAGGATAAGCAAAAGAGTTTCTACACTTTTCACCACCGTAAAAGAGTTTTTACGATAGCTTGCCACAAGAATAACAAGATGCAGAAGCAACAGCAAAGAAAAGAGAGAAGTGGGTGTAACAATATCTGTCCACGTCTTCAGAGCGGTATTTTGAAGCGATGGGGTGGGCGTAAAAAGGACTTCCTCCCGAACGATAAGAGGCTTCTCCCCACGATCCATCCACCTCCCGTTTCTAAGAGTTTCTTCTACCATCACCGGCAAAAAGCGATCTGCCAAAGTATCAGGATAGCTATCCGTACCTGCACCAAGTGCAAGATTGATTCCAAAAATCTGCCAAGGGTTATTTTTAGTACACTCCTCTATCCACTCTCTAAAGGTCCGGTTATTTTTTAACGGAACCAGCTCTATCTTTCCCAATACCGACTCAAACAGCATCATGGGTCTATTGGTGCAGTTATCAAAAATGAAATTGTAGAGATACCTGCAATTCTCGGGTAGAATATTCTCTTCTAAAGCTGCCACAATAAGTTCTGCCTCAGCATCTGTAAGGTTCAAGATCTGCTGACCAAAGCCTCTGTTGAAGTAGGTATATTCGTAGAAAAAATCGCCGTAACTCCTTTTATCCACCCAATATTCCGGCTTCCCCTGAATGAAGTTGAGCATAAAATTGGGTTCATTGAAGTCAAAAACGCCATAGTTATACACCGCATCCGTTCCGGCAATATGGTCTATCACTCTTACCGCAGTGTGTCCGTAGAGTGTATAAGGAGCTTCCGGACTTGGAGATACAGTGATCACAGAAATCTCATACCTCGGTATGGCAGGGAGTTCTTCACCCATAGTCTCCTCTGTCTGCGCTTTCACCAAAGAGGGGAAAGAGAGCAAAAGCAGAAAAAATACAGCCAAGAGCCACACTCTCCACCTTGCATCAACGCCCGGATATTGCATTATGATACTCTTCATTACAGCTTTACTAAAAAATTGCTCCACTTCCAGGCATCCGGTTGCAGAGACTTATTAAAAATAGCCATCCCTTTTGGCAGAAGAGAGTTGGCACGATTACCCAACTGCTTTATCCAGCCCAAAGGAAGACTTTTATAGGTAAGAAGCACTATTCCTTTAGGAGCATCTACGGAGATATTCTCTCTTTTAAGATAGTCCAATGCCTGTTCCTCTCCTATATCTACCATAGGATAAGGATGAGACAAGCGGGAAGACAGTGCCCATGAGTGCTGAGGGATAAGATCCTTACCCTTGAACTCCGCAACAGGTATTCCTGCTTGAACGATCCGACTCTTGCTTCTTGAATGAAGCAGTTGAAGGATTGGGGCGGAGGTCGAAGGTAGGGCAAAAATCTCACCTGAAGGTGTTTCCCAAATCAGATCTAACGGTATGGATGTTGCTTTTTCCACTTCCACTTTCGGGTGTCGAAGAGTTACGACTCCTTTCTTAGCCTTGGGAAAAGAGTTGTTTTGTTCTGTTCCTCCACATTTTCTAACCGCAAAGATGCTGAATCCTTCAGAGTCTGTTTCAGACGGTAAAGCCCTATAAATGCCATCACCGGAAGTGAAGATTCCACTTGCTGAATGGGGCTCAAAAGGTTCTAAAACCTCAGCATCATACTCGGATAAAAGGTGTGAGAGCATCTGTTCATTCTCTTCCCTGTTGTACGTACAAGTACTGTAAATCAATACTCCACCCTCTCGGAGCATCTTCCAGGCAGCATCCACAATCTCTCGTTGCAGTTCCGAGCAGTGAGCTATAAGTTGCAGACTCCATTGAGATACACTCTCCGGCTCTTTCCGAAACATCCCTTCTCCACTGCATGGAGCGTCTACGACAACTGCATCTGCCACTATCCCCGAATCTGCCAAAGCTGGGACACTTCCATGAGTGATGATTACATTCTCATGTCCGAGACGGGTCATGTTTTCTTTCAGAACCTGAACACGAGAAGCATCCCATTCATTCGAGATAAGTAGCGTATCGGCAGGAAGCGCATCCCTAAGCAGAGAGCTTTTCCCTCCCGGAGCGGCACAAAGATCCACCACGACACCGCTAACCGGCTCGATGTGTCCGATATACTGATTCAGCATCATGCTTCCGGCCTCCTGAACATAGTATGCACCGGAGTGCCACCACGGGTCTGCCGTAAAGACCGGACGAGATTCAAGATAAAAAGCGTTATCGGAACACCACGGCACTCTACGTATATCTCCCATAGAAGATAGAGCCACACCTTTGCTTCTATGCAGTCTCACGGAAACAGGAGAAGGTTTATGGAGAATAGCCTCAATAAGAGCAAGACCTTTATCTTGCCCGAAGCCATCGGTTACAGAACAGACTCTTGAGCAAAATATCTCCGGGAGCTGCTGCTTTTGTTCCATTTCGTTCACTATGCCGTCTCTGCTTCTGTTGTTCTTTTTAGATGCCAAAGTTACACATTTTCAAGGAGAATACAGATACTTTACAATTCATCGCAGTCTCTCTTCTCCTATCCGACTTAAAGTTATGACTGCTCCTCTTTTGCTCGAGACGGATCAGATCCATCAAAACACATCGACAAAGAGAGAGGTGTACCACATTGATCAAAAAAATCAAGCGTATCGGAGTGGTATTCCAATACGCTTGAGAGATATTATAAAAGCTATAAAAGAGACTTTTAAGATTATTCCGAATAGCTCCAGTGATACTCTTTCAACGGAGTTACGATCCAAGAAGCCAAATCCATTCGGTGCTTTTGTAGAGGAACAATGCTTAGACCGGGGAACAGATGTTCTTCACAAGAGCGTTTTGCCTCGTCTATCGTACTATTCTGCATACCCTCTTCAAGATCTCCATACAGTATCCACTCTTCTGAGGAAGCGTCCCACGCCATCCATGCGGTATCATTATTACGAATATAGAATGTGATAGCCGCTCCTCCTTCCGGTACAGGAGCAATTCCGCTAAAGAAGTTTTCGATTCTTGCTTTCTCTTCTCCTGTTTGAAGATCATAGACCAAAAGAGTTCGGATATTACCTGTGCCCTGGCTCACGACAAGAGAATTTCCCGCAACGGTCTCAAATATTGTACCCTCCGGTGTCTCAAAACTTATTCCGTCCTTGTATTTAGATTGTACTATAATATAGAATGTATCATCGGTTTCATGATCCACAAGACGCACATCTTCGTTTTCAAGGCAGACTGTCTGCCCATCTTCAAGAGGAGGCAACTCAATCGTCCTTTTGTCTGCTTTGGAACAGCCGGTCAGCAGAACGAGCAAAAGTGATAGTGTAAAAGTCAGTTTCTTCATACCATTATCGTTTGAAAGTAAATTATTCAGATTATTCGTCCGACAAGCAGTGCCGTCTACTCTTGGCTGTACTGCATCATATCCGCGGTAAGAAGAGGATAAGTCAGTTCCTGTCTTGCCTTTTTCACCTTTTCAAAAGTCTCTTCCGTGATTTTCGGTTCGGCAAGTAATATACGTACCAAACTCGCTGTCGGACTATCGGGATAGCTGCTGACGAAGCGTTCGTACTCTGCTTTCACTTCGGAGTTCAACCGTTCGTTGTTTTCAAATTCTGTAATAGGGCTGTTATCCAAACCATAAATATAAGCGGCCTGAACAAGAGCATAACTTCTACTCATGGAAACAATCACATCAAAAAGATCTTTATTTTCGGCGGCATAAGCTTCATACTTTGCAAGAAGTTCTCCAAGCTCTTTCCATGGAACCATCACTCCGGCATCGTTGAAAAAGGTTCTCGACTTCAACGAAAGAGACCAAATCTCCCTGTATTCGTCGGGCAGATGTTTCACAATCTCCTCATAGAACTTCTCTCCGGCAGAAATCTCATAGCTGCCTTCTCCGGTATAGACAATATCCAGCCCCATTTCTTTGTAATGCTTCTCCTTTTGCAAGATAGAGTCTTGAGGTGCTATTCCATTCTCTTTCTGATCATACATTGCACTGGAATAGGCTTGAAGAAAAGAAGCTTCACGTTCAGAAACAGAGAACAGCTCTCCTTCGACACACCCTTCCAAGAAGTAAAGACAATGGATTGCATCCGTTGGTATAAGTTTGTCCATATTGGAAAGGAGAGCATTTTTCATCTCCAACACTCTGTCCGTAGGAGGAGTTGTAATATCTTCAGAGTAATACAGCTCTTTCAGTACCGAAACCTTCGTATCGTGAGACACCATTACACTATCTATTCCGCCCTCATTATCGGATCCGTTTCCTGCCTTTTTGCCACAGCTTGAAACCAAAAGGAGGAGCATAAAAATGTATGTTATTCTATGTATCATAAGCATCTTTTACTACTTCAGTCCGTTAAATGTTGCATCAAAAGAGATTTCGCGAACGCGGGAATAGAGTCCGGGCGAATTGTTGATGATGAAATACTTTCCACGTTCGCTCGTTTCATCGGGCTTCTTGGTCTTAAGAACATAGAGAACGTCCGGACTGCTTTTACCTTTTGTAAGCACATAAAGGTAAAGAACAGTGGTTTGATAGTCGTTGGAATAACCGTATCGGCGTCCTTTGTCTACTGTTACTTCTACGGTATAAGGCTCTGTGGGATTGTACCCATTCTCGTGTGTTGCGCCCTTTAGGTAGGCTGCCATCTGATAAGGACGTGAAGAGTTGTCCTTGCTAAAGATTTGGTCCAACTGCCTTACGGCACTACTGTTTTTCCCTGAGTTGGATAGTGTGTTGTTCAAACGTATGCACTCCAATCCTATTTCCGGGTTTCTCCGGTACATTTCGTATGCCATGATTTGGAGAGCAACGGCACCATGAGGTTCTACTGCAAGTATCTCTCTAACCTTTTGAAACTCCTCCACTGTTCGAGGAAATCTGCTGAAAGTAACAGATGCACGTTGTCCTTCGGTGTAGGTGTTATGGTCTATGGTCCCTTCCATAGAGATTTTTATATCAGATACTACTCGTTCCGTCTGTGCTTTTCGAGAGTTACTTTCCGCATCGGAGGAGTTTTCCCCATTGTTGTTATCCTGAACAAAAGGATTTAGAAGCACTAAGGCTATGGATAAAAAAAGAGTTGTCATAAGCATAATATTTTTATTGTTAAAAACTTTTAGTGGTTATAATGGAGCAGTATAAAAGCTCCAAGAAGCTCTATTTTCCTGCTCCTCCTCATCCTCATTGGCTTTTGAGCGGTTCGGATCTACGGCTTTTTTATTCAAAACGTATGGGACAATTTCATCTCCTTCTATGGTCCACATATCAAAGTTTATACCCTCAGCGCCACCATCCTTCAGAAGAAAGACAAGAGTGTTATCGCTCCTTTTCAAGAAACATTCCACTACATACTTAGGATAGTAGCATCCTTCATCATCCACACGCCAAGTAGAGACTTCATCGTAAGATCTGTGTTCTTCCAAGACAGCGAAGCCATCGGGGGTCTCTATTGCAATGACGCCGAGTGCTTGTCCCATTTCCACTTCAAACTGCATCGCATAAAAGTAAATTCCTTTCTCCCGAATGGATTGATAGCAGGAGATTCCTTTGATGCGGCGTTCGTACTCTTCTTCAAATACGTTCTTTACCTTTCTTTCGGCAGAAGTCAAATCTTCCCGCACTTCAGCCAATGAAGAAGATCCTTCTCGCTCTTCTGTTTTCACATTAACCAGCTCAAAGTCTCTCATAAAAGCATCATTACAAAGCAGAGCATAGACCCACTCGTACTCATCTACCTTTATGAAGTTCTTTGTAGTCTCGAACAAAGCTCCACTCATATAGTAGAAGTTCTGGGTCGTTTCCCTTCCGTTATCTCCCGGATGCTGTCGTTTCATTTTGACGAAGCGTATCGGATAAGTTTTACCCTCATATATCGAGTGGGTAAAATGCTTAAAGAACGAAGAGTTTTTGCCATTGTTATGCACAATAAACTGCTTTCCGTCATCGCTCCCAACCGCCATGGTTACCATGTATTCATCGGTAGAAGTATGATCTTCTTCCGTATAGACTTCAGTAGAATCCCCCTTCACGACCTCTTCTTGAGTCATTTGCTCGGATTCATTACTCTTATTGGCCTTATCGCAGGATGTTATCAATAAAAATGCGATAGCCAAGCCAATGTATCTCTTTAGCATATCTGTTTCTGTTTTATTTCTGTATTATAGTATGGTCTCTTTAGAACGAGAAAAAGAAGAAAGCGACCGCTGCCCACTCTTTCTTCACTCCCGATGCACGCCCAATGCTGGAGTTGCGGCTGTTACGTACGGTACCATCCGACTCTATCTTACCCAAATATCTGTTTCCGGAGTCTCGCACCGTGCCGTCAGAGTTGATCTTCCCTATATTGGAGCCACTGCGATCTCTCACTGTACCGTCCGACTCTATCTTGCCTATCTGCTTATTGCTACGATCATAGATATTCCCGTCGGAAGCAATCTTCCCTGCATAGGCTCCGTTTTTACTTCTTATCTCTCCGCTTGAGCTGATACTTCCGATCTGCTCATTGCTGTTTCCGCGAAGGATCTGACCATTAGCACACAGAGGCATAGCCAAACAGAGCAGTATGCCAACAATAAAGATGTAAATTGAACGTCTCATTTTTCATTATGATTTTAGAAGTTATATTTTATGTCCCAACTTAAAATCTGCTCGAAGCACCACCTCCACCGGAGCTGCCGCCCCCCCAAGAGCCTCCACTGCTTGAGCTTCCGCCTCCGCTCCAACCATCTCTATAAGAGCTTCTAACAGCAGAAATCTGTGTGCGATAATCCACTACTCCATCCCGATAACCTCCTCCGAAGAGTTTTTTATCCGAGAGTCTGATGGAGGTTTGCTCTATATGATTGTGCCCGCAAGCGGTACATCGAAACTCGTGTATCTTTATTCCCGAAGAGGCGACAGAGGGTTCTTTCGGGACGGAATTGCCCACATACCTGGTTGTTCCTGCTTTTCCGCAAGCCTCACAGACAAAAGCTCTTCGGAAGCGGATCTTAATGACCCAAAACCATACCACCATTACAATCAGAGCCGGAATAGAACAACACAAAATAGTGCTCCAAACTATTGTGGAGAAGTAAAATGGCGACTCTCTGAGCTTGACCATCGTAAGGTAAGGATCGTGAACAGATTTTTTCATCTCTCGAAGTACCAATTCGATGCTCATACCATAAAGAAGAACCCCTCCGACAAGCAGTAAAATGACAATAAAAGCCCACATCATAACCTCTCCGATCCAGTCATCTCCGGCAGACTCCTCGTACTCTTTTTTCAGGGATGATACCCCGCCAAAGACCTTATCCACCTCTTCCACACCGGCAATAAGCCCTTCGGCTGTGTTACCCTCTTTCAGTAGAGGGATCATAGCCTCTTGCTGAATGAGATAACAGAGTCCGTCCGGCAGATCGGCTTCCAATCCGTACCCCACCTCGAAAGTGATACTCCTCTGGCTTTTATCGGTGATATAAACCATCAGCAATCCTCTATCGGTCTCTTTGTTCCCAATCTTCCAGGTATTGAACAGCTTGTTTGCAAAATCTCTTTCGGACGGATACTTTGAAGTATCTATCCGCGGTATCACCACGACAGCTATCTCAACGTCTCTTTCCTTCATTACTTTTGCAATGGCAGCATTGAGGCGCTCTCTCATAGATGAGGAGATCGTCTCCAACGGATCGCTGACATACTGATCTTTATCTTGAAGATGAACATTGGGGACATCTTCCACATCGTAAACTTCCTGTCCGTATAAGGAAAAAGAGAAGAGAGAAGCAGCTAAAAGTAAGGTAATTAAGATATGTTTTCTCATTATTCTGTCGATGTGATGCGCTACAGGTTCTAAGCTGTGGAAAGGTTTCACAGTGCAAACATACAAGAAATTGCATTTATCTCTGCCACATTTGCCGAAGAAATTGATTTTTTTTAAGATATGAGATACTTTTACTGCTCTTCTCTTTTACTCTTTTTATCCCCTTTTTCTCCCCATACCGCGCCTCTTTTCAAAAGAGATTTTTATACATTCCGCCCCGAAAAATGCTCCCTTTTTTCTTGTTCTCTATTTTGATCGGAGGGGTAGTTTTCAGAGCACGAGAGAATTGTTAAATTCGGGCTGTTTTATTAACACAAATTCCGATGCCTGTTCATCCAAAACAGTAAACGAGCATATTGTTTCGGCTTAACGTGTTTAATTTTTCAACGAACACGTTTAGTGATTTCATTAAACACGTTTACCGGATTCGATTAACGTGTTTAGCCAAAATCGTTAGAGCGCTCATTATCAAAGCATTATGTATTTTTACCCTAAAAAGCACCTGAAAAGGAAAATTTCTTTATTAGTAAACGTTTACAGGTTTAGGCGTTAAAATTCACACCAATTAACGCGAAAAAGCCCCATGAAATGGACTGAGAAAAAAATTTTTCCAAATTCGCGATTTCCCATAAGATTCTGATTACAAAAAGATTGCAAGGGTCAAGCAAAAATCCGGAGTAGAAAAAGCGATCCGAAAAGAGCTTTTTCGCCCTCCGACCGATGCTCCATTTTTATATAAAAACTCCCTTTCAAGAGCTCCAAAACAGAGGCTCTCAAAAGAGAGTTTTCTATATTTAGACAGGGAGAAATCCGGTTTCAGGTCAGATTCAGATAGCCTCGAAAAAGCTGTGTTTCCGCTCGGTGTCCGCCAATGACCAATGCGCAATGGTAGAGATCCAGGACAATGCAGTGAGAGATCCGCTTCCTGAGACACTCTCTCCATATCCGATACTCCTCTTTGTTACGACGGATGCCGTCGATAAGGAGCATGGGACGATGAATAGACGCTTCTCTTCTGCGCAGCAATCCCTCGTTGGTCTCAAGAAGATCCGCAGCAAGAGAGGGGGTGGGCGCATAAACCAGCAGCGGAGAAGCGGTCGGTGCTATCTCTTCGGAACGCTTCACTTCAGTGTGTATGCTGTCGGGGGCTGCACGCTTTCCCCATAGAGGTATTCCGGTGGAGGCGTTGTCCGTGAGGTAAAAAACCTCTCCTTTCGGAGCATGAGCCAAAAGACGAAACAGAAACTGCCCTACTCTCACCTCTCTCTCAGGTGTATCTTTCGGCAAACTATCGGCTATCTCCTCGAAAGCATAAAAGGGTATGGAGCAGGAGGAGACACTGCCAACAAGAGCAAATGCCAAGGGAGAGTGTACGCCATGCCCGGCTCTGTATCTGAATCGACGCAGAGCATCTATGGCATAAATCGTATGGTATCCGAACGGTTTCATGCTCCGGCAAAAGTAGTAAAAATATCTGCCTCTTCGCTAAAAACGTTTTTCCACAGCCTTATGGCTGAGCTTTCTTCCGGGAGAGCTCTCTTTGGCTTTTCCAAACTTATAGGAAACAGAGAGGTAGAGCGTGGGAAAAGAGTAGTTGTTATCAAACTCAAACTTTGTGTCTCCCACATAAGCAGTACCGCTGTAACTCGAATTGAGCAGTTCGAGACCGGCAAGAGAGAGAGACAAAGCTCTGTTGAAAAAGAATGCCGTAACTCCGCAACTCAACTCATATTCCGGATCAATATCCGCTATCACGGTAGATCTCTTGCCCATATAAGAGCCGGAAAGAAATCCCGTAAAGGTTCTCGATTTGTTGAAGACGAAGTTGAGGTATCCATCCACACCCCACTTCACGCTCTGTTTGCTCTTTTGGAGTTCGGGCAGATGGCTTGTGTAGAGCGTGCGACCATAATAGGCATCCAAAGATGCGGTCATCCACGAAAGTTTATCGAAGTAGTAAGAGCCTTTTAGAGCCAAGAAGCGACTCTGCTGGGCATTCATCGGAGTTTTGTAGATCACACCATCCTTTATACGGGTAACGGATGCAATGATATCCCGTTCCCATTGAGCCTGAGCGGCAAGAGAGAGCACGCCTCTGAATGTATAGCCCAAGTCCATCCGATAAGCGGTTTGCGGTTTAAGATCGGGATTGCCAAAGAGGACGGAGAACGTAGTAGTCTTCCACTCGAACGGGTTCAGATTGTCAAACTGCGGACGCTGTATATCGGAGTTGAGCGTGTAGTAAAACTTATGTCTCCGGGATGGTGTATAGACGATATATGCAGAAGGGAGGAGATGCATCCGTCCTTTCCCCTCTTTGTAGCCGGCATTATCGAGAGACGTTGCCGTAGAGGTGTAGGGAAGTTTGGCTCCAAGACGCAAGAGAACCTCATCGCTCACGGCAAACGTGGTGCTAAAGTAGGGAGAGTAGATGCGCTCCACGACTGAAAAAAGAGCTTTCTGCCTCTGCTCTTCTGCGTCAGACTTGTCCAGATCGGCATAAGGATAGTAGGGTGCTAATGGGTTGTTCGCAGGCTTCCAATAGGCATGGGCATGAGATCTGCGGTTGTCGGTTGTGGAGATCTGCGCACCAAAACCGGCATCCAATACCCACTTGTTGTCCGGGAGAAGCGGTATGGAGAGGTCTATGTTGGAGGCAATTCCGGATGTTTTGACCCTGTCCAAGTCTCTGTAACCGAAGTAGGGCGACTGCACTCTGCTTATAAAAGAGGGATTTCCCGGATCGGGCGAAACAGGTGTATAGGATATTTTGCTTCCGAAGTCCGTTTCTCTGCTTTCGGTATAGCTGTAATAGGAGAGATCAGCCCAGATCTTTGCTCCCTTGGGAGACAGTGTGTGCTCCCAATAGGCGGCTACGGCATACTTCGGCACGGTATCTCTGTAAATGTTATGGTTGTTCAGAGTGGAGTCTGTATGGAGCGTCTCTCTGTTACGAAAAAGCTCGGTACTCTCGAAAACATTTTCCACTCCGGTGCGTTTAAGCTCGGCATGAAGACCTATGTTGCCCAAGCTGCTGTAATCGTACTGTAAGTTCAGATTGAGACCCGCATTGCGTCGTTCTCCGGTACTTGGATTGTTGATGCTGTGTAAGGACTTGGGATGATAATAGACCGCATTCTCAAAAAATTCGGTCTCGCTCCGGTTGGAATAAGGACTTCCGGCGAAAGAAAATCTACCCAGATTGAGAAAAGCAGAAGCATATCCACCATAACGAGAGTTCTGCATCTCTCCCGTCATAATCTCCGTTCCAACCACTCCCCCGACATAGTTCAGAAACTCCGACTCCATGGATAGAATAATCATAGCCGTGTTGCCGTCCTTGTCATACTTCAAAGGGGGTTGCATAAGAACCTCCACACTTTTTATGAGTCGGGCATCGTAGCCTTTCAATATACGTGGCAGGCTCTCCGGAGTTGCACGCTGAACAACATTGCCAATCTTGAGTATGATCTGCTTCTTTCCTGGAATGAACAGCTCCTCTCCACGCACAAATATATTGGGAAGCCCTGCCAGCAGATCCAGAGCATTGTTTCTCTCCTCCCGTATCTTCGTTACATCAACCTTGAATCCGGTTTGAGTACTTCTTACGGTCATGGATCTGCCTTGTACCACAACGGTTTGCAGCTCTGTGGGATCTTCTTGAAGGGTAATCTTCCCCATATCCAGATCTTGGTTCGGAAGCAGAGTTATCTTGGAGACATAGAGTTTATAGCCCAAATGACTGACGCCGAAAAAATAGTTTCCCGGAGCCATCGAGAGCGAGAAACGCGCAGAAAGATCCGTATGTGTGCGTTGCAGGATCTTCTCTTCGCCGTCTCTGACTTCTCCTACAAATACTTCCGCGTAAGGGATAGGGGCATTCCGGCTGTCCATGACCGTGCCCGAAATTCTAGATAAGGCAGTCTTATTCTGCGCCGATATGGAGGTAGAAAGCAGAACAAACAGCGTTAGTATGGTGATGATTTGCTTTTTCATGTCAAAGATTTTTTGTCTGTATCACGTAGAGTTCAAAGGTAGTATTTTTCTTAAAAATAGATGGATATAAAGTATAAATGGTGAGTATCTTGTTCAAATGATTAACTTTGTTACTACTACATGAATGTCTAACCTTTTGATAACTTTGAGATATGATGAAATACAAAAGCATTATAGCAGTATCCGTTCTGCTTCTATCGGGCATGGCAAGTCTGTTTGCACAGAGCCCTATCTACACCGCAGCCCAACTGCAACAAGCCAAAGTATATAGAACAGGTGCCGAGATGAAGCACCATGTCTCTACTTCCGTCCCTAAAGGAGCGTCTGAAATAGTAATAGGCCAAGTATCCAATGTGATGGACATCTCCACCTTAAGAGTATTGACCAATGCTTCGGGATTGATGGTTTTGTCTTCGGAGTTTGTTTCAGAATACAAATGGCCCTCCAATATTGACGTCAATACACCGGAAGGGAAAGTTTTTGCCGAAAAAGTGGCAACACTGGAACAGAAACTTGAAAAAGCCATCATCGAAAAAGAGACAAAGAGCAAGGCAATAGAGATGATGGACGGAAATGAGTTTGTTGGTAACAAAGGAGCAACGAATGTCGCACAGTTTCGCGAGCTCCTCTCTTTCTACACCTCACAGCGTATCCAACTGAGCCTTGAAGTGAAAAAGTTGGAGAAAGAGATAGCTGCACTGAAAGCAGAACTGAGTACCCTTAAAGGCAATACCCAAGAAGACGATGAAGAGAACAAGAGCAACAGCAGCAAGAGTGCCATAGTGGTGCGCGTCTCAAGCAATGTAGCTCAGAACGTGAAGCTGAATATCGAGTACCTGACTCGCTCTGCTTCTTGGAGCCCATCGTATATGCTGCGTGTTGCATCCGAGAAAGAACCGGTGGAGATGTCGCTTAGAGCAAATGTGAGACAAGGCAGCGGTATCAACTGGAAAGGCGTAAACCTGACACTTGTAGACGCAAGACCGACAAAGCGTGTGAATGCACCATCCGTACACCCATGGTTTATCCGTCTGGAAAACCCGAACGACATGAGGCTGGAATCTATGAAGAAATCTGCTCGAGCAGTGGCTTACAACACTGTTGCCGAAGAGATAGCCTATGCGGAGTATGATGTGGGAGCGCAGTCTGTGTCCAATATGATGAATCAGAGCTTTGTCGTAAGTACGCCTTATGATATTTATAGCAACAACAGAGACCATCTGATAGTTCTAAACAGCGAGCGCATCAAAGCCTCCTACCACTACTTCGCTTATCCTGAAGATGATAGCCGGGCTTTCCTTATGGCTCATATCAAAGATTTGGGTAAGAGTGGACTGGTCGTGGCTCCGGCAACAGTGATCATGCAAGGTATGCAGGTAAGCGAGACTCATATAGATCCGGCAAAGTTTGAAGACGGATTGGATCTCACCCTTGGAGAGGATACCCGCCTGAGTGTTTCCCGCAAACAGATTTCGGATAAGAGCGGTACAAAATTCTTCTCATCGGAAAAAGAGGAGACTCGCACGTATGAAATCTCTATCGTGAATAATAAGAGAGAGAGTGCCGAGATAGAAGTGAAAGATAGAATACCGGTAAGCACGGCGAACAATATTAAGGTAGAACTCCTTGAACAAAGCGGAGCCGAACTGGATGCAGAAACAGGAATATTGACATGGAAACTGAATCTATCCGGTAACTCTACGAAGAAACTTCGGGTGAGCTTCAAAGTAAGATACCCTAAGGATATGAATCTTTCAGGATTCTGATCCCCTATTATATAAGGTATGGAAAGCGGACAAATCGGAGAGTTTGTCCGTCTTTTCATATCTTTGCAGTTATGATAAAAGCAGTTTTCATAGATTTAGACGACACTCTTTGGGCAACAAAGCAAAACAATAGAGAGGCTTTAGAGGAGCTTTTTCATAAGTATGGTTGGGGTGGTAAACCCGGAGATTTGTATCCCTCTTTCGAGAAATTCTACGAGGTTTATCTTCCTTATAACGATCTGCTATGGGGGAAATATGCACGGAAAGAGATTAGCAAAGATGTGTTGAAAATAGATCGCCTTCGTTATGTCCTTTCTCCGCTGTACGAGTATAGCGATGAAACCTATATGGAGATCCATAATGAGTACTTTGCTATTGCAAATAACAAAGAAGCACTTATACCTCATGCTGTGGAGGTGATGAAAGAACTTCATCACAGCTATCCCGTTGTGATAGTAAGCAATGGATTTATAGAAGTTCAACACAATAAGCTTGCAAAAGCCGGACTTACCCCTTACGTGGATCATGTAGTACTTTCTGAAGATGTAGGAGTGAGTAAACCCTTTAAGCAGATCTTTGCAAAAGCACTTTCGTTGGTAGGTTGCAAGCCTGACGAGGTAGTTATGATAGGAGATGCTTGGGAGACTGACATCGAAGGAGCTTTACGCATCGGCATTCATCCGATCTGGCTTAGGCATGACTACACCCCCTCTTCTACGAAAGAGAAAGATGTAACGGAGATAACATCGCTGCAAGAAGCTCTCCCGGCTATCAAAGCAATCAATATGCGTTTACTGGTACACCGGACTTCGGTACGGTTTCCCGGCAAGAGCAAAATGAAATTAGGAATACAGAATATATGACCCAAAAGAAAAGAAAGACATTAAAACAGCGAATAGCACAAACACTCCTGAAGTGGCTGGGATGGAAAGCTCTTGTACCGGAATCACGTCCTCTGAAAAGTGTGATCTGTGTAGCTCCGCATACCAGCAATATTGATTTTATCATCGGGAAACTCTACCATAATTTTACCGGTGTTGGAAGCCATTTTATGATGAAAAAAGAGTGGTTTGTATTTCCTTTAGGACATATTTTCCGTGCAATGGGCGGTATTCCAATAGATAGAAAACATAAAATGTCACTGGTAGATCAGGTGGCAGAGACCATACGCAAAGCAGAGCGATTTCACTTGGGAGTAACACCGGAAGGTACTCGCTCGAAAGTGGCAAAGTGGAAAACCGGATTCTACTACATGGCACTGAAAGCAGGTGTCCCCATAGAGCTTGCCAAAATAGACTACGCACAGAAAGAGGTGGGGATATTTGAGATATTCAATCCGACAGGTAATGCCGAGCAGGATATTGCCTATATCCACTCTCGCTACAATAAAAATATGGCTCGTGTCCCGGAATATTTTTCGGAATATTAAATGCACTCATTCAAACAGATAACATCGGAAACTTTTATGAAACCTATCACATACAAAGGGGAACCACAGGAAGAACTCAATGTAGCCATTATACAGATGTCTTTGGAACATCTCAACCCGTCTGAAAATGCCCATGTCATAGATATTCTACTCAAAGATCTCGAACCGATAGAGGATGATCCCATCGATCTTATCATACTGCCGGAAATGTGGAATACGGGATATGTAACCGGAGACGAAAAGATCGAGTCCGAATGGTTTTACGAAAGTCTGGAGTGGATGAAGCAAAAAGCCCAACACTACAACACCGCTATCTTCGGCTCCATGATACATATAGAGAATGATGTCCGTACGAATAGAGGGGTGTGGGTATATCCCAACGGAGAGACTCTATACTATGACAAGATGCACCTTTTCGGCCCGGGAGGAGAAGCCAAACACTTTTCTTCCGGCTCTGAACGCTTGTTGGTAGAGTATAAAGGGTGGAAACTGTTCCCGATTATCTGTTATGATCTTCGCTTTCCGGTATGGTGCCGATGGACTAAAAAGCATGATTATGATGCAATAGTTTGTGTGGCAAGCTGGCCTCAAGCGCGTCGTTCTCCTTGGAAAGCTCTTCTAAGAGCAAGAGCATCTGAGAATCTCTGCTATGTTTTGGCTTGTAATCGTGTGGGCGTAGACAGCTACCGACAGGTATATAGCGGGGATAGCCGGATAATAGACCCAAAACTTTCGTTGGTGAAAAAGCTGAACAAAGGAGAGATAGGCATACTATTAGGACGTATAGACAAGAGACAGGTAAGCGATCTACGCAAGAAATTTCCTGCTCTGGAAGATGCCGACGAGTTTACACTACACTTCTGAGTTAATCCCGTAAGGCGATATAGAGAATGATTCTGAACTATATTTGGATCGGTTTTTTCGTCCTTGCTCTGATTGTCTGCCTTTTCAAGCTGATATTTACGGGCGATTTAGAGACCTTGAATGAGGTATCTAAGGCTCTTTTTAGCAGTGCTACCACAGCTTTTGAACTCGCTCTCGGTCTGTCCGGAATACTTACACTCTGGATGGGACTCCTTAAAGTAGGAGAAAAGAGCGGGATGGTTTCTGCTTTGGCAAAAGGGACATATCCTTTCTTTAGAGTGTTGTTCCCCTCTCTCCCCAAAGATCATCCTGCCCTGGGAACCATAATGCTGAACTTCTCTGCCAATCTTTTGGGAATAGATAATGCTGCTACTCCTCTCGGATTGGAGACGATGAAGCATCTGCAAAAAGAGAACAGTGCCACACCGGATCGTATCTCGGATGCCATGATTATGTTTCTCTGCATCAACGCATCCGGTCTTACGCTTATTCCGATCTCGATCCTGATGTACAGGACAACCATGGGAGCCGCTGTGCCAACGGATGTCTTTATCCCGATATTCATTGCCACAGCAGCCAGCACCCTGTTTGCTATATGCGCCGTAGCTTACAAACAGAAGATCTCACTCTTTCAACGAGCGTTTCTGATACCCTTATTGATACTGCTGTCCGCCATTGTACTCAATTTTATTCCTTGGGGCGGTGATGGAGAAGTAAGTGGAGAGTCCCTTCAAAAAATATCTGCTCTCATCGCCAACGGTATTATCTTATCTGTGGTTGTGATATTTCTGGTATATGGATTATGGAAAAAGCTTGATGTCTTTTCCGTTTTCATAGAAGGTGCAAAGGAAGGATTCAAGACAGCGATCAATATTGTACCATATCTTGTAGCCATTCTTGTCGGAGTGGCAGTCTTTAGAGCTTCGGGAGGGATGGATTATATTGTTTCCGGTATAGAGGCTTCTTTTTGCTTCTTCGGCTTACCAAGCGATTGGGTTGGAGCACTTCCAACCATACTGATGAAGCCTCTGAGCGGAAGCGGAGCACGTGGACTGATGATAGATGCCATGCAAAATTATGGCGCAGACTCCTTTGTCGGAAGACTTGCTTGCATGTGTCAGGGAGCATCCGACACTACTTTTTATATCATTGCACTCTATGCCGGCAGCGTTGCAATACGTAACACGCGCTACACTCTTGGCATCTGTCTGTTGTCCGACCTTGTCGGCATGATTGTTTCAGTACTGTGCGCCTACTTTTTCTTTGCTCCTTAAAAGAGATATGAACAGGTTTCCGATAGGTATATTCGACTCCGGATATGGAGGCTTGACGATATTGAAGGCTTTAGAAAAGGCTTTCCCTCAATACGACTTTGTCTACTTGGGAGACAATGCGAGAGCTCCATACGGTCCAAGATCCTTTGAAACCATCTATAAATTTACCTCTGAAGGGGTCGCCTTTCTTCTTAAGGAAAAGAAGTGCAGGCTCATTATCTTAGCTTGTAATACGGCATCAGCCCGAGCATTGAGGCAGATACAGCAGACCTCTTTTAAGCCTTGGGCAGAAGAGGGATACCGTGTACTTGGAGTAATAAGACCTACAATAGAATCGCTTGCACCTTTCAGTCGGACCAAACATATCGGTCTTTTGGCAACCTCAGGCACGGTAGCTTCCGAAACCTATCTTCGTGAAGGAGAAGAGTATGCCCCGGATCTCACTATCATACAACAAGCCTGTCCGATGCTTGTCCCCCTTATAGAGAGTGGCGAATGCCATTCTGAAGGGACGCGTTTCTTTGTCAAGACCTATCTTGAAGAGCTTTTGAGTAAAGATGTGGAAATAGATACCATTCTACTGGCATGTACTCACTATCCGCTTATCAAAGAGATGATTTCGGAGATTGCACCCCCTCATATCACAATTTTGCCACAGGGAGAGATTATAGTGAACTCTCTTAAATCCTATCTCGAACGCCACCCCGAAATGGAGCAACTACTCTCCAAAGGAGGGCAACACCTTTTCTTTACAACGGAAGAGTCTCATGCCTTTGAGCAGGCAGCTCGTCAGTTTGTCGGAAGAGCCATTTCTGCTACGACAGTCAATATTGCCGGAATGACTCTTGACAGAGATTGCTGATCCGTTTTTTCCATACCACTGCTTATTTCGCACACTGTTTTTCTTTCGATAAGATCTGTTCAGACCATAAAAAAGTCTGCAAACCTCTCTATCTCTACAGATAGATAAAGTTTGCAGACTTTTATTCTTTAAGAGTTTGGATAGTCTCTCTTCTCGTTCTTACTTCTTAAGGTAAGCTGTAAGCATCCAAACTAATTTTTCTTGTCCCTGAAGATACTCTGAAAGTAGTCCTACAGTAGTATCGTCTCCATTTTCAGCAGCCAAAGCAACTCCTTCTCTTTCGATCTTTATGAATAGAGAGATAGATTCCAACACCTGCTCTACAATATCGTTTTCGTTGCTTACGTTTACAGCTTGCTTAAGTGTAGCCAACGATTCGATGTCTTTGTACAAACGTACAGGAGTACCACCAAGTTGGAGGATACGTTCTGCGACCTCATCTATATTCTCTGCGAGTTCATCGTACATTTTCTCAAGCTGTTCGTGAAGGAGAAAGAAAGAACGGCCTTCTACATGCCAGTGAAATGCTCTAAGGTTAGAGTAGTAAATGTGGAAGTTTGCAGCAAGCTGATTCAACTTCTCTACTGCCTTTACAGTATAGGCTTCATTCAAGTGAAGAAAATTTGTTGTTTTCATATCTTGTAATTATTTAGTTATCATGTTTATAGTGCAAAGATATAAATATATACATGCAGATACAACAGATACAGTCTATAATAGTATAGACAAAATCTAAAACTCGCTTGTGAAGTGGAAACGAATATCCGGGAAATCCTGCCTTGCCATCTGAAGCACGTATGGAGAGTCTGCAAGATAAACGTCTCTTCCCTCTCTGTCGACAGCCATATATTGTGCCTTACGCTTCTTAAAGTTTTCAAGGATGGCAAGATCATCGCTCTCTATCCAGCATGCTTTGTAAAGGCTTACCGGCTCCCAGCGACACTTTGCCTGATATTCGTGCAAAAGTCTATACTCTATCACCTCGAACTGGAGCTGCCCTACCGTTCCGATAATCTTACGACCATTGAACGTACTGGTAAAGATCTGAGCAACGCCTTCCCCCATAAGCTGTTCAACTCCTTTCTGAAGCTGTTTGGTGCGCATGGGATCGGCATTTTCAAGATACTTAAACATTTCCGGAGAGAAGCTGGGCAGACCTTTGAAATGAAGGATCTCTCCCTCCGTGATAGTGTCTCCGATCTGGAAGTTTCCCGTATCTGGCAGACCGATGATATCCCCTGCAAATGCTTCGTCCACGGTCTCTTTCTTCTGCGCCATAAAGGCAGTAGGACTGCTGAAGCGAAACTGCTTTCCAAGGAAACGCATGTGGGCGTATGGTTTATTCCGCTCAAAGCGACCGGAGCATATCTTCAAGAACGCGATACTGCTGCGATGATTAGGGTCCATATTCGCATGAATCTTAAATATAAATCCGGTCAATGGCTCCTCGTAAGGGTCTACGGCTCTCTCTATTGCATCAATAGGGCGGGGAGAAGGCGCAAGGCGGACAAAACAGTCGAGCAGCTCTTTCACACCGAAGTTGTTCAGAGCAGAGCCGAAAAATACCGGAGCCACTCGTCCTGCAAGATAAGCCTCCTCGTCAAGCGAAGGATACACTTCCGAAAGAAGTTCAAGATCATCCCGGAGCTTATCTGCCTGTGCATCCGAAATATGTTGGGTCAGTTCGTCGGACTGCAAATCATCTATGTGCACACACTCTGTTACTTGCTGCTTGCTCGGTTTATAGAGATCCAATCCACCCACATATCGGTTGTAGACTCCTTTGAAACGTTCTCCGGAATCTATTGGCCATGTTTGAGGAGAGACGGCAATACCGAGTTCTTCCTCTATTTCATCCATCAAATCGAACGGATCCCGTCCTTCGCGGTCCATCTTATTGACAAAGACCATCACGGGAGTATGTCGCATACGACACACCTCCATCAGGCGGCGAGTCTGTTGCTCCACCCCTTTGGCAGAGTCCACCACGATGATTACACTATCCACAGCAGTAAGTGTACGGTAAGTGTCTTCGGCAAAATCCTGGTGACCGGGCGTATCGAGGATATTCACTTTATACCCTTCATACTCAAAACCCATGACAGAAGTCGCTACGGAGATACCTCTTTGTTTTTCTATCTCCATCCAGTCACTGGTTGCGCTCTTCTTTATCTTATTGCTTTTTACTGCGCCGGCTATATGTATCGCGCCTCCGAAAAGGAGTAGCTTTTCGGTCAGAGTAGTTTTCCCCGCGTCGGGGTGAGAGATAATCGCAAACGTTCTGCGACGTTTTATTTCTTCTATATAAGACATCTGTATAATATTCGTCAAAAAGGAAAGATAAGGCTACTCGAAAACCTTGTTCTCCGAACCTCTTGGGTTGTAGCTTATTCCTGATTGTACACCTGCTCCAAAGAGCTTTTCCAATCGTGTACCGAGTCCGGAAGTATTGCCTCTATCTTACTTGTATCCAATACACTGTATAGAGGACGGACAGCTACCGTGTCATAATCTTTTTGCAGACACTTCTCCATGGATAAAGAAGCTGTTTTAGGATCCAAATCCAATATGGCACGAGCAAAATCGTAACGAGAGACAGCTCCTCTGTCGGCAAAGTGATAGAGACCAAACGGTATCTTTCCCTCTTTGGATTTGATGCGCAAAAGAATGCGTATGATAACGTGTGCAAGATTGAGTGCAGAAGTCGGGCTTCCGACTTCATCCGTAACGAGACGCAATTCACCCTGACTAAGGGCTACTCGCCGTATCTTGGTGTAAAAGTTGTTGCCATAAGCAGAGTAAAGCCATGATGTACGAATGACATACGAACGCGGACAAGACTCCTGCACAGCGATTTCTCCCTCATGCTTGCTCTTTCCATAAGCATTGCAGGGAGCGGCAGGATCTTCCTCTTTCAGTGGTGAAGAAACCGGCTCTCCGCCTCCAAAGACATGATCCGTACTGATGTGCATCAAAATCTTCCCTTTATTATGACACAGTTCGGCAAGGAACTTGGGTACCTCATAGTTGATTCTCCGCAATTCGTCCGGGTTATTCTCGGCGGCATCTACCGAAGTAAAAGCTGCGGCATTAAGTATCACATCCGGCTTATAGAGGTCAAAAAAGCGTTGGACATTGGCTCTATCGCTTAGCTCTATCTGGTCTCTTGTCGTTGGTAACCACTCTATCTCATCATTCGGAGAGTAGTTCCGCATGATAGCGTTCCCCAACTGACCTGCGGCTCCGGTAAGCCACACTCTCATCTTTTTCTTTATTCTGCTCATATCTGCCACAAAAATACAAAAAGAAAGGGATATTTTCGTGATTCTTTCTACATCTTTGAACGCAAAAATATCTCATTAAAAACTCATAATTAGAGAGTTGTACAACAAACAAGAAAATACTATCTTTGGAAAAACCTTCAATACTATGGCAAAAATATTAGACACCCCACCTCAAGAGGTACAAGAGAACCTCAACACACTTAAAAGAGATCTGGATGAAAAGATTCCATCCAAAAAGTTAGACAAAAACCTGCTTATTGCCAGCTGGAACATTCGTGGTTTCGGCGACCTGACACGAGAATGGGCAAGCAAAGAGGACGACTCCCCCAAACGAGATCTGCACTCCACCCTCTGCATAGCAGAGATCATCAGAAGATTCGATGTTGTTGCCGTGCAGGAGGTCAAAGCCAACATACGGGCATTAAGGGATACGCTGAAAGTTTTAGGAAGCGACTGGTCCATGATCCTTACGGATGTCAATAAAGGCGATGCCGGCAACGGAGAACGGATGGCGTACCTCTTCGACACAAGAAGAGTAAATCTTTCCGGGCTTGCGGGCGAACTCGTCGTGCCGGATCAGTGGCGAAAAGGTGTTTCGGAGAATGTAATGACGGAGCAGTTCGTACGCACCCCTTATGCCGTAAGCTTCAGATCCAAGAATCAGACCTTTATCCTCATCACTCTGCACGTGATCTACGGGAAAAAGTCTAAGGACAGACTCGGAGAGCTGAAAGGGATAGCCCAATGGCTCTCCGGTTGGGCAAAGGACGTTAATGCCTATCACCAAAACCTCATTGTCTTGGGAGACTTCAATATAGATGCTCGTGGAGATCTGCTGAACAAGACTTTCCTTTCGGAGGGGCTCTATGTCCCGGAGGATTTGCAGAATCCGGAGGTTACCCGTTCCATATTCGATAAAACCAAATTCTACGATCAGATCGCATGGTTCAACGGCAAAGATGGAGAGCCGAAACTCTCTTTGGAGTTTGTCCAAGGCGGTAGTTACGACTTTGTTCCAACGGCTTTGAACAACAGAGGACTCACGAAACAGCAACTCTCATTCATGATTTCGGATCACTATCCGTTGTGGGCAGAATTTAAGCTCTAACGCCTCGACACAAAAATATAAAAATGCCACCCGATACACTCTTCTCGGAAGGGTATGTCGGCTGGCACTTTTATATAAAAACGAGAGCTGAATTTTCCTGAATACAGAATCTCTTCTTCAATCGTTTTCACGCCCCCGACTCTCACCGATAAGCCCCAAGAGCCTAACAGATAAGCAGATAAAAGAAATCGTCATCTTTCAAACTTTTTTCCTTTTGGTCGGATTTAGGGCTCATTTTACGCACAATAAAAGTTAAAAATAACACCTCTGATCGTAAACATTCTCTAACAACAAAAATTGGATCAAAGAGAAAAAAACAGGAGAAAATAGCTAAAGCACTAATAATCAAACAAGTAATCAAAATTTCTAAACACGTTAATTGAATCCGGTAAACGTGTTTAATGAAATCACTAAACGTGTTCATTGAAAAATTAAACACGTTAAGCCGACAAAATATGCTCGTTTAGTGTTTTTGCTTAACAGGTATCGGAATTTGTGTTAATAAAACAGCCCGAATTTAACAATTCTCTCGTGTTCTGAAAACGACCCTTCCGATCAAAATAGAGAGCAAGAAAAAAGGGGGCATTTTTCGGGATGGAATATATAAAAATGAAGATTGAAAATCTCTCCCGAACAGAGAGCAAAGAGAGCAAAAAGAAGATAAAGAAGGAGTTATTATATAAATCTCTCATGAAATCCAAGATATTATTGCTATATTTGAGACCTAAGAAAAAAATGAAAAAAAGAGATTTCACATATGGAATATCTATGGAACTTGAAGAGCTTGACCTCGGAAGAGGAGCGAGTTGCGGCGGAGCTGTCTTCGTCCTCGATGCTTCTACCCATGGTCGCGAAGCTCTTTGTCCAGCGAGGTGTTACTACTCCAGAGCAGGTACGGATGTATCTACAACCGGAGATAGAGGATCTGCACGATCCGTTCCTTATGCTGGGCATGCGAGAAGCCGTGGACCGTCTCAACAAAGCCTTAGGGCAGAAAGAGAGGATCTTAATATATGGAGACTACGATGTAGATGGAACCACTTCGGTGGCACTGATGTACAAATTTCTCCGGCAATACACAACCCAACTCTCCTACTACATACCGGAACGCTACAATGAAGGCAGTGGCATCTCTTTCCAAGGCATAGATCATGCCGAGAGAGAGGGGTGCAAGCTAATGATTGCACTTGATTGTGGCGTAAAGGCAGTAGAGAAAGTGCTATATGCAAAGGAGAAAGGAATAGACCTTATTATCTGTGATCACCACGTCCCGGATGCAGAACTTCCGGACGCTGTGGCTATTCTTAACCCCAAAATACCCGGATCCACATACCCGTTCGATGAGCTTTCCGGCTGCGGTGTGGGGTTCAAACTCTTACAGGCATTTACTATCGACAATGGAGGTGATCTCCGTCAAGTCTATGATCTATTAGACCTCGTGGCGGTGAGTATCGGTGCAGACCTTGTAAGTCTTACGGGAGAAAACAGGGTAATGGCCTGCCACGGACTGAAGATTCTGAACAAAAATCCGAGACTCGGGCTACGGAGCATCATGGATGTCAGTGAGATAAAGACCAAACGAATAACCATGAACGAAGTGGTCTTTAAGATAGGTCCGCGAATCAACGCATCGGGAAGAATGCAAAATGGAAGGGAGTCTGTGGATCTACTTCTTGCCGCAACGGCAGGAGAGGCACGCAAGATGACCAAAAACATAGATAGCTACAACTCCCAACGCCGAGAGTTGGATAAGTCCATCACCGAACAGGCTTTGGAAAGAGTGGAAACAGAGACAGCCACAAGTCCTACAGGAGAACCTCTTGCCAAACAGAAGATTATAGCCCTTTACGATCCGTCATGGCATAGAGGCGTGATAGGTATTGTGGCTTCCAGACTTACCGAGCATTTCAACCGTCCGAGTATTGTCCTCACTCAGACCGGAGGCGGTGAAGATTTGGTCTGTGGCTCGGCAAGAAGCATTGGCGGATTCGATATGTATGCCATCATAGACCAGTGCAAAGATCTGCTGATCAACTTCGGCGGACACACTTATGCCACCGGCTTCACTCTCCATAAGGACAACGTGGAAGCCTTTATAAAACGGATAGAAGAGCTGGGAGAGAAAGAGGTGAGCAATGAAGTGCTTACGCCTCAAATCAACATAGACTTGGATATCAAGCTCTCCGATATTACATCCACTTTCAGAAAGCAATTACGCGAAATGGCACCCTACGGTCCTCACAACGAGAAACCGGTATTCCGCACCACAAATCTGGAGCTTGCCTCCTCGCCCAAGTTTATGGGAAAAACAAAGAGCCACGTGAAGCTGGCCCTTAAAGAGGATGGAACGGACGAGATATTCAACGCCTTTGCCTACAACTCCCAGTATAAGATAGAAGGATATAAGAGAGGAGCACGCATCGACATCGTCTATACCATAGAAGAGTATAGCCGTATGGGTAAGAACATGGCGCAGCTCCTACTCCTCGATTTTAGAGTACTCTCCTGATGGAACGGCAGTCCGCCAATGAAGCTGCAAGTGTATCTCCTTTGGATATACTCCAATGCTATTGGGGTTACGATGAGTTTCGCCCGATGCAGGAGGATATCATCCGCTCCATACTGAACGGCTACGACACTCTGGCACTCATGCCTACCGGAGGCGGTAAGAGCATTACCTTTCAGGTGCCGGCTCTTATGTTACCGGGCATTACCGTCGTTATCACTCCCCTTGTAGCCCTGATGCGAGATCAGGTAAGCAGGCTTCAAACATTGAAGATCAAGGCAGAGTATCTCCACTCAGGGATGTCGTCCGGAAAGATTATAGAGGCTCTCGACAACTGTCTCTATGGGGAATATAAGCTGCTATACGTCTCTCCGGAACGGCTCGTATCCGAAACCTTCCTCCGCCGAATAACCAACATGAATGTCTCTCTTATTGTCGTAGATGAGAGCCACTGCGTCTGTCAATGGGGATACGACTTTCGACCCAATTATCTCAAAATAGCCGACTTCCGTACTCACTTCCCCGATACACCGGTCTTAGCCCTTACCGCAACGGCAACGACAGAGGTGGTTGCAGACATTCGGGACAAACTGATGTTTCGGCAACCGGCAAAGCTGTTCCAGCGGAGCTTTTACAGGAAAAACCTCAGCTATGTTGTCAAACCCACGACAGACAAGCTGTCGGATCTGGTGAATATACTCAACAGTGTCAAAGGATCGGGACTGGTATATGTGCGTTCACGAAAGAAAGCGAAGCTCTATTGTGATCTGCTCAACGAGAATGGTATAGATGCGGCATACTTTCATGCCGGTCTTTCGCACGATAGCAAGGTTAAGAAGCAGAAAGCATGGATGAACAATGAGACCCGAATAATGGTCTGCACAAACGCTTTCGGGATGGGGATAGACAAAGAAGATGTTCGGATCGTGGTGCATCCCGAACTTCCTACCGCTTTGGAGGACTACTATCAAGAAGCCGGACGGGCTGCGAGAGACAATAAACCCTCGTATGCCGTTCTGTTATTCGATCCGGCGACAGACCTTTCTGCCGTAGAGAAAAGAGTGTCAAGCGGTTTTCCCCCTCGAGAAAAGATACAAAAGATATATGGAGACATCGCCAGCTTTTTGCAGATAGCGGAAGGAGCCGGGACAGGGCACCTGTTCGAGCTGAATATTTCTCTCTTCTGTCATCTGTTCCGACACTCTGTACTGGAAGTGCATGCCGCTCTTTCGCTCTTGGATATAGCAGGATATATAGACTTTGAAGTGGATCAGAATATGCCATCAAGAGTGAAGATCACCCTCTCCCGTCATGAGTTGTACCAAGTGATGGACGAGGCTTCAGATCTGCATTACAGGGTAGTGGAACTGCTACTAAGGAGTTATACCGGTCTGTTTACAGAGCATGCCATAATAGACGAGCCCAAACTACGCACACAGTTGGATATGGATGCAGATACTTTTTACGGAGCCATGCTGCATCTTAACAGGTGGGGCGTTCTGGACTATATACCGGGCAAGCGAGCCTCTTATATCCGTTACAAAAGACCGCGATGCCTTCCGGAAAGCATACATATCTCCTACGACAGCTACGAAAAACGGCTACAAAAAGAACGCGATAGAGCCGAAGCGTCTATCGCGTATGCTTCTTCCTCGGCAAGGAAATGCCGTTCGCAGGTTCTTCTAAACTATTTCGGGGAGACTCACTCCCTGCCTTGCGGTTTGTGCGATGTGTGTCGGGAAAGGAAACCATCCGGACTCACCTTTCGCACGATGGAGGTTATTCTGGATTTTCTATCGCAAGCCTCGTTGCCCATAAACCTGTCCGAGGTATGCAAATCTCTCAATGCCCCGAAAGATTATATACTCCAAAGCATCTCTTTTGCCAAGAGGGAGGGTCATCCTTATGAGGTTCGGGAGGATGGCATGATATTGAAAAAGAGAGCCGAAACGGATTAAAGTATCACAATCTTCATACCCGGATTTTTCCCTCGTACTTCCGGCATTTCGGTAAAGAAGTCGTACTTGATCTCCACATTCCCGATACGGGATATTCTGTCCGAGCTGAAATCATAATCTATCCGGTATGGTCCTATCTGCTCTACCCTGTCGTTGCTGAACTTGTACTTGATCGCGTATGGACCTATCTTTTCCAACTTGTTGTCCCTAAACCGATACTGCAGCTCCCAATTACCTATCCGAGCCAGACGACCGCGATAGTCGTATGAAAGTCTTGCATATCTGTCATTGTTTTCCCTCATCACATGATCATAAATGACCCTTCTGCGACGGAGGATTTGAAAGTTGGTCAGCTGTCCCTCCACTATCATAAAACGGACTTCTCCATTGATGGTGATATGTGCAGACCTGCCGGTTGGACGAGGCCCGAACGTAAAGTCGGGTTCTTCATCCCTATCCCATTCATCCAGATACTCCCATGTTCCATCGGCATGAAGCAGTACTTCTTCGCCATCTCTGGTTACGGCTATCTTTTGAGCATAAGCAGACGCTGTCGTTCCAAGCACAAGAAAAAACAGGATAAGAATCGAGTGGTATCTCTTCATGGCTATGTACAGTTTACTGTTAGGTTTTCTTTTCCGGTCTCTATGCGATCTCTTCACGATCGCTCTGTGGCAAAGGTAAAAATAAAGGGAGAGCTTTGCAAGACTCATACTGTTACTCCCTTATTTTACTATCTTTGTTTTCAACTTATATCAGAATTACAAGTCGATGACAAACAGACAACAAAACGATATTATAGTAGCCATAGACGGACATTCTTCTTGTGGAAAAAGCACTATGGCCAAATGGCTTGCCAAAGAGACAGGATACAGATATATAGATACCGGAGCCATGTTTAGAGCAGTAACGCTGCACACCATGCGCAAAGGTCTTTGGAGAACAGATGGAACAGAACCGGCCATCTCCGATGTAGAGAAAAGCCTCGGCGATATCTCCATAGACTTTAATCCTGACAACGGACACACGCTTCTCTGTGGGGAAGATGTCGAACAGGAGATAAGGGGCATGGAAGTCTCTTCCAAGGTTTCGTTCATCTCCACAATACCTGCAGTGCGAACGCTGCTCCTGGAACAGCAACGTACCATGGGTGCTCAAAAGGGAGTCGTTATGGATGGAAGGGACATCGGGACGGTGGTATTTCCGAATGCCGAACTAAAAGTATTTGTAACGGCAAGTGCGGATGTTCGTGCCGAAAGACGCTTCAATGAACTGACAGCAAAAGGAGAAAAGGTCTCTTTTGAGGAGATCCTTCACAACGTTCAAGAGCGAGACCGGATAGACTCATCCCGTGCAGTAGCCCCTCTTAAACCGGCAGAAGATGCAATCATGCTCGATAACAGCGATCTTTCGATAGACGAACAAAATGAAATCATGCTGTCGTACTTCCACGACACCCTAAAAAAAAAAGTTCCTCTAACAGATCCCTCAGCATAGAGATAGATGAAGGATCCGGCTTCTGTTTCGGTGTAATCAATGCGATAAAGCATGCAGAGAAAGAGTTGGAATCGGGAGAAGCACTCCAATGCCTTGGGGATATTGTTCACAACAATCAGGAGGTGGACAGACTCGAAAAGAAAGGTCTCAAAACGATTGACTACTCTAATTTTAATACTCTAAATGGCGGCAAGGTTCTGTTTAGGGCACATGGCGAACCTCCGGCAGTATATGAGTTTGCCCGCCAACACAATATCACTGTGGTTGATGCCACTTGCCCCGTCGTATTGGCACTTCAACGCAACATCAAACGCACCTTTGAGAAAACACGAGATATAGATGCACAGATTGTCATATTCGGAAAGCACGGACATGCGGAAGTGAATGGTCTTGTAGGGCAAACCGGAGGAAAAGCCATTGTAGTGCAGAACATGAATGAAGTTTCCAAGATTGATCTCGACCGCCCTATCGTGTTATTCTCTCAGACCACGATGTCCATAGCTGGATTTGAAGAGCTTATCTCCTACATCGAAACCCATAAAGGTGCAGATGTCATATTCCAATACAAAGACACGATATGTCGGCAAGTTTCCAATAGAATACCTAATATCGAGGAGTTTGCCAAGAAAAAAGATTGGATCTATTTCGTAGCAGGAGACAAGAGTTCCAACGGCAAAGTCCTCTTCGGACACTGTAAAGCGGCAAATTCCAACTCCTACTTCATCTCCTCCGCAGAGCAAATATCAGAACCGCTACCACTATGGGTCAATAGCGTCGGTATATGTGGTGCAACCTCTACACCCAAATGGTTGATGGAAAAGATAGCTGAAAAAGTGGCACAGATCAATAACACAAAGCCGGAGCAGGCAGAACAGTAATCGAAATAAAAACGATACGAAAAAATCCCGAATGGCAGAAGGTCATACCTTGAAGCCATTCGGGATTTTACTTTATGCCCCTCTCAAGAAAAAGGATGTCTACTGCTGTTTGTCCGGATGTGCAGGTCTCTTTGTGGGAATGGCACCTCTATACCATTTGCATTAAATTCATTAAATATCGCATAGTAGAGTTCGCTCTTCAGCACTGTAGGTCTTTGGATGTAGGTAGAAGTCCAGACGATCAACTCAAATTTCAATGCGCTGTCTCCATACTCCACAAACCAAAAGTCCGGAGCCGGTTTACTCAGCACACCGGGGTGATTGCGAGCAACGTTCAACACAATCTCTTTCACTCTCTCCGGCTTTTCCTTATACGCCACACCCACCGGATAACGAAAGCGAACAAGTCTGTCGCTGTGAGACCAGTTGATCACATTTCCATTTATAAACTGTGAGTTCGGCACGATGACCGATATATTGTCATTCGTTACTACCGTTGTGGCTCTCATGGATATCTCTACCACATCTCCCGATATATCGCCAACCTGAATGCGATCTCCCACTTTAATGGGACGTTCAAACAGGATAATGATACCCGACAAAAAGTTATTGGTGATATTCTGAAGACCGAATCCGATACCCACTCCAAGTGCTCCCAAGAGCCAGCTGAAAGTACCAAGTTCAAAACCGGCAGACTTAAAGATGAGCAGGAACCCCAAAAACAGTATCAAATATCTGATGATGGTAACGATGGCAGCACGCGTCCCTCGCTCGGAGATACGCACCAGAAGCCTGTTGTCCAAGAGTTTGGAAATCCGCCGTACAAGAAAGATGAGAACGGAAGATGCTACTATCAGATAGAGTAGCGTCAGCAGTGTAAAGGTGCTTCCCTTAACATCGAATATGACAAAGTTCATAATCTCCTGAAGCTTTGTCCAGATGTCAGTCATTGTAGTAGAAAGGTTCATAAGGTTAAAGATCATCTTGAAAATAAATGGAGAATTTCCCGTGAGAGTCATAAACAAAAATAGGAATAATATTCCACTTTCAATTCTGTTTCCATCACGGATAAGAGACATTATGATGCCTATATAAATGAATTAAAAATGATTATCTTTGTTCAGTTTACCAGTAATAAAGGAAACACTCACAACAAAAAAACTATATCTTATGAAAGCATTTGTATTTCCGGGTCAAGGTGCACAGTTTGTAGGCATGGGAAAAGAGCTTTACAACAACAATGCCGAAGCCAAAGCCATCTTTGATAAAGCAAACGAAGTACTCGGATTCTCCCTCACAGACATCATGTTTGAAGGAACAGCCGAAGAGCTTAAGCAGACCAAGGTAACCCAGCCTGCTGTTTTCACTCACTCCTATGTTTGTGCCAAGATATTCGGAGCAGACACCCAACCCAATATGGTAGCCGGACACTCTTTAGGAGAGTTCACTGCTCTTGCGGTAGCGGGCGTATTGGAGTTTGAAGATGCACTTCGTCTCGTGTCGGAGCGAGCTCTTGCCATGCAAGACGCGTGCGATGTAGAACCAAGCACCATGGCAGCGATCCTCGGATTGGATGATGCTGTTGTAGAAGAGGTTTGTGCCGGTATCTCCAGCGGTGTCGTCATCCCGGCCAACTATAATTGTCCCGGACAAGTCGTGATATCCGGCTCTAAAGCAGCCATCGAAGATGCTTGTATCGCTCTTAAAGAAAGAGGAGCAAAGCGCGCATTACCTCTGCCCGTAAGCGGTGCATTCCACAGCCCATTCATGGAACCGGCTCGTCAACGTTTGGCGCAAGCGATAGCAGCGGCTGCATTCAAGGCTCCGAAAGTACCGGTTTACCAAAACGTGGATGCTCGTCCACATACCGATCCGGAAGAGATCCGCACCAACCTGATAGCTCAACTCACAGCTCCTGTACGCTGGACACAGAGCGTACAACAGATGGTAGCTGATGGAGCAACAGAATTTATAGAATTCGGACCCGGCAATGTCCTTCAAGGTTTAGTCGGGAAGATTGCATCAGGAATGGCAACAAAGGGGTACTCATAAATAGTAACCAGTTTATGGTAAGAACACAGCAATAATTGTAACATAAACATAGAAGCTTAGAGGGTGTGCCCAAACAGTAATTTGTTCACACCCTCTTTCTTTTTGTTGATATTCGATGCCCGTTTTTGAATCGAGGCTGTGCCAAAGTTCAACTTTGACACAGCCTCGACTTATTTTAATTGTAAGATCTGGCCCGAGCACTATATCCTTTCGGATAATTTTGGAAGTCGAACCTAAACCTTCCAAGTTTTGTTTACCATCACATAAATCCTATATATCAATGCGAACAGAGAATGAAAAATTATTAAAATCTTTTTTAGACGCAATCTGATATGCAAAATCCAAAGAACAAATAGAGTATCTATACCCGGCTCCCATTGTATATTTTGAAAAGACTCCTTGGCGATAGTAGCCGGAGCGTAGAGCTATACCGCTTGAAGTTGAGGCTTCTAAGCCTACCCCTCCATACAGCGGATAACGTTCTGATGAATGAAGTAAGTAACTTCCCATTGCTGCCAAGGTCAATTTATACTTAGTTGAACATTGAACCGATACAGAGCTACCGATCTGAACTTTTGATGAAAAGAACCACTTCTGCTCAGCTTTAGGAGCAAATAAAGCACCAATATCCGCCATTTTTACGGTAAAAATATAGTCCGCCGGCAGTGTTTTGTTAGCTAAGTGGAATCTTCCCTTATAGGAACTACCAACTGAAGCCACAAGAGCCCTGCTAAGATCTCCATAATGACTCTGAAGATATGAAATTCCGGTAAAGGCTGATAGCTGTTTGGAAATCATGGTTGATGTCCCAAAATCCGCACTCCAAACGATAGGATGAATAGTGGCTCCTTCTCTTCCACTCATATCGACAGAGGGAATAAACAGCCCTGACTGGTACCTCATCCCAGCCATGATATTGAAGCGATCAGATATGGGACAACCTAATTCAATCGCATGTGTCTTAAGTCTTCCATTATCGCTCCGAGGAAGAAGTCCCAAGGAGTAATTGGCATAAGGTCCAACGGAAGCACTGCGAGAAATTGGCTGACTGCCATATAGACTTAAAGTATTACCTAAGCCTAAGTATGCCTCACCAAGAGCCGCCCCTTTTACATTGACATTTGTCTGTAACAGATCAAATATCGGTCTTTCTTGTGCGTGAACAGAAAGAGTGATACCACTAAATAAAAGCAGACCAACAAAAATATTCTTTATTCGTATCATTATCTTAGTTGATTTTTATAAAAGGACGCTTTACTCGCTTGCCATTACCCTCCACAATTAAGAAATAAGTTCCGGCAGAAAGATGCCCGATTTGAAGTGGAATCAATCTACCTTCTTCATTCTCTATTGATACATGTTGTAAAAGCATTCTTTGTCCGTTTTGAGAGTAAACTTCGACTTTGGCAGAATATATATCATCCGATAGTCTGACATTCAACTCTTTCTGAGCTGGAATCGGATAGACCAAATAGACAATATCATCCTCTACAAGTTGGAGATCAAATGGAATTCTTGCTACCGCTCCATGAGGATCCTTAGCTGTAACCTCCATGTGAACAAGCCCTTTCTTTTCCGCTTTTATTGATAATTTATCTCCATTTATCACCGGAATGGCAATTGTTGGATTATAGGAATGTGCCTCAAAGCTTAAATCCTCACCCTCAAAGTCTGAAAAATACTTCATCAACTGAAGTTCAAAAGAAGAAGCTTTGGTAATGGGTATTATTTTAGAAGAAATCTTCTCTACTACATTAGGTGCTTTATTGACTGCTACTGTGAAAGGAATATCCAAAACACTCCGACTAAAATCATTAAAGACTATCAGCTTGATGTTATATCTTCCAACAGGCAACACTCTGTGAAAACGGAATTTAATAAGATTTCCTTTCCTTTCAGCCTCCACGCCTTTTGTTTCTCCTTCTATTTTATACTTCCAATCATATCCGTCAGAATCTTCGACTGCAACATCAAGACACGCAGGATCCGATCCCACGAGAAGGATATCTTTATTGCTAGAACGGGAAAGTTTAGGAGGAATTGTTTTCAGAGTTGTAGAATGAAAAAAGTATGGTTTAGATTGATGTCCCCATCTGTCCATTGAAATAATAGCCATTGAATATTCAGAGTCTTGTTCAAGAGAAGATAGCCTATACTTTACAACATCTCCGGACTTAAGCTGAGGTTGGCAAATCTCAATTCTCTTTGCTTTCAAAATATTTTTCTCATTCAACTCTTTATCTTTAAGACAGCACAGATAGTAAAGAATGGCAGTTTCGTCATCTTCATCGGCAACTGCTCGCCATGTGAGGTCTAAATAGTTAGGTCCTCTTTCGACATTAACATTTTCAACCATCTCCGGCTTCTTGTTTTCATCTATGCTAAGGGCCTTTGCGGCATCTATAATCCCGATCCCTAATTTTCCCACAAAATTGGGATTAAAAGAATAAAGATCAAACGGTCTCAATGAAGAGAGCAAACGCTTCTTCAAATCTTCATTGGTAAAGCCTTTTCCTCCAAATTTTGAAAGAACCAAACCGGCAACTCCGGATACCAACGGCGCCGCTTGAGAAGTCCCTTGCATATAGCCATACTGATTGTCCGTAACAGTGCTTAAAATGAGAGCATCCGGATTTCCATAGTCATAATCCCCTCCAGGAGCAGCAATATCTACCCAAACTCCACTATTGGAATAAACAGCACGTTTTCCTGCCGGTCCGATAGAAGAAACTGCAACAACCCGGCTGTAAGATCCGGGAATATACCAGATCTCCTTCGCATTGTTACCTGCGGCAAAAACTACGACTCCTCCTTTCATCGGAGATCCAGAAGCTTGCTCTCCTGTTTTAGGATCTATACCCGCCATATCAATAAAATAGTCAATAGCCACTTTATATGATCTGGGCAACTCATCAGGACCCGAAGAGCCTCCCATTCCCCAAGAACATTGGGCTACTACGGCTCCATGCTCCGCGGCATAAACAAAGGCACGAGGTGCGGCAGCAGGATTATTTCCTTGATCGGAGAAGACCTGGCATGACATTATCTTCACTCCTTTCGACGAGACATCTCCACCTGCGACTCCCGCGACACCAATTCCATTCATCCGACGAGCTGAGATGATTCCTGCAACATGAGTTCCATGATCATCAGGCTCTATATTCCCATTATTAAGGACAAAATTATACCCATTCACATCATCGCCATACTCTCTTGTTTCCGGAGGATTGACCCAGATATTTTCTTGAAGGTCTTCATGAGTTACCTCTACACCTCCATCCAACACAGCAATGATAACATTTGGCTTACCGGTCTCTATCTCCCATGCAGCCAAAGAGTTGATATCTATCCCCTTCACATATAATGGAAGCTGTTGAACATTGGAGTGATGCCATTGATATGGGAGGCGGGGATCTGCTTTAGGATTTTCGGATCTTAATGCAAAAGAATTATTGGCTCGTATCGGTACACTCTCCGGTTTAATCGGCTTATATATAGGCTCTGTGTAAGAAAAGACATCCTTAAGATCTTCTGCGGATCTGCCGGCACGAAGAACAGTAGTTTTCTCTTTGTCAAACTGAATATCATACCAAAGATGAAGCCCTGCTGCACGCCTGTATTTCTCATAAGCGCCTCCATTTCCGGGGAATACAGGTGTCATAGACTTCGCACCAATAGATGAGAGAAAAAGATCGAGACTGGACGAGCCGGTTCTTAGGCCATCCTTATTTCCTGTTATGGAAAACTCTTTCTCCAACTCAGGAGTCAGCATGACTCTCAGATATCCCTCTTCTATAAAAGCTTTGTTAGATTCTATTTTTTCAACCTCCGGTTTATTATCTCCCTTATCGGGACGCTCCGGATATTCATCTTTCCGACATCCCATAACTCCTACTGCAAATACAATAAGTATTGCTACAAGATTTTTATGAGATACCATTTTCATTTTTATCTTTCTCATAGCAGCCTATTATTCTTGCATTGGGAGGAACATCATCATTACCGAAGGAAGACCGCCGTTAACCTCTTTCACAGAGCTAACACGAACTCCTAAAAGAAGCTTTTTCTCTTTATGTGGATAAAATCGTCCAAACTCATCTCCCGTAATGATAGGATCCCCAAAGCCTTCTTTTTTAAGAAGAGCCTTAAACTCATCTGTTGGGATATAATTATTCTGATTGGATCTATAGAAAAACTTGCTAATATCGTAAGTGAAACAGACCATATTGGCAAGCCCTTTACCATCTTGATTAAAGATGTAATATCTACCGATGTAGGTATTGTCATTTACATCAAAATAGTAAAAATTATTTGCAGATTTTTTTTCTGAGAACTTTCCACCATGAGTAGATTCCCATGCCACTACAGTATTAAGATTTGTATTTTTTGAAAGATCTCCGTATCCGAATGGCAACCTTTCAAAGGTTGGCATCGGTCCCGGTTGACGTCGAATGAAATTGAATTCTATTCTGGGTTCTTGACGAGGGACATCATAAATGACATTAGCTACGATTTCATAGCGAGTGCCATTGGGCAATTCCTTCCTTACGGCATACGCCCTCTCCTTACCATTATCTCCTTTCAATTCAAATCCCTCTTTAAGAAACAACTGATGAAATTCCGGTTCAATCAACATTGATTGTTCACGAGTACGCAAAGTAGCACCTATCAGTTGCTTTGTGCTGAAAGTATATTTAATATCCAGAATAATAGGACTTTTTACATTGTAAGTGTGGGATCCGCCATTGAGATAAGAAGAGTTATGTTCTACCGAATTTCCTCTGCTTTCCTCAAGTTCTTCCACTTCTGCCATAGTAGCTTCCGGGATCAATATAGGAAGGATGTAGTGAATCAATCCTTTCTGAAGGACTTCAATCTCACGTACTTTATCTCCACTTTTCAAAAAGATTTTTGCATTTCGCTCAGATGGGTCGTTGTTTTCTTCAACCTTTACAACAAGAGTATTATCTCCCGGAACATGTGAAAGTTGAATCCAACTTGCGTTGGTTTCACTCTTCCACTCCTTATTATTGGTAATAACGGTTATTCGAGTGGTGCTTTCTCTCTGCAAAAGGTCTATACGATCTTGAGATACTGATATTTCAGTAGGAACTCCCGCTTGAGCTATCGGGATTTTTCTCAACAATCCTCCTGCAACAACAGATACTTCCGCCTCTCTTTTCTGTACAGTCGTGTTCGGTTCAATATTTATGGTTAGTTCTCTACTCGTTTGATTTGTCTTTACCCACTCTGCATTGGAGAATGCTCCCCATTCTTTTTGGTTAGTGGTTATAACAATTATTTTACTTCCTCCTTCTACAGAAAAGTCCAATGTAGAATAGTGCGAAAGTTCCAATTCGAGAATATCCATTTTAGAATGGTTGCAGCCCGATAGGATCAACAATAGTATAGTAGAAAAAATGAATAATACTTGTTTAGATTTCATTATTTGTATTTTCTAATTAGTCAGACATAAAAACTTAATTTTTCGTTTTAACATCCACGAGTTTAGGATCTGTGAAAATACCACGATCTTTATCAATTCCAAAAACCATTATCACATAGTCTCTATTTTTTCTCATAGGATGAGTCGTTGGAGTTATAGTTATCTCCCCTTGACTAAATTCAAAGTCCTTTTTTCTTAAGTGAATTGATGCCAATTCATACCCTACGGCTTTCAGCTCCTGAGGTGTTCTATTAGGGGCTCTTCCGTCAATGAAGGACTTTCTTTCATGAACGACCATATAGGTATAATTGCTATTTGATGGAGTAACTTTCGCAATGATTCCATTGTTAAGTACTTCTTCGATTTTCACATCAAACGTAAGATCACTGACAGATTGTTCCGGTAGAGTTTTAATCTCTTTATAGAAAATTTCAGAAGTCTCCGTACCATCATAATTGACACCAAAAGCATACACAATGTAAGAGGTTCCCGGTCGTGCCAGTGAAATTCCTGAATAACTCAAATTCTGATTCAACCGAGACCCTTTCGTCGTAAGTTGCCTTAAGGCATCTTCAATAGAACCGGCACTGTTCCAAAAATGTCTTTCATACTCCAAAATACCATTAGCGCCACCTATTTTATCCCACTCTTCCTTTAAAATAGAAGAGAAGTAATAGATACTCTCTTCATCCGAAGGAACAATAGAGAAGTTCGCATCTATTGCTTGTATTCCGTTTATCGTGATATCAAAAGTCAAAGAAAATTTTGGATTTACGACAACTTCGCAAACAGCCTTTACTGATCCTATGGTTGCAGTAATAGTAGCATTGCCTCTGGAGACTCCTCTAACATTTCCATTTTCCACGATAGCAACTTTTTCGTTTGAAGAAGTCCACACAATACGATCGGTAGAAATAGAATTTGGAGTAATTCTGGCTTCAATCACAAAGCTTTCGCCCTCCATTATCTCTTTTGTGGTAGGATTCAAAACGATCTCAGAAGGCACCGGATTAGGAGTAGGATTACCTGACTCTTTTGAGATAACGAAAGTCTGTCCCTTAAATACTATGATGATCGACTTATCTGTCTCCGTAATCTGTAGATCGGAAGTGCTGCCTCCTGTAGCCTCAACAGGTTCGTTGTCTGAGTTCAATACCAGATGCCATGAAGCTCCTCCATCCACACTATATTCCCAATAGTTATTTTTTTTGTTTACTCTCATTATGGGAGTTACTCCGTTTGCTCCATCTTGCCCGGAAGCTTTGATCTTATTGCCATCCGAGTCATACATGTACTGACCATTGATAGTCCAGTAGAACACCCCATCTTCACCACGCTTTACTCCCATTGATGAATTTGTTCCGTCTGTTCCGTTTTTCAAGACAATCTTATCTCCATTACTCATTTCGAGAAGATAACCACTATTGTCATCGAGGGGGCGATAGCTTTTAATTGAAATATTGGAGCCTTGGGTCTCTAAAAGAGTTTTCATCGCCTTGATGTCTCTATTAGCTCCATCTGTCAATTTTTCAATCTTTGCCAGTCTGGTTTCAACTTCATCCAATCTTCTGTAAACATCCTCAAGATTACTGCAAGCCGATAGCATTAGCATACTAAGGAATAAAAAAAGCATTGTTGTGCATTTTGTTCTCATTAACTTCTCCTTTTTTTAGTTGTTAAAATATAGTTGTCTGATCTGTTCGATCTTCTTTCAAACTCAAGCCTCCCGATAAAGTGTAAATTTCAGAAACGGTTATCTGTTCTCAAGTAGTCCGAACTCCCTGTACAGTTATGCCGAGAGGATAAGCCTCTCATAAGAGATCTATTCCTGTTTTTTTAGAGAGCCAAACAATCCCCATACCAGACTTTACACCAACACAATTCAAGTATAAATGGTTTTTCCCGGCAAAGGTAATATTTATTGTGAATAAAGAGGAGCTTCTTTCCATTTTTTTATTCGGCACTTCCGACTTTATCCATTTGCACACATAATTGGCAAAAAAGTCGTTCAAAAGCACTCCTCGTAGATATACACCTCACAACGGATACATTGAAATGTTTCACATATTTCAGACTCATCCATCGGGGCATAAAGAAACGGTCCGGAGCCAAGTATTCACAGACTGAAAGGCGAACGCTTTAGAAGATACAACCTCTGCACATCAATCATAAAAGCACAAGCCGGCTCCTCCCTCAGACCATATCTACTCCGGCTTTACCGCAACACTTTCTACCCGACTCTGCCCAACGCTTTAAAAGAACAGTTTTCTGGTATTTTCATTTTGTTCATGCCATACTTTATATGGTTTAGAGAGCGAAAGCAAATACCTTTTTATGTATTTCCGAAAAAGTTGATTTATAAGACGTTGATAGAAAGGCGTATCAGCTGCCACTCTATCGTAATAGGTCTGCAGAGTGTCTCTCCTAAAATGCAGAATCTCTTCGAGATTATCTCCATCCGCATACAGCCCACAGTGATAGTTTCGCTCGGCAAAAGCTTTATCAGGAAAGTCGAGAGCGCCCAAGCCTCTTATCTTAAAGTTTTTCTCCAAAAGCTCCTTGTACGTTGTCCGGCAAGACTCTCCTCCTCCAAGATTAAAGATATGTCCTCTAAGCTCTTCCCGATGATCCACGGCAGCCACTAAGGCACGAGCCGCATCTTGAGGTGTAATGATCTCTATGGGGGTAGACAAAGGCATATAGAACATAATCTTGGAGAAGTGATGGTTACTTGCACCCATCACCATAGTCAAGCGAAAGATGCTCCAGTCGAGCCTGCTTTTCTGGAGCAACTCTTCCATTCGGATTTTGCTCTCGCCGTAGTTGTCCGGATAAGGAGGAAGCAAAGGATCTCCGACACGAATATTCGGATTATTGAGCCGATCTCCATACACAGCCACAGAAGAGGTCATCACCACAAAAGCATTCGGGGAGTTTTTGGTCAGCAAGTCTATTAAGTTCTCCGTGCCGAAGATGTTCACTCTGAATGTCAGATTGGGATCTTCATAGGCCTTAGGAGGAATCACCGAAGCAGTATGAATACAGACATCTACGCCTTTGGTCGCTTCTTCCAGATCTTCCGGCCTTCTGATATCTCCGTAGAACGACTCAATACGATCCCGATACCTGTTCAGAAAAGCCTCGCCTTTACGAGTCTTCAAATCAAAAGCTCGGATATTGTACTTGTGCGACTCGGACAGAAAAAGCTCCAGCGCCCTACTTCCGACCGTCCCGGATGCTCCTGTAATCAGAATGGTTCGCTTCATATTGACATCTTCATTTTTTTGGTTTGTCATCACACACTTTCATATTATAGCCTCCTACGACTCTATCATTCACCGATCGGCTCAACACAAGGGGGATAAAAGGGGTGGTATACTCTGTCTCAAGACAGAAACTCTGCTTTTAGCCTCTTTCCTCTAAAAAAAATCGACTCAGAGAAGAAGCCTTAGCTTGACATTTTGGCAACAACCATCTGCCAATATTCTTCCGATTCTACTCTCCCCTGTTCAAAACAGAATAGACACCGAAGCTCCGGACTATTCTCAAAGGTGGGATACTACTTGGGAGAGCAAACGATACCAATGGTGAAAGCACTCTCTATCGTCTAAGCAATAAACCGACAAATCTGTCTCGGTCTTCTATCAAATCATTTTCTCTTACTTACATACAACACAAAAATAACATTTTAAGTCCAATATATCAAATAAATAGCACCAAATATTTGTTTCATATTCTTCTTCCATTTCGTCTCCGAACAGGCTCTTTACAGCATCGCTCCTCGTGATCCGATTTGGCTAATTGAAATATCGTTGCTATCTTTGCATACCAAATGGAAATAACGGTTCCTTGGCCGAGTGGTTAGGCAACGGTCTGCAAAACCGGAGACGGCGGTTCAAATCCGCCAGGAACCTCTACAACAGATGCTCCGAAATCTTTCAGTAAGGTTTCGGAGCGTTTCTTTTTCGCCCTTCCACCTTGTCTGCCTATTTCCTTGAGCTTTTTACTCGGTCTCTCTTATCCCCTACTTCCAAAAGGGTAAATCTCCTCCCAGAAAAACGTTCTCTGTTTTGAGAAAAAAGGGCAAGCCTATACCCCGTTTTTCTCACCCGAAAAGAGGAGGTTTCCAAAACTCATTTTTATATATTCCATCCCGAAAAATGCTCACTTTTTTCTTGCTCTCTATTTTGATTGGAGGGGGTGTTTTCAGAGCATGACCAAATTGTTAAATCAGAGTTGTTTTATTAACACAATTTCCGATACCTGCTAAGCAAAAACGCTAAACGAGCATATTCTTTCGGCTTAACGTGTTTAATTTTTCAATGAACACGTTTACCCATTTCATTTAATACGTTTACCGGATTCGATTAACGTGTTTAGCCAAAAACATTAAAATACTAAAAATCAATCATTTACGTATTTTAACCCTAAAAAGCCCCTAAAAAGGCGAATTTCTTTATTAGGAAACGTTTACAGACATGAATGTTAAAATTCACACGTATTAACGCGAAAAACGCCCATGAAATGGACTGAGAAAAAATTTTTTCCAAATTCGCGATTTTTCATAATCACAGTATTATCAACTCCTTATAGAGGAAAAATCTCTTTTTGCTCTTGAAACAGGAGAGCCGACGAAGCCATTCAAGAGAAATGTCGGGACTCCATTTTTATATAAAAGTTCCCGACAAAAAAGGTGCTTTTATAGGGGTACGGTTACTCCAAAAGAGTACCGATACCTTTGATGATCCACATCAACGCACCCACGATATTGAGCGACACTTCCGGAGCAGCTTTATTGGTTATCGGGTTGTATCGGTATGCCACTCCCAGCTCAACCGGTCCGCAGCCCGGAATATTGTAGCCCAAACCGCCCCCAAGAACGGGTGAGTAGAGCAGCCCGTAACGTTGAGGGAAATATCCGGGTAGAGAAGTGAAAGAGCTTGCCGCCGATCCGTAGAAATAGACTCCGGCATCCATGGTGTACTGAAGCCTTAGACCTCCGTAAAACTCACGTCCGGAAAACTGCGATGCATACGGAAGCGTGAAAAAGGAAGCACCTCCGTCAAGGTTGAGCCTGAGGTTTTGCGTGAGGAGGATTTGGGAATGAAGTCTGGGATTGATATAGGTCTGCCCCATGTAAGAGCCGAGCGCAACACCTCCCGTAAGTATCCACTTCTCCGTGGGAGTGTAGCTAAGGCCGGAGTAGATCTCTCCAAACTTTTGGTGTGTAGGAAGATGAAAAGAGGAGAGTAGCCCCATGGAGAGATAGTTGTTCCAAGAAAGATCTTTGCGTAGCTTGAGATCAATGCCGATGGTACGGGAGTCGTGCCGGGTGTTAAAGGCATCTTTCCATTGATGGCTTGAGGCATGCGATTCGAGCCGGAAGCCATTCCAGTCCACCTCCAAAAGTTTAGGGCTGTTGAGCTGAAAGTTGAAAGCCGGAATGCCAAACTGAGAACCGGAGAAGCGTCCCTGCATTGGTCTTCTCCCCTCTTGCTTTATGCCGGCAATATCCACAGTGGGCCGGATGTCGTCTATCTGCTTCCGAACCTGTTTCAGAAGCGCGTCCTCCAGATCTTTAGGGAGCTTGTTGCCCACAATGCCTTTGCGTTTGAGAGTATCTGTCGGTATAGAACTGTCCGTCTGGGCCGCTGCGGTAGTAACGATAAAAGTCATCGCAAGCAAGACCAAACAGATGAATGGTTTCGGGAAAGGGCTACACTTCATCACTTGTAAGAGTTATTCTCTATTGTATATGGATGCAACTTATCGGTTCAAAGGTAGAAAAATATAAGTTGAACGGCAATGACAACAATTATAAATAAGCACTCTTTTCACATTCAAGAAGTTAAATATAAAAAAATCCTCCCCGGAAGAGGACGCTGTCTGTGTCCCGACCGGAGAGGATATGCTCTTGCTTCATAAAACCTCTACTTATGGAGGCAGGATATTACCTCACATCTTTCACCTTGATGATGATCTTCCTCTGCACTCCTTCCCCTACAAGCGGAGAGTGGGGGTCTTCGGGAAAAACGATGGTAAGCGTCCCCACGGGCATCGGCAGCGTAAGAGCCGGAGTGTCTTCCCATAGAAGATAATCGCCTTCCGCATCATAAGGCTGACGGATGCTCTTACAGAGGTCTTCCGAACTCCAGCCCATACTTTCATCGAACCTCAACGGCACATGGATGTCTATGTACTCCCGATGCTGCTCCATAGGGATAAGTCTGTCGGGAGACATAGCTACCTCTGCGACGTTGGCGTATATGTTGTCCCCGTCTATCTCGTTTCGTCCCGTAGGCAGAGCGGACAGATCGGTGCTTCTAAGCCAACCGGCTACCGCCTCGAAGTGCGGATTCAACGGAAAGTATCTTTCAAGCTGTTCTAACGTTGTGATAATCATGTTTTGTAAAAAGTGATGAGGTTAGAAATTTTCGCTCTTCATGTCTACATACTTAGGGCGAAGGATGGTGATCTGTAGCAGTAGTGCCACCAGGACGATACCGGCAAGCATGGCAAATCCAAGCCCTAAGTTGCCCTCTCCGGTCCATGCACCGAGTACCTGAGTAATGAGTGCGCCGGAAAATACTCCTACCATGTTCATGAAACCATAAGCGGTAGAGCGAAGGTTATCCGGGACAAACTGGCAGAGGATAGGCATATTGTTGGCATCGAACATACCGTATCCCACCCCGAAACATAGGGCTGCACCGATGATCGTAACCATACCATGCCCCAAACCTAAGAAGATAAGCGCAGGGATGGTGAGTGCCAAACCTATGGCTCCGATATAGACACGCCCTCTGAGATTGCGCTGTACCCAACGGTCGCTAAGCATACCGCCCACAATGACACCGACGAAAGAAGAGAAGGCGATAGATATAGTGCTCAACGGTCCGGCGTGTTGCATGTCTATGCCAAGGCTGTCTCGGAAAAGTGTCGGCAACCAGTTTTTGGTAGCCCATCCGGGTAGGCTCGGTGCGGCAAAGTAGATGAGGATAACCCAGAAAGCGACATTGCCGAACAGTCTTTTCAGTCCCTTACCGAACGGAATGGCATCAGGATTGGTAACAGCACTTTTCTGTCCGATGGCTGAAACCTCTCTCTTGTCCCGAAGAGCCATGGCAAGCACAAAGGCATAAACGACTCCGGCAAGACCGAAAGAGATAAACGTGGTCTGCCAACTGAAGTGATGCGCCACCGTAGCCCCAAAGCCACCCAATGCCTGCCCCATGTATAGACCGGTCATGTGTATTCCCACGGCAAGAGAGCGTGTCCGCCCGGTGTGGTACTCGGTGATGAGAGCTAGTCCAGCAGGAATATAGAGAGCTTCGCTGATGCCCATAATGGCACGAAGAACAAAGATCGTATTGTACGAAGAACTCATCCCCATAAGGAATGTAACGGCAGACCAGACAAGGAGACTGCCTACAATGAGCCATTTCCTACTCATGCGGTCGGCTATGACTCCCGCTAAAGGACTCATAAGACCATATATCCATAGGAAAACTGCCATGAGATAGCCAAAATACTTAGGGTCTTGAAGCTCGGATATATCCACCTTCATGCTGTCTGCCATAGTGGATAACATCTGTCTGTCAAGGTAGTTGAGCAGAGCCACAACCCAAAGGAGTGCGACCACTATCCAGGGATATATCTTTCCTGTGATCTGTTTTGATGTTGTCATAAGAGTATAATGTCTGTGATATAAGCATTAGGGCCGCCCCTTCTAACGGCAAAGACCGAAGGAGCGACCCTAAAGTTAGTCATATTCTTATCTTATTCGTACCCTTCGGTTTGCTTGATAAACTCAGGGTCTTCTGCTATCATTTCTCTGGAGATAGGATAGTAGATGAGGTGTTTTTTGTTCTTGTCGAGCTTCTTGACATACTCAAACACAAGATCATCTCCTGCACGAACAAGATCCCACCAACGCTTGCCTTCTCCGATGAACTCTTTCAGACGCTCATCCAATATGGCTCGCTTGCCTTGAAGCTTGTCTCCATTGTGAACATACTTCTCGAAATCGCTCTCCTTTGCAGCACGTTGGCGCACTTGGTTGATCTCTGCTGAAGGATCTTCTCCAAGCTGATTCTTCGCTTCCGCAAGTAGGAGCAGAGCATCGGCATAACGGTAGATCGGAATATTTTCGTAGTACTTACGAGATCCGTCGCTCTCCAATACACCCATGAACTTAGCGAGGATAGCACCGCGATAGTTCTTTTCATCCTTAAGATTCTTCGGGTCATACTCTCCCTGTTGAGAGAAGAAGAGGATGAAAGTATCCTGTCTCTTGTCCGGTGTCGAGTAGAGCTTTTCTATAATATCAAAGGAAACACCGTTTCTGTTGTGTCCGTTGAACTTGTACTTCTCAAGCTTTTCACCATTCAAATCCACAAAGTTGGCAACGTCTGTGTTACGTGCCGTAAACGTGGAGTAGAAGTGTTGAGCCTGATCTTGTTGGTAGTCTATCGTGAAGATAAACTCCTTATTGCGTTCATTGGAAAGACCCCAAAGGCTTTCGTAAGAAACCAAAGAGTAACCCTCTATGGCAGATAAAGCTTCTTTCGCAGCACGGAAGTCTGCATCTCCACCGCCTAATACCTGACCCTTCCAAAGGAGAGCATCGCCTTTGAGCATAAGAGTGGCAGCTTTTGACCAATACACTTGGTTGTTTTTCCACTTACCGTTTGTGCCGGCATAAAGCTCCAAAGACTTTTCGATATCCTTGAGGATAAGAGCCATAACATCCGCTTTGGGCGAACGTGCTCTACGCAGTTTGGAAACATCCTTAAGCTGCTCTTCGTTCAGAGGCTCGGTAGTGATGATGACATCTCCCCACGCTTTAAGCATGGTGTAGTAGATAAAAGCACGCATACCGTAAGCCTGCGCCATCATGTTGGAACGCTCAGACTCGTTGCCGAATGGCGCTCTCGGTGCATTGGTAATAAAGTCATTCAACTGGTGGATATAGCCATAGAAGCCAGCCCAATTGGTAAAGACGGTATTCGTTGCATTGAAATCGTTATCGATGAGTATCTGATTTTGGGCAGACTCTGTGGTTATACCACCCCAAATATCCGATCTTGCTTCTCCCATTAAATAGAATGTCGATACAAAATTTCTGAACTGCGCAGCCAAACCAACGTGTGCGCTTCGTACTCCTTCTTCTTGTTCCCAAAATCCGTTGTACGTAAGTTCTGATTTAGGCTTGAAGTCCAAGTTACAAGCCGTAGCGATGACTGCAATCAGAAGTGTATATATATACTTTTTCATATTTTAATCAGTCTCAAAAGTTAGAAAGTAAGATTTAGACCCAAGGTGAATGTCTTAGGAAGCGGATACCTTCCGGTATCAGATCCTCTGGCTTCTTCCGGGATGCTACCGGAATACTTGGTAAAATAGTGCAGGTTAGCTCCTGTAATATAGAATCTCGCATCTTTGATAAGCTTGTTGAAGATAGGCTTACCAAGGGTATAGCTGAGTGTTACTTCACGTAGAGCAAGATAGTCGCCCTTTTCCAATGTTCTTGTAGAGCTGTTCACGAAGTCTCCTTGGTCGGAACCTGCCGCAAGGTGATTCTTTTGCGGGTCGGTAAATCCGTAACGAGGGATATTGGAATCCGGGTTGGTAGGAGACCATGTATCTTTAATCTCCACAGGGCCATTCTGATTACCTTGTGTCTGAGCCAATCCCTTCATACGGCGACCGTTTACAAGATAGTGTCCTACGGCAAAGTCCGTCTTCACATAAAGAGAGAAGCCTTTGTAGTTAAGGTCAGTAGAAAGACCTCCGACAAGCCATGGAGTAGTACGTCCAACCACTATGCGGTCGCGGCTATCTATGATATTGTCTCCATTAAGGTCTTTCCAGCGAGTGTCTCCCAAGAAACGTTTGGTCTTGTTATAGGCAAACTCCACTCTACGATCCTTGTGTTCGTCAAGTTCGGCTTGTGTTTTATATACGCCGTCAAAGACATAAGCAGTAACAAGATCGTAGCCGAGGCGTTCTCCTTCTTGTAGTCCTCCCACGTAGATAGTCTTTGTAGGATCGTTAGGAGACCAGATCTCTCTACCACCTTGTCTGTTCTTATCGAGACCATTATTCGGAAGAGACTTTGCGTAAGACTTAACAGACGCAAAATTGGCGTTGATGTTCCACTTGAAATCCTTGGTCTTGATTGCTTCTGCATTGATTTGCAGCTCGAATCCCCTGTTTTGAAGCGTACCGTTGTTGGTCTTAATGCCTGAGAAACCTGTCCATATAGGAAGCGTTTGGTCTGCCAACTTATCCATAACATCACGTATGAAGAAGTCTCCGATCAAGGTAATTCTGTTGTTGAACAATCCTAAATCAAGACCGGCATTAAGTGTAGTAGATCTTTCCCAACGAAGTCCGAGGTTTGGAAGAGCTGTATTGACATATCCCTTTTCCGAGTTGTAAGTGTTTGTCAAGCTGTACAAACCTTGAACCGTATAGTTGCCAAGAACGTCGATGTTACCATTAACACCATAGCTCAAACGTGGCTTCACGCGAGAAAGGTAGCGGACAAGAGACTCGTTTTCTCTGAAGAACTGTTCGTTGTGAAGGTTCCATCCCACAGAAACACCGGGGAAGAAGCCGTACTTGTTCGTACCCAAACGAGATGTTCCATCGTAGCGGAATGTGAAGCCGAACAGATAACGGAAGTCGTAGTCGTAGTTCACTTGTCCGAAGATAGAAGCAATAGCATACTCTGTTTTTGAAGAAGATGGTTTGCCGGAAGCCTCTGCACCTGCATTCATGGTGTGGATAAGGTCTGTCGGAGAAAGTCTTGTAGAAGCATCGAAGGCAAATCCGGAGTTGATGAAATACTCTGACCCTAAAAGGGCAGCTACGTTGTGCTTGTCGAAGAAACGGTCTCGATAGTTTGCAAGAGCCGTAAACTGGTTACGCAACAAACGGTTATGTCCGACCGAAGATGTTCTGTCTGTTCTGAGTGTTCCACCTTCAAGATAAGCCTTGTTGAAGGCCTCGTCGGAGTCGTTTACCGTAAAGTGGCTGCCCTTTGCAGTCAATGTGATCTTATCCGTAAGATTGTAATCCAACTGAACATTCGCACTCAAGCGTTGTTCCAGGTTGGTTGCGGGGAACTTGTCATGGTAATAAAGCGGGTTACCGAAGTTGTAGCTTGTTCCCGGATGCGGTTTATCCGAGTCTGTTCCATCCGGATTGGTGTACCAGATACGAGTGGTCGGAGCCATACCGGCAGAACGTTGGAACAGCTCGTATATTCCGGTATAAGGGTTGTTCAAGTTGGAATGTGCATAAGCCACACTGGAAGAAACCTTGATTCTGTCCGTAATCTTATAAGAGCCGTTAAATGTTCCGGATACACGCTTAAAGCCCGACCCTACAACGAGACCCTTATCATCCAAAAGACCAAGACCGAGATAGTAAGTCGCTTTATCGTTACCACCGTCAAAAGAGAGCGTATAGTCTTGAGCGTAGCTGTTTTGATAGAAGAGCTGAGAGTGGTTGTTCGCCTGGAAGATCAGCTTCTTGGTCGGATCCAACGGGTCTTCGATAGAAGTCCAAGTACCTTTACCGAGAAGGTGTTCATTCTCCGGAGTGAGATACATGGTTGTATAGATGCTGTTGGTTGCGTTGTTTCCAACACCGGCACCATTACTTCCGTTCAAGAATGCAGAGAAAATCTTCGGGTCGTTACGAACAATCTGAGTGTCCTTTATCGCCAAACGGTTGAAGCGAACATAGTCCTCGGCATTCAAATAAGTCATCGGGTCTACCGGACGATTGTTAAAAGTGTACTTGGTACGAAAGACTATGCTGGAGCGTCCTGCCTTACCTTTCTTGGTGGTAACGAGGATAACGCCATTTGCCGCACGAGCACCATAGATAGCGGTAGAGGCAGCATCCTTCAACACTTCCATAGACTCGATGTCGTCCGAATTGAGTGCGTAGAATGAGCTTGGCACTCCGTCCACAAGGATAAGAGGTGCGCCGGAACCATCGAAGCTGGTACCACCACGCAATACCATGGAAGGAGTAGAACCGGGTTGCCCTGTATTTTGAGTTACCTTAAGACCCGGAATAGTTCCTTGCAACGCTGTGGCTGCATTCGATCTGGGTGCACTCTCCAATACTTTTGTGTCGAGCTTCGATACGGAAGTGGTCATCTGGGCACGCTTCTGCGTAGAGTAGCCCGTTACGACCACTTGGTCCAACACCGTGGAGTGTTCCTTAAGAACAACGTTGATGATCGTGCGTCCGTTAACACGTTCCTGCTGTTCTTCCATTCCGGCGTATGTAAATCTCAAAACGGCATCTTTGGCAACGTTTTCGAGCTTAAACTCTCCTTTCACATTCGTGTACATACCACGAGCAGTACCCATCACACGGACAGTAACGCCCGCCAATGGTTCTTTGTTTGTGCCTACCACTGTTCCCGACACGGTAATACCCTGTGCATAAAGGGAAAGAGGAAGGAGCATGAGCAGCATGAGCAACATGCTTCGGAACGCATGATGCGTGCATTTAATCTGTTTCATGATCTTGCAAAAATTATTGATTTGAATTAAACAGTATTTTTATGTCTTTTCTATTGCTTACTTATCTCATCGCACAGAAGCGATGCCTTTACCAACATTCTGGGGATATGGAACGGTCCCTTGAAGATATTTCCCTTTGCAGGCTGTGCCACCGTACCATCGCGATGCAGATAGCCGTACCACTCGCCATACTCTTTATCGGGGAAGTGTGCGTATGTCCAGTCGTGTACCTTCTTGTGCCAGTCGAGATACTTCCTATCACCTGTCAGCTTGTAAGCATAAAGCAGGGCAATGATTGCCTCCGTCTGAGGCCACCAGAACTTCATGTCCTGAGAGTAGTCCTGATGAGGGAATCCCTTGGCATCTTTGAAGTTGATGATACCACCATACTCCTCATCCCATCCCCACACCAAAGCATCATCGAGAATGGTAAGCCCGAACTCTTTCATCTCCTCTGCGATGGAGAGTTGTGGGAACAATGCTGCCGCTTCCATAAGAAACCATGCCGTCTCTATGCAGTGTCCCGGATTGATGGTGCGCCCCATGCAGCTGTCTATCATCGTTCCGTCGCGGTTTACAACCTCCAGCAGCGTGCGGTACTCCGGTTTATAGAGTTTGTTCTTTATCAGATCGAACGAAGTGCGAACCTGTTCCGCAAGAGCCGGATCGTCCGAAACATCGCTTATGACACCTGCCACACCAAGCATTATCATTGTGGGGCTGTGTCCTATGCAGTCCATCACCGGAAGATATTTCGGTTCCAAAATACCAGGAGTAGATAGCCACTCCTGCATCTTCTTGAACAACCTTACCGCTTTCTCCGCATACTCCCGATCTCCGGAAGCCTTGGCATACTCTGCAAAAGCGATTGCGGCGAACGACTCGCTGAATATGTATCTTCTCTTTCTCAGGGGAGTTCCGTCTGCCATCACTTCAAAGAACATCCGTCCATCCTTATCGAAGCAGTGCGCTTCCAAGAAAGCGATGATATGTTTGGAAGCATCAAGCCACTCCTGCCTTTTCTCTATATTATTATAGGCATAAGCAAAAGAGAATGCTCCCCTTCCCTGAAACCAGACAGACTTTGTACCATCCATCAGTGTGCCGTCTCTGTCCACACAGGTATATATCCCTCCGTGAACACGATCCAGACCATATTTTAGCCAAAAAGGAAGTATATCCTCCTTCAACTGAGAGGAATAAACCTCTCTATACTGCTGTATCTCCATTTTCTACTCCGTTACAGCTTATTGCAGTGAGTAAAAAAGTCTATGGCTTCAAGATCTGCAAGAAGCTGCTTCTCTTCTTGTTCCGTTACGTTACGGAATGGAGTTCTGTTCGGACCGAGATCAAGCCCGATAAGCTTCATGATACGCTTTCCGCCCACAATGTTTCCTCTGTACTTTACAATGACATTGATCACATCCTGAGCATAGTTTTGCAAGCGACGAGCCTCTGCAATGTCTCCCTTTTTCCACGCTTCTATGATACCCACAAGGCATCTGCCGTTGTAGTTGGTAGTACCACCGATACCGCCTTGCGCACCTCCCATGACAAGAGAAGAGAGGATAGTCTCATCCTGACCATGCAGCATATCATACTTTCCGTCCTTGTAGAGCATACACTGGTTGTATTCGTAAAGGCTCTCGAAGGTGTACTTGATTCCGGCAAACGTAGGCACTTCCACCTCCATCTGCTTGATAAACTCCAACATAGGCAGGAATGCTCCGTTGAATGCAGGGATATGATAATAGTAGAAAGGAAGCTCCGGTGCTCCGGCAGCTATCTCCTTGCAGTACTGTACCAGCTCTTCCACTCTGCCGATCTTCGGAAATGGAGGTGCCATGGCACCGATACCGAACGCGCCGATCGCTTGGGCATGTTCCGCCAATCTGCGACTGCTCTTCACGCAAGTGGATCCGACGTGTACAATCAACTTGAAATCGTCCCACTTTATGGCAGATTTCCAAGCATCCGCAAGCTGGATGCGCTCTTCTTCCGTAAGCATATAGCCCTCGCCGGAAGAGCCATTGATGAAAACACCTGAAAGTCCGTTCTTATGCAGCATCTCTGCATAAGCCGGGATCTTTTCGTAGTTCACTTCGTGCGTATCCTTGTGGAACGGTGTAAATGGAGCATCTATAAGCCCCTTTATTTTCTCAAAAAACATGGTAATAAAGTTTGTCTATTCTTCTATAAAAGGTGTATTCTCTCTTTGTGAAACCATTATGACGCAAAGATAAGTATAGTTTTTATTCAATCGTTATATTTTACCTCCCAATTTGAGAACAAACTTTGATTGTAAATTTTAATTAGTAAATATTTTAAGCCAAATCGAACACCATTATAGCCAGACAGCATATTTTCTAAAAATATAGACAGATAGAAGAGCAGAAAAAAGCGATTGGCAGAGAAGCAAATATCGGATAGAAATCGGGATAAACGTTAAGACTATTTGATTTTATCCCGTTTAGAAAATGAGTTCATAAGGTTCGGAAGTTCAAGTCAAGGCTTAAAGGTTGCGATTCAAACTTTGATTGATAAAAATCAAGGCTCGGTTTCTGTCCGTCACGCCGTGAAAATGAGATTTGAGCGGATTAAACCGAATTTATATCCCTGTTAAAACAATGTTCTTAAAGCAGTCGGCACAAGTTGGTCAAGCGGTATCTTTCCCCGAAAAAGCGACAAAAAAACCTTGAAAACAGAGTCTCGTCTCCTGCCTTCAAGGTTCATAAGAACAGCCGAATGGTTCCCGGCTACTTCTTTCTATTTTTTCTTTGGATGAAGTAGCGGATATTCCGCTTCATTCCACTCCATTTGGTGCGCGTGAGAGAGGTGCCAAAGAACATGTCTCCATACTCTTTCTCCTCCATTTTGGAGAGCATCTCCAGCGAAAGATCGAGCAACGACTCTTTGGGCAACAGCTCCAACTCCGTCGTCGGAGGTACGTTCTTGTTATAGGGACACACATCCAGACAGGTATCGCAACCCACAAGACGAGAAGCCATTTTGCAGTTGATCTCTTCGGGGATCTCTTCCGAGCGGTTTTCTATCGTCCAATAGTTGATGCACTTTCTGGCATCCAACGAAAAGGGAGACAAGGCTCCCGTGGGGCAGGCACGGACACAGCGGTCGCACTCCAAGCAGATGTCCGCTCCGGTATCGGGGAAAGAGAGTGCCTCTTTTCGAGGCAGATCGGTTACCCTTACGGAGGTAAGCAGAGATCCTATCACGCACCAAGAGCCCATGCCGGGTACTATCAGGCAGGTGTTCTTTCCTATCTGCCCCACCCCTGCACGTGCTGCCCAATATCTTTCGGGTATGGGTGCGGTGTCCGTTACACCCCTGTAAGTGTGGGGAAATCTCTGAGAAAGTTTTTCGGCAAGCATCTCTATCCGTTTTTTCAACACCTTGTGGTAGTCTCGCCCCAAGGCGTACTTCGTAATCTTCGGAGCGGATGCCGCCTGCTTCTGAAGAGGAGCGTAGCTCAGTGCGATGATGATAAGTGAGTTAGCTTCGGGCAGTAAGGCTTTGGGCGTTCGCCGTACATCTTCGTAGCGAGTCAGGTATTCCATATCCGCGTGTTGCCCTTCCTCTATCCAGCGATCGAAGCGCTGCTGATACCATGAATCCACATCGGGATTTTCCTCAAGGTCTATTACGCCGATGTTGAATACATTGATCTCCTCTGCCAGAGCTTTGAGGTCTGAAAAAGAAATGGTTGGGAAAGACATCTGTAACGCCTGATCTACCGGAAAAGAGAGAATGTGTATCCCTCCGAAAGAAGAAAGTCTATGGCTTTAGGCAGGGCATATCTCAGATTTGCCTCGCTTTTGATGGAGTCGTGAAAGACAATGATAGAGCCGTTCTGCACGTACTTGCGGACGCTTTCGAGTGTTCCCTCCGGAGTCTGACACTTGCTGTAATCTCGTGTAACGATGTCCCACATCACCATCTTATATCTCCTCCTAAGACGGAAAAACTGACTCCATCTGAGGTGTCCGTGAGGAGGTCGGAAGAGAGAGGTGTTGAGCCATCTGTCTGCCTTCTCCGTATTTTCGATGAAAGCATTGAAGCCCACTTTCCAGCCCTGCAAGTGATTGAAGGTGTGGTTACCGATGTCGTGCCCTTCCGCTTTGACCTGTTGGAACACCTCCGGATATTTCCGGACATTATCCCCTACACAAAAGAATGTTGCCTTTACTCCTTTCTCTCTAAGCACGGAAAGCACCCAAGGTGTAACCTCCGGTATGGGTCCGTCATCGAATGTAAGATAAACGACCTTCTTGTCTCTTTGAGGAAGACGCCACAATGCGCCAGGGAAAAGGGCACGATAAAGCCGGGGAGGATGTTCGACCAAGGCCGTACACCAAGCAGGCCACATCCCTTTACGTCTACGAGTTTCCACCGAAATAGCTGAGATATTTAAGAACGTCCGGCTCTATGGACTTGTAGTATTCCTCGTTATAAATCTTGCTGATACGAGCTATCGTGGTTGAGACAAGCAGGGCTTCGTCTATCTCTCTTGAGCTTCCGGTCTGTCCATCGATGGATTGCGAAGCCGCCCAACGCAGAATATCAAGAGAGCGGGATACCATCTCTTTGGAGAGAGCAAGTGCCTCTTCTTCCATGCCTGCATTGTAAAGCGCATCCACCATCGGGATAGAGGTGCGTGTGTGCGGTATCACCTCAGCCGGCAACACCTGCAAGCCTTTCTTGAGAACCTCTTGAGCACGAACGGTATCGCCCTTTGCCACCAAGGCATTGGCAAGTACGGCAAACACTTCTGTCCTGTATCCTTCAAACATTCGTCTCGCATTCTCATCCATGTAGACGCCTTTGCGATCCGCGCCACCCCATCTGAACTTGTTCATGACATTGTCATACATTCTCTCCGTATCCACTTGGGTGGCAATGCTGTCGCCTGCACGGAAAGGAAGTACCCTGTATGCAAGACCGGTCTGACGGAAGTACGGCTTCATGCCAACGTATTCACTGTCCGGTACGGTAGTGCAATAGTAGATGGGACGTTCAAAGTTGTTGTTCGCCATGATATTCAATATCACACTCTCGTGCTTACCTAAAAGCTGTTTCTCTTTCATGTTGAAGATCATCTTTCGAGAGGTCGGAATGAATGCGGTATCGGCAAAATAGATTGCACCCTTGCGGATCAGATCATCCGGATCATATTGTAAGCTGAATGTTTCGGTAGGGATATAGTCTATCTGACGATTGACATTCGGCAATGTTTTATTCTTCGGATCTGTGCTTGTGGCAAAATCGAGAGCCTTGTCGAGCGCAACGGTGTCTTGCAGGATAGGCACCACATAAATCACGGAGAGCTTCTCCCCGGCATACTGATTCGGATGCCAGCTTATCGGAAGCGCTTTACTGTCGTACATATCCTTCTTCATCTGATCCACGTACCAGTCTGCTTGCAAGTACGAAGTATTACATACCCTGAGGTCTCGACGTACTCCTTCCACCTCTTGAGCGTACCAAAGTGGGAACGTATCGTTGTCTCCGTTACAGAAGATTATGCCATTGGGCTCGCAAGATTCGAGATAGTTGTATCCGAAATCCGAAGCCAGCGTACGCCCATGCCTGTTGTGGTCATCATAGTTCTGCGCAAAGACAAGAGCCGGAACGAACATACAGAGCAGCGTTGCTATGATCGGAGCTTTCTTGCTTTCTGTTCCCTTGAAAACGTAATAGTCTATAATCTCACTGATATATGCCACTCCGAACGCAATCCAAATAGAGAAAGCGTAGAAAGAAGCGGCGAAAGTATAATCTCTTTCACGCACTTGGTAAGGCGACTGATTGATGTACAGGATAATGGCCAAACCTGTCATAAAGAAGAGCATGAATACGATAAAGAGTGTTTCCAAGCTCTTCGGACTCTTGGACGCATTCCTCGAAACGAGCAGGAAGAATATACCCAGCAGACCCAAAAGGAACGGCAGCATGAAATACTTGTTCTGTCCCTTGTTCTGCTTCATGTGCTCCGGCATGCTGTCCAGATCTATACCGAGCAGAATGTTATCCAGCGGAGTGATACCGGTGATCCAGTTTCCTCTTGTCGCTTCACCCTGTCCGGCAAGGTCATTTTGCCTTCCGCTGAAGTTCCACATAAAGTATCTCCAGTACATGTAACCCACCTGATAACGGAAGAAATAGGTAAGATTGTCTCCAAAAGTAGGCACCACCACGGTCTTCATCTGCCCACCATCGTTCACGCTCATCGTTCTTCCCTTGTGGTCGCTCCACATTTTGTAACCTTGTGGAAAGTGTGCCTGCGTGCTGTTAAAGACACGAGGGAAGAGCATATTCATATCCGATCTGTATACCGGCTCCTGTACTGTCAGTTTTTCGTAGCGGTCTTTGTCTGTCTCGGAGCTCTTTGAAGCGCGCTGCCACTGTACCGACTCTTTGAACTTAGTGGAGCCGTCGCTGTTTCTTTCCGGCAAAGACGCATAGGTTTTACCGTAAAGATGCGGAGTGGATCCATACTGCTCACGAGAAAGATACCTCTTCAAAGTAAAGACATCTGACGGATTGTTCTGATTGAGTTGAATATCCGAATTGGCACGGATAAGGATTACCCCATAAGTGGATACACCGACAAAAAACACCGCAAGGCAGAGCATTGCCAGATTCATCAGCTTTGAGGTGAAAGAGGGACGGGTAAATGCCCACCATGCGATAAGCACAATGATAAGCACCGGCACTATCCAGCTGCTTCCCATGAAAGGGATACCCATCAGGATCACCACAACAAGGAAGATTGCCTGCATCAATCGTCTTCTCGGTTCGATGCGAATACTCTCCACATAACCCACGATGAGCAGCAGAGAGAGCACTATCAGATAGAGGATAAGACCGCTGTTGAACGGCAATCCCAAGAGGTTCACGGTAAACAGCTCAAACATTCCTGCCACAGCCGGAGCACCCTGAACGATACCGAACATAACGATGGCGATAAGCGCAAAAGAGCCCAACAGAGCCCCGATAGAGCCTTTGAAGGTAGGGTTAGGAGATCTCTTGTAGTAGTAGATAAGCCCCATCGCCGGCAAGCAAAGCAGATTGAGCAAGTGTACTCCGATGCTAAGCCCCATCAGGTAAGCGATACCCACAATCCAGCGATCCGCCGTACTGCTGTCCGCAGCCGCTTCCCACTTGAGCATGAGATAGAATACAAGCGCCGTAAAGAGGGAAGAAAAAGAGTAAACCTCTGCCTCCACCGCGCTGTACCAGAACGTATCGGTAAACGCATAGAGCAGAGAACCCACCAGGGCAGACCCTAATGCCACATAGCTCATATAGCCTCCCATGCGACCCTCAGCCTGCTCCTCTTCCGAGCGCACAAAGCATCGGCGCACGAGGTGAGAGATACTCAAGAAGAGCAGCATCACGGTAGCCCCACTCATCAGCGCGCTCACCGTATTGGCTGCAATGGCTACATGATTGGAGCCGATGGGAAGAATGGTAGAGAAGAAGTTGTACACCAACATATAGAATGGTGCTCCGGGCGGGTGTCCGACCTCCAAACGGTCGAAAGTGGTAATGAACTCCGGACAGTCCCAAAGGCTGGAACTCTTCTCCATAGTCAGTATATAAACAATAGAAGAGAGTAGCATCACCACCACTGCTCCTATCATCTCTATTCTCTTGAATATCTGTTGTTTCATACTTCTGCTGTTTTTACTACGTTTCAGAGTAGTTTAGCCGCAAAGTTAATCATTTTGACGCATTTGGTACATCTATTCTCCGTTTATGCCTCTCCCTTTCCCCTTTTCTTCCATTCGCCTCTCCTCAAAAAAGTCAAAACCATGTCCCGATTTCCCGACCGCAACAGAGCATTTGAGGTGGGAGCTTTTATATAAAAACGGATGCCTGAAAACCTCTCCGAAAAGATCGTTCCGAAATCCGATTTTTGAACTCAAAGGAGAAGAGAGACTTGTAAACATCATGTTTTCAACCTAATACGAAAAATCTCAAATTCGGAAAAATTTTTTCTTCAGTCCGTTTCATGGGGCTTTTTCGCGTTAATTGGTGTGAATTTTAACACCCTTTCCTGTGAACGTTTCCTAATAAAGAAATCTGCCTTTTCAGGGGCTTTTTAGGGTAAAAATACATAAACGATTGATGTTTAGCGTTTTAATGATTTTAGCTAAACACGTTAATCGAATCCGGTAAACGTGTTTAATGAAATCAGTAAACGTGTTCATTGAAAAATTAAACACGTTAAGCCGAAAAAATATGCTCGTTTAGCGTTTTGGCTTAACAGCTATCGGAATTTGTGTTAATAGAATGGGGCAGATTTAACAATTCGGTCGCGCTCTGAAAACGACCCCTCCGAGCAAAATAAAGAGACCGAAAAAAGTGAGCATTTTTCGGGATGGAATATATAAAAACAGAGTTGAAGAGGGAGGTATAAGGCATGCTTCGGAGCATAAAAAATGATCCCGAAAAGAGCATCTCTTTCCGGGATCATTCCATAACATATCGTTCGGAAGGTGTCCTACCTGTAAATCTTCTTGGGATCTACCACAACCACCTCTCCAAGCTTTGCAAGAGCTTTCATATCGAGCTTCTTAGGATTGCCCACTACGACATAAGCCCTCGGATGACTCTGCTGTAACTTCTCCGATATATACCGGGCAAAGTCCGATCGATCCACGTCTTCTATCCGGTTCAACAACCATAGAGCCGGATCTTCATCGAATCCGCGTCTTACGGCTCTCACCGCCGTCTCACTCTTTTTACGGAATGTAGGATAATTGTTGGATGCGGCACTTCTTAGAGCTTCTTGTGCATACTCTATCCGTCCTGCATCATCGGGCTTCACGTTCAGTAGGGAGTCCAGTAGCAGCAAAGCCTCCGTAGCTTTGTCTCCTTGTGTGGAGAGATGCGCCTCCAATATGGTTGCTTTGCTTGTCTGAGAACGTTTGGAGGGGAGATAGCTCACGGAGTATGCTCCGTATGCAAGCGATCTCAACTCGCGCACTTCTTGGAAAAGCAAAGAGTTCATACCGCCTCCCAGGTAGACTCTGTATAGTTCGACATAAGCACGCTCCTTGTCGCTCTCGAAAGGAGGAGCAAAGAGATAACCTTTGATAATGGTCTGCGTGCTCTTCTTGTCGGGCAAGATGTAGAGGTAGGGCTTCTCAGGCACAACGGCATCAAGGTCTATGGGATTGGCTGTCCGCTCTTCGACCTTATCCAAAGGCAGGTACTGCTTCAGCAGTGAAGCCACTTGCTCCGCAGACTCATTACCCACATAGTGGATGTCGCACTCTTTGGAGAGAACGCTTTTCAGCTCTCCCACAAGGCGGTCAGCTTTAAGAGCTTTTATCTCTTTTAGGGACAGCTGTGTTGCGTAGGTCGATTTATCTCCGAAGCGAACCCATTCGGAGAGCGCCTCACCCATATCTTGCGAAGACTTCAAGATGGCTTTTCGGGAGATTTTCTTATTCTCCACCAACTTCTTCAAAGCCTTCTTTTCTCCTTTCACATCGGTCAGGAAGTGTCCGAGAAGCTCAAGAGTCGGTTTCAGTTGCGCGTCAAACCCTCTCACGTTGATCGTAAAGGTTTCGTTGTATGCCTCGAAAGAGAGTGTCGCTCCAAGCTGTTGGAGCTTGTCCTTAAACTGATCGCTACCATGCCGAGACGTGCCCAGCAGAGAGAGATAGAAGGCAACCTGTTCGAGAACAGGGCGTTCGTAGACTCCGACCTGATAGTTCAGCTTGAGCGTGAACAGGTCGTTTATAGGATTCGCTCCCGTATAGAGCTTCACCAGATCGTTGCCCTCTATCACGCTTACCGGCTTGGCATCTGTCTCGAAATCGAGGAAACGAAGATCGCTGTTGCCTACCGGAAGTGTTTCGAGAAAGCGTGCAAACTCCGACTTAGCCCCCTTGTTGTGAAGAGGTAGAGGCGCAAAAGGAGGTTTCTGTATCCGGTCTTTGGGGTATCTGCCCGTCTTCTTGGAGACTTGCAGATAGTTTCCGGTGAAGTAGCGATTCACCACATCCACCACATCCTGCTTGGTAAGGCTGCGTACTCTCTCCAGCTTTTGGTGATGAGAAGACCAATGCTCTCCTGCGGCAAAGAGAGAAGCGTATGTCCTGCCTCTGCTTGTGAGATCTTCCAAAAGGGTTGTGTAGTCTTGCAACATCTCATTCTTGAGCTGTTGGAAGAGATCATCGCCAAACTCTCCTCTTTTGACCTGCTCCAAGATCTTTGTTGCCTCTTTCTGTGCAGAGGATATGGTGCCGAACGGAAGCTTTGGAACAAAGAAGATAGCCGCGGCTCCCATATCGTTCATATTGTTAAACTGTGCGCCGGCAGTCATTACCTTGCCCGTCCGATAGAGTTTATCCAAAAGCCCGGTCTCCCCTTTGTTGGAGAATATACGGATAGCAACCTCCATGGCAGCCTCATCTTCGTGTCCGCTTGGCACTCCTCGCCAAATGAGGACACGCCCCTGAATGAACGGTATAGGGAATTTGACGGAAAACTGCTCTACCCCATTGAACGGACGAGGCTGTTCGCACACCGGACGAGGCGGATTGCCGGGACGGATGCGCCCGAATGTCTTTTCCAAGACAGGAAGCACCTCTTTCTCCGAGAAGCTGCCGCAGAGGATAAGACCCATATTGCCTGCAACGTAGTACGTGTTGTAGAACTCCTCCATCTTCGCCAAGTCGGGCTTCTTGAGGTTCTCCGTACTTCCGATTATGGTGTACTGGTAAGGGTGTGGAGCGGCTACTCGTGCTATCACTCTGTCCATAGCCTCTCTTCCCATAGCATCGGAGTACATGTTCTTCTCCTCATAGACGGTCTCCAGTTCGCTTTGGAAAAGTCTGAATACCGGGTTGATGAGTCTCTCGCTATTGAGATAACACCAGTGCTCAAGGTATTGAGGAGAGAAGGTATTGAAGTAAGCCGTATGGTCCCAGCTCGTATAGGCATTCAGTCCGGAGCCTCCATACTTCGAGATGAGATTGGTAAACTCATTCGGGATAGCATATTTGGCTGCCTCTATGGATAGCGTATTGATGCGCTTCTGAATATCTTCGATCTCTTTCGGATCCGATGTTTCGCTCAGCAGGCTGTACTGTTTCTTGATTTCGTCAAGTAGCGGTTTCTCCTTCTCGTAATCTACCGTACCGATCTTATCCGTCCCTTTGAACATGATGTGTTCAAAGTAATGGGGAATACCGGTATTGGGAGAGTCTTTCGCACCGATACGTACAACGAGGGTGCCGATCACTTTGTTTTGGGAGTGATCCTCGTTGAGCCAGACGGTAAGACCGTTAGAGAGACGATGCTCTGTTACTTTGGAGTTTTGTGCATTCAGTGAGGGAATGGTCATAAGCAGTAGAAGTAAGACTTGCTTAACGCGCAAGGAGGAAGCGAATATCGTCTTCATGGCTCAACTCTTTAATCTCTTCTCCATACTTAAACAGGCGCATGGTGCGTTCTCCCAAGAGTTCGATTTTTTCTCCTTCCACCCATAGACGAGAGCCTTCACGCAGTCCTGCGACATACATGTGCGGATTAGCCTTGATGTATTCCAAGATACGCTGCTCTCTTGTCTCTCCTCCGTGACCGTCGGGATGAGCATCAAGATAGTGCGGATTGATTTGGAAAGGAATAAGATTAAAGGCACGGAAGCTCTCCGGTTCTACGATAGGCATATCGTTGGTCGTGCAGATGGTCGGACATGTTACGTTACTGCCGGCACTCCAACCGATATATGGCACTCCTGCCAATACCCTTTCGCGGATGGCTTGTATGAGTCCCATCTGTTGCATCATCCTGGTTAGCATAAACGTGTTACCCCCTCCCACGAAGATGGCAGACGCTTTCATGACGGCTTCTATCGGATTGGAGCAAGTGTGTATGCCCGTTACTTTCACACCGATAGCCGCAAGAGCATTGTTCACCTTAGCCGTATAAGCGTCATACTCTACGGTAACGCCGGCAAATGGAATAAAGATGATATTATCTGTTACTGCGCCAAGAAAACGCTTGATATCCTGTAAAGGTTTTTCGAGATAGCTCTCTCCGGGAGAGGCTGAATTGGAAATAAGAAGAAGTTTCATACTCTGTAGTTTTTATTGGTTTATATTCGTTTTACTCTTTCGATGCTTCTATCAAGGCATCCACAAGGCTCTCGATCTTGGCTTTAGACGGTTCGAGAGCCACGGTGTAGCCATGCTTTCTCAAAGCGTTGGATGTTTGCGGTCCTATGGAAGCCATCTTACACTTCTCCGCCCATGCTCTAAGGTCGTGCCTTTCTACCAGTGACGCAAAGTTTTCTACGGCAGAAGAGCTGCAGAAGAGTATCCAGTCCGGAACAGAGGAGTGCATCATCTCTATACGCTCACTGTAATACTCGATGGGGACATTATCGTACAGTGGCACGAAGCGACACTCTGCACCGAGGGCGTTAAGCTCTTCCACGAAAAGGTTTTTCGTCAGCAGAGAGCCGGAGACAAGTATTCGTTGCGAGCGGATTTCCGGATGCGTCTCCGCAAATGTACGTATAAAATGTTCTGTTTTATGGTATGGAGGAGTAAAGTCGGGCAGGAATCCGAAGTGTCCCAATGCCTCTGTGGTTACTTTCCCGATAGTGGCAAAGCGAAGATGAGACAGGATCCGGAAATCGACTTTTGCCTCTCGGAGTCTCTTAAAGAAAAGCTCCACACCGCTGACGGAAGAGAATATCACCCAGTCCGTACGGGATAGATCGGATAGTGCGGATGTGATCTCTTCGCTCTCTGTTACGGGAGCAACCTTCATGGTAGGCAGCACAAACACCTCCGCTCCATGCCCTTCCAACGTATCTGCCAGTGTGGACGACTGATTGTAAGAACGGGTAACAATGATACGCTTGCTTGCCAAACTGCCCGGCTTGACCCACTCATACGCATTGTGAAAATCCACGACATCTCCTATCACGATAAGACCCGGAGCGAGTGTCGAATAGTCTGCATAATCGGATGTAAAGGCATCCAGCCGGTCGCTGATGATTCTCTGCGTAGGCAATGTTCCCTCCGAAATGATCGCCATGGGGGTAGCAGGATCCATGCCTGCCTTAATCAAGTTTTCGGTAATAATGGGAGCGGTGTTGGTCCCCATATAGAACACCAATGTCCCTTTCATGCCTGCGAGAGCCTCCCAGTTGAGTTTCGGGACGCCGTGATGCTTGGAAAACCCGGTGATGAGAGAGACCGAAGTGGCGACACCTCTGTGTGTAACCGGGATGCCGAAGAAGGCAGGCACGGACACTCCTGCCGTTACGCCCGGCACGATTTCGTACTCCAATCCCGAAGCATGAACAGCCATCATCTCCTCTCCTCCTCTTCCGAAGACAAAGGGGTCGCCTCCTTTCAAGCGGAGGACGCTATATCCGGCTTGCGCTTTCTCTATCAATATATTGTTGATCTCCTGTTGCTTGAAGCAGATTTTACCGGAACGCTTCCCGACATAAATAAACTCCGCTTCCGGATTGGCATCATCCAGAATAGCCGGATTCACCAATGCGTCATACACTATAACGTCTGCTTCCTTTACCAGTTGGGCACAACGGACGGTCTGCAGCCCTATGGAGCCGGGACCTGCGCCTGCCAGATAGATCTTTCCTTTCTTTATCATTTCTACTTTTTAGCCTCAAGGGCATTTATAAATCGCTCTATTTCTACTTCGTAAGCTGCCTTATCTTCTCTTCTCAAAGAGGAAAGGCGGTTCAAATCTTCCTCCATCTCTTCCGGGATGGTCGCCTTGAAATGCTTGGCAAAAGCCTGAAGCACTCTGGGCTGCTTATATTTTGTTCGCAGAGCCAGCTGCAATCCTTCCTTCTCGAAAGAGAGTGGAAACTGAACGGGAGAGAAGTCCGCCCTGCTAAGATCCATATAGAGAAGAGAGTGTATGGCTGCTCTCCGACAGACGGACTCGTTCAAAGAGGGATCGTCTGTTGCGGCAATCACAATCTCGAAACCATCCAATGCTTCTCCCCGATAGGCTCTCTGCTCCAGTCTCAATGCGTTGTCCGAACGGTGCCGGAGCAGTCTCTCCGAAAAAGCAGGAGCCATGACCGTGGTCGCCACACCGTAACGCAACAGCGTCTCCACCTTTATGGCTGCCCCTTCGCCCCCGCCTATCACCAGAGCCGAAAGCCTGTCCGGTCTGAGCATCAAGGGAAGATAGCCCCTCTCGCACGGCTCCGGCTCGAACACCGGATGCTTCCACACTTTTCCATGTAGCGCATAAGGCCTTGCCAGATGCGCCTCTTCCGGCAGTGTCGGATGCAGAAAAAGCTCTTCGGGGGAGAGTCTTGCCGCCAGTTCGCCTCTGTTAATCACCCACACTTCATCGCCCCACGCATACGCCAGATCGGCATCGTGAGTGGAGAGAAGTACGCCCTTGCCTTCTGCCACAAGGCTGTCTATCAGAGCCATCACCTTTTGAGTGTAGAGATGATCGAGGTTTGCCGTAGGTTCGTCAAAGATGACAAACGATGGATCAAGCACTAAAACCGAAACGATGGCAACCCATTTCCGCTGTCCGTCACTCAACAAATGAGGCGGTTTTTCTGCCAAAGCGGTAAGCTCGTACTGCTCAAGGATCTCATCCAAAAGAGATTCAAACCGTTTGTCGCCCCGTCTTCCCGCTCCGCTGTTGATGAGTCCGAAAGCGATCTCATCCCTGACCGAAGGGGTAAAAAGCTGGTGATTGGAGTTTTGAAAAACAAAGGCAACCTTCTGCCGGAGCACCTCCTGCCCCCGTTTTCCATGCGGAATCTCCTCTCCATCGAGCAGGATAGCCCCCGAAAGAGGAGGCAAAAGACCCGTAAGTGTCTTGAATAACGTGCTCTTCCCCGCACCGTTGCGCCCCATTACCACCACTTTTCTGCCGGACTCCACAGAGAGTGAAAGATGCTCCACAACCCTTTTGCCCTTTTCGTAGCCAATGGCAAGATCTTGGAGCCGAAGCGTCATCCCGGACTGCCTGCCCCCTTGTACCGGTTCGGACATCCCGTAAGAGCGAGAGTAAAGCCCGTCCATCATTTTGTCCGACTCGTGCAGAGCCAGCACAACGGTCTGCCCCAAGAGAAGAGCCGCATGCCCGGAGCGTTCGCTCCGAACAGCATATCCGCCTCTCAACTTCTGAGCCGTAAAGATCTGCTGAGCCGTCTCCATAAGGATATGAATATAGCGGTAAACATACTCCATCAGCTCCACAGCCAGGGCAGGCACTTTAAGCCGTCGCATCTCTTGGATCATGGAGTAGAACGGGACGAGATGAAGCAGAGCCAGCAGCACGGAATAGCCGGCAAAGCAACGCGCCAAAAGCAGAAGAAACATATCAATGCCGGAAGAGGTTATCCCCCACCCGTATCTGCTCCATACCACTTCGTCCGCCACGCTTCCGGGAGGAACTCGCTCTATGAGTACCGGCAAGACTCCCAAAAGAATGAACAGAGGGACAAGGATAAGCCCTCTCTTGGATCTGCTCTGCCCTTTTACCGGGACAAAGAGAAGCACGCCGAGAATGGAAACAAACACCGCCAACAGCATCTCTATCCATGGGACAGCTACCACCACGACTATCAGCAGCAGTGCAAGCAGAAGTATCGTTCTATTATGTCGGTCAGGTAAGATCACGAACCTTTTTTCACCAACTTCTTATATGCAATGGCAAAAATAGCGATGCCTATCACGATCTGAACAAAGAACAGCACCGGCTCCATCGTTTCCGAAGGCTCATAACCGAAAGAGAAATCCATAGGCTCGAAGCCCGGTACCAATGTAGAGATCATTTCTCCGGCGGCATCATCCGTTCCCTCTCCGAAGTCGATAAAGTTGCCCACTACAGGTACAAGAAGAAACAGAATGCTCAGGATGACAAGAAGAATGGTGTACTTATGCTTTTTCATGACTAACGGCTTTTGATGTGAAATAGGTGGAAACACCCTGACGTACCAGTATGCGGTACACAAAAAGGGTGATAACGCTCTCGACTATGGCTAATGGAACTTGAGTAACAGCAAAGATACCCAAAAACTTCATCGCCGCACCGAAGACTCCGGTGGCAGACTCCGGCAAAAAGAGAGCCAGCTGAAACGATGTGGTAACATACGTAGACATGGAGCCGATAAAGGTAGCCAGAACAATGCCGACACTATCGGACAAACCGATCTTCTTAACACCCTTGTACACGCCATAGGCTACAAAAGGTCCTACAATACCGAGAGAAAAGACGTTCGCTCCCAATGTGGAGAGACCGCCATGCGCAAGCAAAAGGGTCTGAAACAGCAGAACGATGACACTCACGAGCGGTATGGCTTGCGGTCCTACAAGCACCGTACCGAGAGTGGTACCCGTAAGGTGGCTGCTGCTACCATTGACAGAAGGCAGCTTGAGCGCACTCAGGATGAAGACAAAAGCTCCGGAAAGAGCAAGCGTCAGCTTTGCTTTGGGGTCTTGAGCCACTCGCTTACGAATGTAGATAAAGCTCCAAACCACAAACGGAAGGGATAACACGTACCAAATGGCACACCAGTTCAACGGCATATAGCCCTCCATGATGTGCATAGCGTGTGCAGGCGTGGCAAAGAGCACCGCTAAAAGAAGAGCATAAAAAAGTTTGTTCATCTGTTGTAATGTTGATTTCTGTTTATACTGTTAGTTGCAATGCAGTCTCTTTCAAGCTCAAAAAACCTCACTCTCTTCGGCATCTCCACACCGGGAAAGTGTCATTCCGTCTTAGAAAAAGTCTTAAAACCAAAAAGATAAACGAAGATACGAAAAGTTTACGGATTCTTTCGGCAGGATGATACCCGACAACTCTCACCTCTTCACTTCTTTAAGAGCAGTCCAAAGCTCCGGAGCACTCCCCTTTCTTCGTTACACAATTCGGATAAACCCTATAAATAGTTCTGATGAATGGAGTAAAAAGCTGCTCCGATCCCTTTAATATCTCAAAATCCGGATTTGAAGCGTGGAAATCAAAGCGTAGAGTGTGGCAATCAAGCCATGAAGTGTACAAATCAAGATTCGACATGTGGCAATTGAGCCGTGAAGTGTACAAATCCAAGCCATGAAGTGTACAAATCGGCACTTGAAAAGCAAAAACCAAGCCTTGACTTCATCTTCCAAACATGATAAACCGTTCTTTTAATGCCTTTTAGCTGCTCTTTTGAACCCGTTCCGAACAAATCTCATCGCCACAACTCCAAATCTCCACAACAATATCTTCCCCAAAACACCTATCGCATCCCCCAACCGATTCCCGATACTCCGAAAACAGAACGCAACCACCACCATCCCCAAACAGCATCGGCTCATCCCAAAAGAATCTCGTGATGCTCTATAACCACAACAACCCATCATTCCAAAACAGCTTCAGCTCACCCTCCTATCTTTTCTCTTGTTATGGTCTATCTATTTATCTTTCTATCCTTGTATTCACCCTCTATCAGCAATAACACTTTCCTCTTGTATTTTCTAAGCAATATCATGAAGTTTACTTATACCCCTTCAGTTCAAATGACACCCGATAAGATGGGTATCAATGAGTTTTTCAGTGAGGTTTTCCCATAATCCTTCAATTCAGCCCCTTTTTACTATCCCAACAAAATAGTACTCACCCTTCTTATAGCATACTCGCCTCCAAACCTCTATTTCACAAAAAAAAGAGAGGTGCAAGCATCGCTCGCACCTCTCAATATATTCAAGTTAGATTTAGAACCCAACTGTGATCTCAAAGTCTATTAGATACCAGGTCTTGGAACAATCTTGAAGACTGCATAACCCTTAACTCCGGCATAACCGCGTCTGAATGTAGCCCACAAGCCATTAGGAGCTTCTCCTACTACAAGTGTAGCCGGATTACCCTTTATTCCATTGAAACCTTGTTGGATTGCTGTCTTGTTAAGGACAGGAATACGGAACCAGATTTCAGATGTAATACCTGTCAAGTTTCCTTGCCATTCTACAGTCCAAGTATCCTCGTGAGTAGCACTATCATATGCTCCTACGATATCAATGAATCTCGGATGGTGTGTAGAAATAGATGTCATATCTTTCGGAATTGGTTGCCATGTAGCACCCTTATCGTTAGATACTTCCATGTACTTGTAGTCAATATGAGTATCATCTCTCAATGGGAATGTTAGACGCTCTTCAAGACCATACCATTGAGCAAGTTTCTTAGGAGCAAACTTAGCATCTCCATTGATAGTTTCAGAAGGATCAAATCTTGCTACCAAGTGACCAATACCTTGAGAGTTTGTAACTCCTGCATCACCATGGTCAAACAGACCGCGATAAATCTTAGCAGAAGTATCTCTTGTATGGAAGTTAAACTCGAATGTTTGCTTATCTTGCTTATCTGTCAACACAACAGTAGTAAACTTAACACGTAGAGCTCTTTCAAACTTCACAGCGAAGTCCTTAATGTAGTAATAGTTGTTATTAGCAAACTTTTCAGGATTCGGATCTGTATCAGGAGCCTCATGGTTGATGTCTGTAACCATACGCACCTTCAAGAGTTTCTCCATGTCGTCTACACGTTCAAGAGAAGAGTCTTCTGCATCGGTAGTAAGCATATTGTGAGGATAACCTACAGAGTGAGGTCTGTGGTTGCTCATCAAGTAACTGTATAGACGGTCTCCACCTGTAGAGATAGAAATACGCAAGCGTTCCCATCCGTCAGCATCTCTTGCGATCCAAGCAGCTATATTAGAAGGCTGATCTTTCACGTAGATCTGAGTCAAATAGTTCTTATCATCACGCTTAAATACGAAACCAGCGTCAACAAGATCTTGATCATAAACGAACTCGAATCTTGCTCTGTATTGTGGAGCCTCACCTGGTTCTACGCTATTAGAGTCAACAATCTTTTCAGTAGTTATAAGGATGTTAGACTTATCATTTTCAACCAACTTGAATGCTTCAGTAAGGTCTACCTTATAGCCATTTTCAGACAAGAATTCATAACCACCTGCAATAGTGTTTTGGATTCTTGCATATTGAGCTCTGATGATATCTGTATTCGGGATCCAGTTATGAGCATTTTCTGCCTTGCTAACAGAGATTTCACGAAGCGCAACACGGAACTTGAATGTCAAGTAAAGGTCACGACCTTGTTGTACATTACCTGTCTTGTATTGTAGCTTGTAAGTGATGCTATAATCACCGGCCGGAGCCTTATCGTCTACATAAACGATAAACGAGTTAGCATCAAATTCATATCTGATAAGAACATGGTCGAAGGCATCAACTTCATCAACACCCGTAGCATCAACATTTTCAGTATCATTTACATGGTTATAATCTGCTGCCTCGAAAGATTGCTCAATTATTTCAGAGTTATCACCATTGATAATGTAAGCACTCTTGAACTCTGCTGCAGAGTTGATTGTAGGCAACTGCTTCAAGATAGGATTGATGTCACCAGGGTTAGGAAGAGCATTAGAAATACCCCAAGAATTCTTCGCATTCAATGGGTTCATCCAACGTGCAACCACAGTGTTATCATTAGCATTTTCGAAGTTTACAATTTGACCTCCTACAGGCTTATCAGTACCAAACATCTTGTGATAGTAAGGAATGTTTCTGTAAGAAGTGAATTCATCTGCATCTTCCTCAGGCTTATCTTGAGTGAAGTCAAATGTCCAGCGAGCATCGCTCCAACCTGTTGTAGATTCTACAATCTTAACAACCAAATAACCTACAGGCTGACGAACGTCACACTTAGAGTTAACTTGTGTAACCTTAACAATCACCTTCTTGTTGTTAGAAGCAGAGATTTGATCAGCTTTAACTTTAAGCTTGCTACCTTCGATAGTTGTATAAACGTGAGTAGTGTTTGTATTACCATCAATGATAACAATATTGTGATTATCATCTTCGTATGCTACTTGCTCAAATTCGTAAACAGGCTTAGCATAAACCGGTTTGTCTGTGTATGGTTCACCAAATGCACCAAACTCATTGTAGAAATGGCGGAATGGATCTCCAGTAACAACCTTTTCATTCTTATAATCACCGCCATCTTGAGGATAGTAGAAAGATGTTACATAGTCATAAAGATCGATCTCTCCTTGGATAGGAGCAGCATTTGCAATAGGAGTACCGGACCACATAAGAACGTTCCAGTTCTTTTCATCGTTTCCAAGAACGGCTTCGTCCTCATTTGCCCAAGTAGTAGCCTCAGCAAGAGTTCTCTTAAGAAGACGAGATGTCAAAACAGGCTTACCCGGTTTACCCAACTCTACAAGACCCTTTTCACCAACAACTTCAGCAAGTTTGATTTGAGTAGGGATAAGTTGAGTATTAACGTGTTCTGTAGACTTCACACGAAGCTTAGCAGGAGTTTGTCCTTCTTTTCTCTTAATATCGTTAGTAAGAGCTGTAACAACGATAGAAAGACCTCTTTTGCCACCCTTTGCTCCATAGTTAACATTAGGAGTAGTAGCGTCTTCGTCCACGGTCATAACGATACGCTCAGTGAAGTTGCCCGAGGTAAGAACATTCTCACCATGGAAGAATTCATTACCCCACCAAGTGTCGTTACCAAACACTTCACAAGCTTCTGCTCCCTTAATATGAACAGGAATGTAGATGATATCACCCTTTTGAGTAACCTCACCATTGATGTGAACATCAACCTTAGAGGAGTGATCTTCTACACCATCGTCAGCAGAACGAGTAGTGATTTGGAAGTTCAAGCTTTCGATAGTAAAGTCTTCACCAAGCTTTGCATTAGATGGGCTAACGCGATACATCAACACGTGATCAGCTGTATAGTCACCTGCAAAATAGTACAGCTTCATAGTCTTTTCAGAAGGAAGACCACGAGTTGGGATGAATGTAAGGCCTTCAAGCTGCTTAGAAAGTGTAAGGATGTTAGCAGCGTTGAATCCGATCATCTTTTCCAACTCTTTATCCTTATCGTCCAATTCTTTCTTATAACGCTCAACCTTAGCATCCAAATTCTCAATAGCAGTCTTGTTTGCTTCGATGAGACCCTTAAGTTCGTTGTACTTCTCTTGCAATTCGGTTTTAAGAGCTTCGATAGCGGCCTTGTTTTCGTTAATCTTAGCAAGGTGATCTTCAAGAGACTTATCGATACCATCAAGTCTGGCATTGATTTCCTTAAGCACTTCAGACTCGCCATTAACAAGCTTCAAGACTCCTTCCAAAGCAGCAATTCTCTTACCAAGTTCATCTTCAACCTTAGCGATCTTTGCATTAAGTCTATCTTCCAAAGCCTTAACTTCGTCTTTTGTAGCAGCCTTAGCAAGCTTAGCTTCGAGATCAGCCAACTTAGCATCTACTTGAGCCTTATAAGCATTGAATGTTTCAAGGGAAACAAGCTTAGCCATAAGCTCTTTCTTTGCATCTTCAAGCTCCTTCTTTGTAGCGGCATTAGCCTCCACTGAAGCAACTTTTTCCTCAAGAGCTTTCACCTTGCCTGCAACAGCAGTCACATCACCTTTAAGGTCTGTGATCTTCTTTTCAAGCTCAGCTTTCGTAGCCTTAAGATCGTTAGCAGCACCAGCCTTGTAAGCTTCTAGAGCTGCCTCGATTTTCTTAATATCATCATCATAATCCTTACAACTTGTCACAGTGAAAAGCACAGCAACAAGCGCAAGCATAATGAATCTGAAAGAAAAGTTTCTTTTCATAAAACAATAACATTTAGAGTTAGTAAATAAAAATTTGATTCGTATGCTGTATTGGGTTAATACTTCTAGTTTATCAATATCAATTCGATCCTTTTGAGAGATCCGTTATTTCAACACCTGAAGATCTTTCTAAAAGATGCCGCACCACACTTCTAAGACAAAAATCTTATGATAGACAATGAGACATCCACTTTTAACATATTCACCAATGAGAGAAAGAAAAAAAAGAAGAAAATTTTAGGCAAAAAGCAACAAAGCCCAAAGATAAGAGAGATAAAAAGACGACAAAAACGAACCATAAATGTGGCCACAGATGGACGCTAATCTCCTTAATATCTCATACTTACGCCAAAGCAGACTTCTTCTCGTCTTACTCTACAAGAGCAAAGGTAGGAAATATTATCATAAATACAAACATTTCCACAGCCAAAACCGCGTATAAAAGAGGAATAGAAGCACCGAGGACGAGAGAAAATCCCCCCTTTGGTTCTGTTCTCTGAATAGAGATTTGACTTTACCTCTATTCACTATTCTTAAATGTCTAATCGAGAAAGTGTGCAAGAATTGATCTCCAGATGATTAAGAACGCTTCCCTCTTTACACTCCTCCTGACAACGATACAAGAATAACAATAAAAAGGGGGTGTCAGATGAATCTGATACCCCCTTTGAATGTATATCTAAATATAGTTTATCGTAAGAGTTACGCTTCTGCTGCCTCAGATTGAGGTTGAGCTGCAGGAGCAGACTCTGTTGCCTTCTTGCGTGAACGACGTGTACGAGGTTGCTTAGCAGTCTCTTTCTTTTCCTTAAGCATGTTTTCGTTGTAGTCCACAAGCTCTATAATACACATCTGAGCATTATCACCAAGACGGAACCCTGTCTTGAGGATACGAGTGTAACCGCCCGGACGATCCGCAACTTTTTGAGATATATTTTGGAACAACTCTGTTACCGCATATTTATTTTGCAAATAAGAGAAAACAGTACGACGAGAGTGTGTTGTGTCTTCTTTAGAACGATTGATAATCGGTTCTACATACTGTCTTAGTGCTTTTGCCTTGGCAAGAGTGGTCTGAATCCTCTTATGCATAATAAGAGAAGTTGCCATATTTGAAAGCATTGCGTGTCTGTGAGCTGTCTTACGGCCAAGGTGATTGAATTTTTTTCTATGTCTCATCTTCTTATAATTCTTTATCTAATTTGTACTTGGCTACATCCATACCGAACGAGAGTTCCAAACGTTCAAGAAGGTCTTCCAATTCTGTAAGAGACTTCTTACCAAAATTGCGGAACTTTAGAAGGTCTGCCTTAGTGTGCGCAACAAGTTCTCCAAGAGTTTCAACTTCCGCTGCCTTCAAACAGTTGAGAGCACGAACGGAAAGATCGAGTTCAGATAGCGGAGACATGAGCAACTGGCGCATGTGTATCGCATCTTCATCAAATTCGGAGTTATCATCCGCGACATCACTCTCTAATGCGACATAATCTTCTGCACAAAGAGCGAAATGAGAGATAAGAATCTGTGCTGCACCTCGCAAGGCATCTTTGGGAGAGATAGAACCATCTGTGGTAATCTCTAATGTTAGCTTGTCGTAGTCTGTACGTTGCTCCACACGAGTATTTTCCACTTGGTATTTGACCTGTTTGATGGGTGTAAAGATAGCGTCAATCGCGATCTGTTGAGGGTCATCAAACATTCCCATCATCTCTTCCGCAGGAATCCAAGAGCGTCCTTTTATAATGGTAAGTTGGATGGTAAAGGATACAGATTTATCCAGATTGCAGATAACCTGATCCTTGTTGAGCACTTCAAAACTACTTAGCTTTGCAGAAATATCTGCTGCGGTAAACTGCTCTGTATTTTGAACCTTTATACTAACGGTTTCGCCCTCTTCCCCTTCGACAATACGCTTAAAACGCACTTTTTTCAAATTAAGAATGATGCTGGTAACATCCTCGATCACACCGGGAATGGTAGCAAACTCGTGCTCAACGTTGTCTATCTTGATTGAGTTGATAGCGTAACCCTCCAGAGCCGATAGAAGAATCCTTCTCAAAGCATTACCCACAGTAATACCGTACCCCGGCTCCAGCGGTCTTAGCTCGAACTTCCCGTATGTAGGGGAATCTTCAAGCATGACTACCCTTTCAGGTTTTTGAAATGCCAATAAAGCCATATACTACGTTACTTTGAATAGAGTTCTACAATCAGTTGTTCTTTGATATTTTCAGGGATATCCTCTCTGGAAGGAATGCTAAGAAGCTTACCGGAATAAGAAGCCTTATCCCATTCCAACCATGGATACTTACTTCCGCCGCTTGATGCAAGAGAGTCAACAATCACTTCAAGAGACTTAGATTTTTCTCTAACACCAATCACTTGACCTTGTTTTACGCTATAAGATGGGATATCTACGACCTTTCCATCAACGATAATATGACGGTGGTTAACCAACTGACGTGCAGCAGCACGAGTCTTAGCGATACCAAGACGATACACTATGTTGTCAAGTCGTTGTTCCAGCAATTGAAGAAGAACCTCACCCTTTACACCTTTAGAGCGAGACGCTTTATCGAAAAGATTTCTAAACTGTCTTTCTAAAACACCATAAGTGTATTTTGCTTTCTGTTTTTCGCGCAGCTGAATACCATACTCAGAAGTCTTACGTCTTCTGCTATTGCCGTGTTGTCCCGGAGGATAGTTCTTCTTAGACTTTACGGAGCCAAAGATAGGCTCTCCGAATTTGCGAGCAATTCTCGCCTTAGGGCCTGTATATCTTGCCATAATAAAATTTGATTACATGAAAGCGTACGCATACAGCCGCGATTGTGAGAGATGCTCAATCCATTTATATTTATACGCAGCCTTCATTCTTAATGATTTAAGTAAGTAAAGTGTATTATACTCTTCTTCTCTTAGGAGGACGGCATCCATTATGTGGTAGAGGAGTTACGTCTATAATCTCCATAACCTCTATACCTGCACCATGAATAGATCTGATAGCAGACTCACGGCCGTTACCCGGTCCTTTTACATAAACTTTCACTTTACGCAAACCAAGGTCGTATGCAACCTTAGCACAGTCTTGAGCAGCGAGTTGAGCTGCATAAGGAGTATTCTTTTTAGAGCTTCTAAAACCCATCTTACCTGCACTTGACCAAGAGATAACTTGACCTTCTGCATTGGCAAGAGAGATGATGATGTTGTTAAAAGAAGAGTGGATATGCGCTTGCCCAATAGCATCAACGCGAACAACTCTCTTCTTTGCGACTGTCTTTTTTGCCATATTATCTTAACGTATTATTTAGTAGCTTTCTTCTTATTCGCAACTGTTTTCTTCTTTCCTTTGCGAGTTCGGGCATTGTTCTTTGTGCTTTGACCACGCAAAGGGAGATGAAGACGGTGACGTATACCTCTATAGCAACCTATATCCATAAGTCTCTTGATATTAAGAGTCACCTCTGTTCTAAGATCTCCTTCTACCTTATATTCGGCCCCTATAATTTCACGGATCTTAGCTGCCTGATCATCTGTCCAGTCTTTCACCTTGATATCCTTGTTGATACCGGCTTTGTCTAGAATGGAATTAGCACTACTTCTACCTATACCGAAGATATAGGTAAGAGCAATCTCGCCTCTCTTGTTTTGTGGTAGGTCAACACCTACAATTCTTATTGCCATAATATGAGTATATTAATTCCGTTTTAGGAGTGCAAAAGTACGAATTATTTTTGACGTTGTTTCATTTTAGGGTTCTTCTTATTGATAATGTATAAGCGACCCTTACGTCTGACAATCTTACACTCCGGAGTGCGTTTTTTTAGGGATGTTCTTACTTTCATGATGAAATGTATCTTTGTCTTGTTTTATTTGTATCTGAATGATATACGACCTTTTGTAAGATCATACGGAGACATCTCAACCTTCACTCGATCTCCAGGAAGGATTCGAATGTAATGCATACGCATCTTTCCGGAAATGTGAGCTGTAACAACGTGACCGTTGTCCAACTCAACCTTAAACATTGCATTGGAAAGAGCTTCAACGATGACTCCATCTTGTTCTATTGCCGCCTGTTTTGCCATGAACTATAATGATAACTAAAATGTTTGGTAACCTAAGACTTCATATATATAATCAAATGTAGAAAGGACATCTGCCTTACCATCTACAACAGCCACACAATGTTCAAAATGAGCAGAATATTTCCGGTCTCTGGTCCAAACAGACCAACCATCATCCCCGTTTACAATATTCTTAGATCCCATATTGATCATAGGTTCTATACAGATGCATAGTCCTTCTTTCACTTGAAATCCGGTACCTCTTCTTCCATAATTGGGAACTTGAGGTTCTTCATGCATTTCTCGACCAATACCATGCCCAACAAACTCACGAACAACAGAAAAACCCGCCTTTTCGCAATAGTTTTGTATCGCATAGCCTATGTCTCCAAGCCGACGACCGACTTGTAGCTGCTCGATTCCTAAAGCAAGAGAATCTTTAGTTGTATTCAGAAGTTTCTTTACTTCGGAAGAGACTTCTCCAACAGGAAAAGTAAAAGCACTATCACCCGTAAAACCCATTAGCTTTGTTCCACAATCTACCGATACAATATCTCCCTCTTTAAGTATCACCTTATCGGAAGGAATACCATGTACTATATACTCATTAGGAGACGTACAAATAGATCCGGGAAATCCTGCATATCCTAAAAAAGCAGGAGTAGCCCCATGGTCACAAATGAACTCATTTGCTACAGTGTCAAGTTGCTTAGTTGAAACACCCGGTTTTATATGTTTAGCAACCTCTGCAAGCGTCCGACCAACAAGTTGGTTGGCTGCTCGCAGAAGTTCAATTTCTTCTTTTGTCTTTAGATATACCATAGTCTGAGATCAGTACATGGCACTTGAGCGTCCTTTAATACGTCCACTCTCACTAAATCCGTCATAATGGTGCATGAGCAAATGAGACTCTATCTGTTGAAGAGTGTCAAGAACAACACCGACAAGAATAATTAGAGATGTACCACCAAAGAACTGTGCAAAAGCAGGGTTTATACCCATAGATTCAGACATCGCAAATGTAGGTAGTATTGCTACAACAGCAAGGAAAATAGCTCCGGGAAGAGTGATTTTACTCATCACATCATCCAAAAAGTTCTTTGTTGCCTTGCCTGGTTTTACTCCGGGAATGAAACCATTATTTCTCTTGAGATCTTCTGCCATTTGCGTAGGATTTATCGTAACTGCTGTATAGAAGTACGTAAACAGAATGATCAACAGCGAGAAAACGACTGCGTACAAAACACCTCTACCATGCATAAAATCAGTAAGCAAAGCAGATGGTTCTGAAGAAGCAAAGGAGTACAAACTCACCGGTAAAAACATAATAGCTTGAGCAAAAATGATCGGCATCACATTTGCAGCATTAACCTTCAAAGGAATGTACTGACGTGCACCACCATATTGCTTATTTCCTACCATTCTCTTGGCATATTGTACCGGAACTCTACGTGTTCCTTGTACCAACAAAATAGCTCCTGCAATAACAAGCAGAAGGAATACAATCTCAAGGATGAAGACATACAGACCTCCTTCGCCTCCAAGTCTTAGAGAAAACTCATTGATGACCGCTTCAGGGAAACGAGCTATGATACCTATTAGAATGATAAAAGAAACACCATTGCCTATACCTTTATCCGTTATCTTCTCTCCAAGCCACAACACAAACATAGAACCAGCAGTAAGAATTGCCGTTGAAACGACCATAAATCCTAACGTTGAAGGCATAATCACACCTTCTGCCGCCAATGTATTTCGAGTACCAATAAGGTAAACAGGACCTTGAACAAGAAGAATTAAAATCGTAAGATAACGAGTATATTGATTCATCTTTCTTCTACCACTTTCTCCCTCACGCTGCATCTTTTGGAATGATGGAACCACTATCGCCAAAAGCTGCATTACAATGGATGCGGAAATATATGGCATGATACCTAACGCGAAAATTGATGCATTTGAGAATGCCCCTCCGGAAAACATATCTAATAGCGCCAAAAGGCCCTCTGATGTAGAGTTCTTCAAGGCTAATAGTGCGTTAGGATCTATACCGGGTAGAACAACAAATGTCCCTAACCGGTATAGAATTACCAAGAAAACAGTGGTAAGGATTCTAGTACGAAGATCCTCAATTTTCCAGATATTTTTGATTGTCTGTACTGCCTTCATTGCGTATTAGTTTATCACTGTAGCTGTTCCGCCTTGGGCCTCAATAGCCTCTTTTGCGCTTTTTGAGAAAGCATGAGCTTCAACCTTGATAGAGATAGAAAGCTCTCCTCGTCCCAAGACTTTAACTCTATCATTCTTTCCACACAAACCTCTAGCTACAAGTGTGTCTATATTAAATTCTTTGATATTATTCTCTTGTGAGATCTCGGCAAGAGTATCGAGATTAATCGGAGTGTACTCCACTCTGTTGATATTCTTGAAGCCAAATTTCGGAAGACGACGCTGTATCGGCATCTGTCCCCCTTCAAATCCGATCTTACGAGAGTATCCAGAGCGAGACTGTGCTCCCTTGTGACCTCTGGTAGAAGTACCACCTTTACCAGATCCAGGACCACGACCAACACGCTTACGAGACTTTGTAGATCCTTCTGCAGGACGTAAATTTGATAAGTTCATATCTTCAATATTTTATGCCTCAACGATCTCTATGAGGTGTCTCACTTTATGCAAGTTCCCCCTTGTAGCATCATTGTCCGGTAGTTCAACCACTCTATTCAACTTATTGAGACCAAGTGAGTCTAGAGCCGCCTTCTGATCTTTCGGACAACGAATACGACTTCTGACTTGTTTAACTTTTACTGTTTTCATCTTTCTCAGCCTTTAAATACTTTTTCTACTGATATACCTCTGGCCTGTGCAACATCCAATGGGCTTCGGAGTTCTGAAAGTGCGGTTATCGTAGCTTTCACCAAGTTATGAGGGTTAGAAGATCCCTTAGATTTCGCCAAGACGTCAGTTACCCCAACACTCTCAAGAACAGCACGCATCGCACCACCGGCCTTTACTCCGGAACCGGTAGAAGCAGGTTTGATAAAAACACGAGCACCACCAAAGCGAGCATATTGTTCGTGAGGGATGGTACCATTATATACAGGAACTTGGATGAGATTTTTCTTTGCGGCTTCAGCTCCCTTAGCTATTGCAGCAGTAACTTCTCCAGCCTTACCAAGTCCCCAACCAACGATACCATCTTCATTTCCAACAACAACAATTGCAGAAAATGTAAATGTACGTCCTCCCTTGGTGACCTTTGTTACTCTGTTTATTGCGACAAGCCTATCTTTAAGCTCCAAGCCATTTGCAGATTTCACTTTATTCATTTCGTTACAGACTTTTACTATTAAAACTTAAGACCAGCTTTACGCGCAGCATCTGCTAGTTCTTTTACTCTACCATGATAAAGGTAGCCATTTCTATCGAACACAACAGTGCTCACACCTGCTTTCATTGCATTTTGAGCAACTATCTCACCCACCTTGGCTGCGATCTCTTTTTTAGGGAGTTTTTCTTCCATCGGGAGAGAGCTTGCAGCTGCAAGAGTTTTGCCAGTTGCATCGTCTATTACCTGAGCATAAATCTGCTTATTACTTCTAAAAACGGTCAAGCGAGGCTTTTCAGCAGTACCAAAAATATTCCTACGCACACGTCTTTTTATTTTTTGTCTTCTTAGAATTTTTGTATTCATAACAATGTTTAGTTTACGTAGAGAGATTATTTACCTGCTGTTTTACCAGACTTTCTTCTGATCACTTCTCCTTCAAACTTAACACCCTTACCCTTGTATGGTTCAGGTTTTCTGAAGCTACGGATCTTTGCACAAACCTGTCCGAGAAGTTGCTTGTCTGCCGATTCAAGAATAATTAGAGGGTTTTTATTTCTCTCCATCTTAGTTTCGACTTTAACCTCAGAAGGAAGTTGAAGATATATCATGTGAGTAAAGCCAAGGGACAACTCTAGAACTTGACCTGTATTTGCGGTTCTATAGCCCACACCAACAAGTTCCAATGTTTTAGTATATCCTTGAGATACTCCAACAACCATATTATTTATAAGAGATCTGTAAAGACCGTGAAATGCATTGTGTTCTTTTGTCTCTCCTGTCTTATTCACAGTAAGTTGACCGTCATTGATTTCTACCGCAACTCTACTATCCATCTTCTGTGAAAGCTCCCCTTTAGGACCTTTTACCACAATCTGATCGTCATTTACGTTTACGGTTACACCAGCGGGTATTGATATAGGTAATTTTCCAATTCTAGACATAATACTTTCCTCCTAATCAATAAACGTAACACAATACTTCTCCGCCAACTCTAAGTTCGCGTGCTTCCTTGTCTGTCATAACTCCCTTAGAAGTAGAAACGATTGCGATACCAAGACCATTAAGAACACGAGGAAGATCTTTATAACCCACATAACGTCTAAGACCTGGCTTAGATATTCTTTGTAGCTTCTTTATGGCATTAGTTTTAGTAGCCATATTATATTTCAAGGCAACTTTAATAGTACCTCTAGCGCCATCTTGTTCAAACTTATAGTTGAGAATATAGCCTTTTTCAAAAAGGATTTTAGTCATCTCTTGTTTAAGTTTAGACGAAGGGATCTCCACCACTCGGTGATTAGCGCTGATTGCATTACGCAATCTAGTCAGATAATCTGCTATTGGATCTGTCATAAAACTTTTAATTAAATTGATCCGAACAATCGGACAATATTTAACACTTGCTTCAAATACTCAGACGAAAAGAAAGCAGCCAGTTAATTACCAGCTTGCCTTCTTTACTCCAGGGATAAGCCCCTTTGAAGCCATTTCTCTAAATTGAATACGAGAAAGACCGAATAGTCTCATATATCCCTTAGGTCTTCCTGTAATCTTACACCTGTTATGAAGGCGTACTGGTGAAGCGTTTTTAGGAATAGCCTGCAATGCCTCATAATCGCCCTCTGCTTTAAGGCGAGCACGTTTATTAGCATATTTAGCTACCAATTTTGCCCTTTTCACTTCACGGGCTTTCATTGATTCTTTTGCCATGCTCTTAGTATTTAGTCTTCTTTCTTAGCATTATTGAATGGAAGGCCAAAATGCTTCAACAAAGCGTAACCCTCCTCATCAGTTTGTGCCGATGTTACAAAGGTAATATTCATACCCATTATTTTAGTGATAGAATCCAAATTAATTTCAGGGAAAATAATCTGTTCGCTCACACCCAAAGTATAATTACCTCTACCATCAAGCTTACTATTAATACCCTTAAAGTCACGGATACGAGGAAGAGCAACACGCACAAGTCTTTCTAGGAACTCATACATTCTTTCTCTTCTAAGAGTTACCATAACACCAATAGGCATCTTCTTTCTCAACTTAAAGTTTGAGATATCCTTCTTAGAAAGAGTTGCAACTGCTTTCTGTCCTGTAATAGCTGTGAGTTCAGAAATAGCAACATCTATGAGCTTCTTGTCTGCCACAGCCTGACCGATTCCTTGATTGATAACAATCTTCTTAATAGCAGGAACCTGCATTACTGTGGAGTAGCCAAACTCTTTCATAAGAGCAGGAACAATACGCTCCTTATAATCTTTTTGTAGGTTATTTACAGTACTCATTACTTTATCAGCTCTCCAGATTTTTTAGAATAACGAACCAAATTGCCTTTACCATCATCCTTACGACCTATACGAGTAGGTTTTCCCGTAGATGGATCAACCACATTGAGGTTTGAAATATGGATAGGAGCTTCTATCTTAACCAGACCGCCTTGTGGCTGTTTTGCATTAGGCTTAGTAGCTTTAGTAATAACATTTACGCCTTCTACTATAGCTCTCTTTTTTGTGGGATCTACACTGAGTACACGTCCGGTTGCGCCTTTATCTTCACCAGCATTCACATACACAGTATCGCCCTTTTTAATATGTAGCTTACTCATTGTCTTTATGTATATATGTGTATATAATAGTGAAAGAGTTATAGCACTTCGGGTGCCAATGATACCACTTTCATGTTTTTAGTTCTAAGCTCACGAGCTACAGGACCAAAGATACGACTACCACGGATATCGCCGGCTGCATTAAGAAGGACACATGCATTATCATCAAATCTAATGTATGAGCCATCCGGACGTCTGATCTCCTTCTTTGTGCGAACAATAAGAGCTTTCGATACAGCTCCCTTCTTCACATCTGAAGATGGGATCACACTCTTCACTGACACAACAATAACATCTCCTATACCTGCATATCGTCTCTTTGTTCCCCCAAGAACACGAATACAAAGGACTTCCTTTGCGCCGCTATTGTCGGCTACGACTAGTCTTGATTCTTGCTGTATCATGATTATTTCGCTCTTTCAATTATAGAAGTCAATCTCCAACGCTTAGTCTTACTCAAAGGTCTTGTTTCCATGATCCTTACAGTATCGCCTATGTTGCACTCATTTTTCTCATCATGAGCGTGATACTTCTTAGTTTTGTTTACAAACTTACCATAAATGGGGTGTTTCTCTTTCCACTTTACAGCAACAGTTATGGTTTTATCCATCTTATTGCTAGAGACAACGCCCTGTCTTACTTTTCTTAAATTTCTTTCCATAAGGTAGGGACATTAATTAGTTTCTGATATTCTTTCGTGAAGAATAGTTTTAAGTCTTGCCACGAATTTACGCTTAGCTGTAATATCCGATGGCTTGTCTAGTGGAGTAACAGCATGAACAAGAAGCATCTTATTGTAAGCTTCTTCTTCAGCTTGGAGTCTTTCCTTTAGCTCCTCTATGCTCAGCTCTCTTATTTCTTTACTCTTCATTTTCGATTACGCATTAGTTTTGTGTTCATAATCTCTGCGAACAACAAATTTTGTTGTTACAGGCAACTTCTGTGCTGCAAGTCGAAGAGCTTCTTTAGCCACGGCAAATGGAACTCCTTCTACTTCGAACAGCATACGACCGGGAGTAACTGGTGCCACAAAACCTTCCGGAGCACCTTTACCTTTACCCATACGCACTTCGGCTGGCTTCTTAGTAATAGGCTTATCAGGGAAAATACGTACCCAAACTTGACCTTGACGTTGCATATATCTTGTTACAGCAATACGAGCAGCTTCAATCTGTCTACCGGTAATCCACTTGCTTTGAAGCGATTTGATACCAAAAGAACCGAAAGAAAGCTGATTACCTCTCTGAGCCACACCTCTCATGCGACCTTTTTGCTGCCTTCTAAATTTAGTTTTTTTAGGTTGTAACATGATGATAAATCTTTCTTCTTACATTAACGGTTCTGTCTTCTTCCTCGGCGAGCATCTCTACCACCTCTATTATTTTCACGTCTGCCGGATTCCTTAGCAGCTGTAAAATTAGGAGTCAACTCTCTCTTACCGTACACTTCACCTTTACAGATCCAAACCTTTATACCAAGTAGACCTACCTTAGTAAGAGCTTCCGCATGACAATAGTCAATATCCGCTCTCAAAGTATGAAGTGGAGTACGTCCTTCTTTAAACATTTCCGAGCGAGCCATTTCCGCTCCGTTAAGACGTCCGGAGATTTGAATCTTGATACCTTCTGCTCCGGCTCTCATAGTAGAAGCAATAGCTGTCTTTATAGCTCTTCTGTAAGCCATCTTACCCTCCAACTGGCGAGCAATAGTATTTGCTACAATAACAGCATCAAGTTCAGGTCTTCTTATCTCAAAAATATTAAGCTGAACATCTTTATCTGTGATCTTCTTAAGCTCCTCCTTCAACTTATCAACCTCTTGACCTCCCTTTCCGATAATAAAACCGGGGCGAGAAGTACAGATTGTTATTGTGATAAGTTTGAATGTGCGCTCTATAACGATACGAGATACACTTGCCTTAGCCAAACGAGCATCGAGGTATTTACGTAGCTTGCTGTCTTCATAAATTGTATCGGCAAAATCTTTCTTTTTGCCAAACCAGTTAGAATCCCATCCACGTACGATACCCAAACGGTTACTTATTGGATTAATCTTTTGTCCCATCTAAAATTAGTTTTTTACAGATGAATTAAGTGTATCTACATATAGAGTTACATGATTAGATCTCTTACGGATTCTGTAACCTCTTCCTTGTGGAGCAGGTCTCAATCTCTTCAGAGTCACAGCCTCATCAACAAATACTCTACTCACAAACAGCTCACCATCGTCGGCACGACGTTCGTTCTTTGCTTCCCAGTTGGCAATAGCAGAACGGAGCAATTTTTCAACTCTTCTTGAGGCTTCTTTGTTTGAAAACTGAAGCACACCCAGAGCTCTGTTTACTTCCATTCCTCTTACCATATCCACTACATATCTCATCTTACGAGGAGATGTAGGAACATTGTTAAGCTTTGCGAAGTAGAGTGTTTTATTATTTTCTTTACGTGCGTTTGCCGACACTTGTTTTCTTTTACCCATAATGTGTTCTTAGTTGTTCTATATTACTATTACTTACTTTGGGATCGCTTAACGCTTCTTATTGCCACCATGTCCACGGAACGTACGTGTTGGAGAAAACTCCCCAAGCTTATGCCCTACCATATTTTCTGTGATGAAAACAGGGATAAACTTGTTACCATTATGGACAGCAACTGTATGACCCACAAAGTCCGGAGAAATCATCGTAGCTCTTGACCACGTCTTGATCACAGACTTCTTACCGCTTTCATTCATGGCAAGAATCTTCTTCTCCAACTTCACATTGATATATGGTCCTTTTTTTAATGAACGACTCATAGTTTTTCTTTTCTAAAATAAGTTTACTTCTTTCTTCTTTCTATGATGTACTTAGAAGAGTGCTTTTTAGGAGCTCTTGTCTTCAAGCCCTTAGAATAAAGACCTGTACGAGAGCGAGGGTGACCTCCGGAAGCACGTCCTTCACCACCACCCATTGGGTGATCCACCGGGTTCATTACCACACCACGGTTATGCGGTCTTCTACCCAACCAGCGAGAGCGACCGGCCTTACCGGAACGTTCAAGAGCATGGTCAGAGTTACCGACACCACCAATAGTTGCTTTACAAGCAGAAAGAATTCTACGAGTCTCTCCTGAAGGCATCTTAATTACAGCATAAGTACCTTCTCTGGAGGTAAGTTGAGCAAACGCACCGGCACTTCTCACAAGCTTAGCACCTTGACCGGGTCTAAGTTCGATATTGTGAATTACAGAACCGATAGGAATGTTTTGAAGTGGCAAGGCATTTCCTACTTCGGGAGCTGCCTGGCTACCTGACATCACTGTTTGTCCCACTTGCAAGCCGTCAGGTGCAACGATATAAGTCTTCACACCATCTACATAGTAAAGTAGGGCAATACGAGCAGATCTGTTTGGATCGTACTCGATGCTCTTAACGGTTGCTGGGATACCATCTCTATTTCTCTTGAAATCAATAAGTCTGAAACGCTTCTTGTGACCGCCACCAATATAGCGCATTGTCATCTTACCGGTGTTGTTACGACCACCGGTACGCTTCTTACCCACAACAAGAGATTTCTCTGGCGCACTTGCAGTGATCTTATCGAATGCGCCAATAACTTTGTGTCTCTGCCCAGGGGTAGTGGGCTTCAATTTACGTATTCCCATTTCTTAAATTAGATATTGCTATAGAAGTCTATTGTTTGACCTTCCTCAATGGTAACAACAGCTTTCTTAAATGCACTTTTTCTACCGCGGATTACTCCACCTTTTGTATATCTTACTTGTCTCTTACCATCATAGTTCATGGTATTAACGCTCTTAACGTCCACACCATAAAGTTTCTTGATGGCATTCTTAATCTCGATTTTGTTCGCATCACGAGAAACACGGAAGCCATACCTGTTAGGCATGTTTTCAGTAATTTCTGTTTGCTTCTCAGTGATGATAGGCTTAATTAGAATACTCATTGCTTACGTCGTGTTATTATTATGCGTTCAAAACATTAACCATTTCACCAAGTGCGCTCTCTGTAATGACCATATATTTAGACTCCAAAACCTTGTAGGTGTTCAAGAGTTTAACATTCATAAGGCTCACATTGGGAATATTACGAGCGGACAAATATACAAAATTATCCGCATTATTCAAAACCATCAATGTACGCGCAGCATCCACCTTAAGGGCTTTAAGGATACCCACGAACTGTTTTGTCTTAGGAGATTCAAAAGAGAAATCTTCTACAACAATCACCTCTTGGTTCTTTGCCTTATAGCTCAAAGCAGAAGCTCTTGCAAGGTTTTTCACCTTCTTGTTCAACTTCTGACGGTAGCTTCTCGGTTGAGGGCCAAACACTGTAGCACCACCACGAAGAAGAGGAGAGTTAATATCACCTCTACGCGCTCCACCTGAACCCTTTTGACGGATCAGCTTGCGAGTACTACCGCTGAGCATGCTTCTTTCCTTAGTGGCATGTGTTCCTTGGCGTTGGTTTGCTCTATATTGCTTTACAGCCAAATAGATAGCATGGTCATTAGGTTCAATGCCAAATAGACTCTCCGGAAGAGTTACTGTTCTGCCGGTTTCTACACCGTTGATATCTAAAACTTTTACCTCCATGTTTACTTTTCTATTAATACGATTGAACCATTAGCTCCCGGTATGGAACCCTTCACAAGAAGCAAATTGTTTTCTGGAAGGACCTTAACTACTTCCAAGTTCTGCATAGTTACTCTCTTATTTCCTGTCTGACCAGCCATACGAGTACCTTTGAATACTCTTGCAGGAGTAGAACAAGCACCGATAGAACCCGGAGCACGCAAACGGTTGTGCTGACCGTGAGTACTTTGACCCACACCACCAAAACCATGACGTTTCACGACGCCTTGGAAGCCTTTACCTTTAGACTTGCCTATTACGTCAACAAAGCCTGCATTTTCAAAGAAGTCGACAGTAAGGACATCGCCCAACTTGTACTCTTCTTCATAGTTTTTGAACTCGGCCAAGAATCTCTTGGGTGTAACACCACTTTTCTTGAAGTGACCTTGAAGAGGTTTGGATGTGTGCTTTTCCTTCTTGTCCACAAAGCCAAGTTGGATAGCTTCATAACCATCTGTCTCCACAGTCTTCACCTGAGTTACAACACAAGGACCTACTTCGATAACAGTGCATGGTACATTTCTACCCTCGGCACTGAAAACGGAAATCATTCCGATTTTTTTTCCTAATAATCCTGGCATTTCAGTTGAATATATAAATAATGAACATTAAATATTTGTCTTAATCTCGATCTCAACACCACTTGGCAACTCCAAACGCGCCAAAGCATCAACAGTTGAAGGAGTAGCATTCAAGATGTCGATCAATCTCTTAAATGTAGAGAGCTGAAACTGCTCACGGCTCTTCTTGTTTACGAAAGTAGAGCGGTTTACAGTGAATATACGCTTGTGTGTTGGCAATGGAATAGGACCACAGATAGTTACACCTGTTGCACTCACTGCTTTTACGATCTTTTCAGCCGACTTATCTACGAGTTGATGATCGTAAGACTTAATTTTGATTCTTATTACCTGACTCATAATATGTATGATTCAAAAATGAACTATTTCTAATTACTTAATAAGGTCTACACGGCCTTGTACTTCTGTAAGCACCTCTTTAGCGATGTTAGCAGAAACCTCAGCATAGTGAGAGAATGTCATTGTAGATGTTGCTCTACCTGAAGTGATAGTACGCAAAGCTGTTACATAGCCGAACATTTCAGCAAGAGGAGCTTTAGCCTTAACGATTCTTGCTCCGGTACGATGGCTTTCCATACCTTCTACCTGACCTCTACGCTTGTTAAGGTCGCCGATCACATCACCCATACTCTCTTCCGGAGTTACAACCTCTATCTTCATGATTGGTTCAAGAAGTACAGGTCCTGCCTTTTCGGCTGCACTCTTGAACGCCTGAATAGCACAGATTTCGTAAGAAAGCTGGTCAGAGTCCACGGGGTGATAAGAACCATCTATCACGGTTACTTTCAACTTATCAAGCGGATATCCTGCAAGCACACCATTCTTCATAGCGCGAAGGAATCCCTTCTGAATAGATGGAATAAATTCTCTTGGAATGTTACCACCTTTCACTTCGTCAATAAATTGAAGTTCACCTTCAAACTCAGCATCGGCAGGCTCTACGCGAACAATCATATCCGCGAACTTACCACGACCTCCGGTTTGTTTCTTATAAGTCTCACGAAGTTCTACGCTCTTAGAGATAGCTTCCTTGTAAGACACTTGAGGCTTACCTTGGTTACACTCAACCTTAAACTCACGTTTAAGACGGTCAATGATGATCTCAAGGTGAAGCTCACCCATACCGGAGATAACGGTCTGACCTGTCTCTTCGTTTGTTTGAACGGTAAATGTCGGGTCTTCTTCTGCAAGCTTAGAAAGACCAACACCGAGCTTATCAAGGTCTTTTTGAGTCTTAGGCTCTACGGCAATACCGATAACAGGATCGGGGAAGTCCATAGACTCCAACACCATCGGATGTCCTTCTGCACAGAGTGTGTCTCCTGTACGAATATCCTTAAATCCTACACCGGCGCCAATGTCTCCACAACCGATAAAGTCTTTTGGATTTTGCTTGTTAGAGTGCATTTGGAACAAGCGAGAGATTCTCTCCTTCTTGTCGCTTCTTGTGTTATAAACATAAGATCCTGCATCCAACTGTCCGGAATAGACACGGAAGAAGCATAGACGGCCCACATAAGGGTCAGTTGCAATCTTAAATGCCAAAGCACACAAAGGGGCATCAGGCGATGTCGGTCTTACTACTTCTGTATCAGGATCACCCGGAAGAGTTCCCACGATTTCAGGAGTATCTACCGGACTTGGAAGATAAGCACAAACAGCGTTTAGAAGTGTTTGTACTCCCTTATTCTTGAAAGAAGAACCACAAAGCATCGGGTTGATCTGCATTGAGAGTGTTCCCTTACGGAGAGCCACACGAATCTCTTCCTCTGTGATTGTTGATGGATCTTCAAAGTACTTCTCCATGATCGCATCATCAACATCGGCAAGAGTTTCAAGGAGCTTATCTCTCCACTCTTCTGCTTCAGCTTGAAGATCTGCAGGAATATCCTCTATCGAGTAGTCTGCACCCATTGTTTCATCGTGCCACAAGATCGCCTTCATTGTTACAAGATCGACAACGCCTTTGAAAGTCTCTTCGGCTCCGATAGGTATTTGGATAGGACATGGATTGGCACCCAATACATCCTTTAGTTGGCGAACCACTTCAAAGAAGTTGGCTCCGCTACGGTCCATCTTGTTTACATAAGCGATACGAGGCACTTCGTACTTGTCTGCCTGTCTCCAAACTGTTTCGGATTGAGGCTCAACACCACCAACCGCACAGAAAGCAGCCACAGCACCATCAAGAATACGGAGTGAACGCTCCACTTCCACAGTAAAGTCAACGTGTCCCGGAGTGTCGATAAGGTTGATTTTGTACTTATCGCCGTCATAGTTCCAAGATGTAGTTGTTGCTGCAGATGTGATAGTTATCCCTCTTTCCTGCTCTTGTTCCATCCAGTCCATAGTGGCTGCACCATCGTGCACCTCACCAATCTTGTGTGTAAGACCGGTATAGAACAGGATACGTTCAGAGGTTGTTGTTTTACCGGCATCGATGTGAGCCATGATACCGATATTTCTTGTAAGTTCTATTCCTTGTTTTTTTGCCATTGTCTTTTCCTTATCTATTCACAAACTCTACGCAATCTTCGTGCTCTTCATTCCTTTTGTAACCATACCAAAATGAGGCATTAGATATAGAAGTTTTTCTGAATGTTTTCTATTGTTATTACGTGAGCTGTGTCTTTTTCTTTTATATAAGAGTGGAACTTAGAATCTAAAGTGAGCGAATGCACGGTTAGCTTCAGCCATACGGTGCATATCTTCTTTTCTCTTGAATGCACCTCCTTGGTTGTTATAAGCATCTACAATCTCTGCAGAAAGCTTATCCGCCATAGTCTTACCACCTCTTTTTCTTGCGTAGCCGATAAGGTTCTTCATTGAAAGAGACTCTTTTCTTTCGGGACGGATTTCCATAGGCACTTGGAATGTAGCACCACCCACACGGCGGCTCTTCACTTCTACTTGAGGAGTGATGTTATCCAAAGCGATCTTCCAGATCTCAAGAGCAGACTTCTCTTCGTTAGGAAGCTTTGTCTTTACGATCTCTAATGCTGAATAGAAAATATCGTAAGACAAGTTTTTCTTTCCATCGTACATAAGATGGTTTACAAACTTACTTACTTTTACGTCACCGAAAACAGGATCTGGCAACACCTGTCTTTTCTTTGGTTTAGCTTTTCTCATTTTGGTCTAAAAATTTTCGTTTTGTCATTGGTTGTTCCTTCTTCTGTCTTCAACACTACCGCCGTAGCATTTACTCAACCTTGGGAGCCTATCCAATATTACTCAAAACATCGTTTAGTAATAATTGTCTCTTCGTCTTTCGAGCGAAGTAGAAAAGGGGAAATTTTGTTTTGCTCTCTCGTGAGAGCTTTTCTGAAGCCTCCTATGTTATATATGTATAGGAGTTCAAGACAAAGGCGATGGATTACTTAGACGCCTTAGGTCTCTTTGCTCCGTACTTAGAACGACGTTGGGTACGACCATTAACGCCGGCAGTATCCAATGTACCGCGAACGATATGGTAACGAACACCCGGAAGGTCTTTTACACGACCACCACGAACAAGTACGATTGAGTGCTCTTGCAAGTTGTGTCCTTCTCCCGGTATGTAAGAGTTCACTTCCTTACCATTTGTCAGACGCACACGTGCCACTTTACGCATTGCCGAGTTTGGCTTCTTAGGTGTTGTGGTGTACACACGCACACAAACGCCACGACGCTGCGGACAAGAGTCAAGAGCAGGAGACTTTCCTTTCTCTTCGATTGTTTTCCTTCCTTTTCTAACTAACTGTTGAATTGTAGGCATTTTAAAACTGTTTTTATTTCTGTGTTATATCGTATTTGATACTTCTTTTATCGTATCTCCGCCATAGGATACACGATTGAACGCACAAAGGTAAGCATAATTATCTGATTATACAATAAATCAAGCAGATAAATTATTTTCACCCCCCTTATTTCAACTCTTTTGAGAAAAGAAGACTTCCGGAAGGGAGATACTTTTCTCTATCCTGAAGAGAAAAAACGATACTCTTTTTGAGGTAATATACCCCTGTTAAAACTGCTCTAAAACCGCCCTTTCAAGAGAGCGATTTTTATATATTCCATACCGCCGATAGAGCCTCTTTTTACCCTCTCTCTATTTTGATCGGAGGGGTCGTTTTCAGAGCGCGACCGAATTGTTAAATCCGCCCCATTCTATTAACACAAATTCCGATACTCGTTAAGCAAAAACACTAAACGAGCATATTCTTCCGGCTTAACGTGTTTAATTTTTCAATGAACACGTTTACCGATTTCATTAAACACGTTTACCGGATTCGATTAACGTGTTTAGCCAANAGCATATTCTTCCGGCTTAACGTGTTTAATTTTTCAATGAACACGTTTACCGATTTCATTAAACACGTTTACCGGATTCGATTAACGTGTTTAGCCAAAATGATTAAAACACTAACTATCAGCATATTATCTATTTTCACCCTAAAATACCCCTGAAAAGGCAGATTTCTTTATTAGGAAACGTTTACAGGAGGGAGCGTTAAAATTCACATCTATTAACGCGAAAAAGCCCCATGAAACGGACTGAGAAAAAATTTTTTCCAAATTCGCAATTTTTCAAATCTCACTGAAAACAAACAGATTAAGCGACAACCCGAAGGAGATATATTCAGAAAGCAACTGTTTCCAACAGAAATATTCGATATCTCTCAAACTCCGTTTTTATATAAAAATTCCGGCAAAAACAGTCCTCTTTCAAGGCAGGAAAAACCGAATATCGTATGTCCGAATTTAAGCTTTAATGTTGCCGAGAATCGGGAAAAGACAAGACGTAAAAAGAAAGCCCTTTTTACCTCTCCTTCTTTGGCGGCAAACATGAAAGATCTTGACGTTTTGCCACAAAAAAAGAGCTATGCCAAACTTACGCTTGGCATAGCTCTTCTATTGCTAAAGAACAGTTCGGAGCAGCGCGCTCCACCGGTTCTTATTATCTTCTTGTTATGGGAGTTTGTTCCAGAAAGCGATGTTAGAAACACGCTCTATGGTTATCTTTCTGTCTCCTTCACGAACATCGTCAGACTCGGATGCAGGTACGGCATTCACTTTCTTGCCTACCCCTCTCCACTTCAGCATGCTTGCAGGTACACCTCTCTCGATAAGAGCATTGACCACAGCTTGTGCGCGCTTGCGAGAAAGCTCAAGATTGTATGCCTGATTGCCTTGAGCATCGGTATAACCGGTAATAAGGAAGTATTGACCAGACTGCTTTTTCAACATCTTAGCAGCATTATCCAATGCTTTTTCAGATTCCGGTGTGAAGTCGTATCTGTCGAAACCGAAGTTGATATTCTCCAAAAGATTACCTACTTGTGGTTCTGCCTCCACAAAGACCTTCTTCTCTACAATCTTCTCCACGATCTTTTCGACCGGTTTTTCTACCTCCACATATTCTATACGTGGCTGCGGACGCTTGTCTTTGCCTCCGAAGCGGAAAAGGACATTGAGAGAAACCTGTGCAAAGCGAGGAAGCTCCTTGCGTATAGGCATGATATACTCTCCTTGAAGCCCAAGACCCACGCTGTTGTTAAGCCAGGCATTGACACCGGCACCAACTGAGATGGGGAAGAATTGGTTCTTGTCCTCCAACTTATCCTTGCCATTCCAAGTGTCTTTAGACGACCAGCCTGCCTGTCCTGTAGGATCCTGACTGAAACGTCCTATGTTTCTCGCTTGAAAATCTTTCCAAAGATAGTTGGCTCCGACTCTTAAATAGGGCTCTACATACTCGGATCCGAATAGCGGACTAAGTCTGAACTGCAAACCGGGACCTCCCATAAACAAGAAGCTGTGCTTGCCCGACTTTCCTGTCTGTTCGGGGTTGTTGTATGTGATACCCATAGTTCCTTGAAGATCGAGATAGAACCACTTGTTCAGCTCTCTGGCTACGTATAGCTTTGCGCCTCCCATAAGATGATCTACTCTGAAGTTGTAGAAGTAGTCGTCTTGTCTGCTTTCAAATCCGGAGATAGAGACTCTGTTCCAGTTGATAAGAGCACCTCCGACACCTACTTCCCACGCTTTCTTCGCAGGCTTAGCCTCTTGGGCTTGCAGCGTAGTACTGCAGAACCCAAGAGCCAAAGCGGCAAGTGTATATATTGTATATCTTATTTTCATTGTCTTGTTGTTTTATCTATTACATCCTGATGGTGATATCCCACACTTGTTCGTTTATGATCAAGGAAGATCTTGCTGAGGAATAACAATAGGAGCATTTACACCATAGAAGTCTTTGAACTCAAACTTCGGATCTTGAATAGTAGTGATGTAGTATGGAAGAGCTCTATAAGGAGAATATCCGGCACCAAGGATTCTCTCATCCTTCTTAACCTGAGTCAACTGTCCATAACGGTCTCCCTCCAGATAGCTCATTACAGACCAAACACCGCCATCACGTGGTGCAAGAAGCTTGTAAAGAGGATTGTTATCCTTAAGAGAGATATCTGTTTCGGTCGTAACATTGTTGTTTCCTTCTCGCTTGAATGATACGATCTTATACTTGAAGTTGTTTCTGTATGAAGGAGTATCTCTTAACAAGCTGCCCGGAAGTTTGTCTGATGTCCAAACTTTTACAGGAGTTGGTTCCAGTTTGTACTTCAAATAGAAGTCCGGCAAACGGTCTATAACATCAAGTTCTCCCCAGATAGTAGTCTGGCCATGTACGACAGCTATCTTCGATCCGGTAAAGACCGGAGTAGGATGGATTTCCGGAACGTGTATAGGCTCAGGAAGAACCGGCTTCTCTCCGTAGAAGTATCTTTCACCGACAATAGTAAAGTAGTTCTTCTGACCGTTCCACTCATACTGTCTTACTTGCAACACTCTCTTATTATAGTCATGAATTGCAGGATTAGGAAGTGGTCCTGTCTTCTCTATATCCATTAGAACGATAGGACGTATAATCATCACAATGTTCTTATCTCTTGCTTGATTGAAGTCTGCATAGTAACCATCCTTAGATACGAGCCATCTTTTCGTCTCATCGTTGAATGTGATGTTTTCGATCGTTGGAAGTTGAGTAGGATCATTTACTTTACCTGTTCCAAACTCAGGTTTCGGCAACTCTGCCGGATATTCACCCCAAACACCATCTACTTCACGCTCGTACTTGTAATGCACTGCAGTAAAGTGTGCAAAAGGATAGCTACCACCTCCAAGATTGACGTGAGTCTGCTGACGCAGGTAAACAAGGTCTGTGGATATTCTGGTCTTTATCTTGTTTGGTACAAGTGTGTTCTTTGCAGACTCCATGGTTTCTCCTCCAATCTTAACACGAGTAGAACCAAGTCTTTCTGCTTCCGGCTTCTTATATGGCAACTTATCTACCGAAACTTTGAATCGGCCATCGGTATCGGTAACAAACTTTTGTCCCGGCATAGCAGGCATATTATCTACCTCTGTTCCCGCAGGAGCAGGCTTTCCTTCCTTGTCATAAACGATGTACCATACACCGCCATCTTCCGGATCTACATACTCTTTCAAAGATGCATTGTAGTATTGAGCTACGACGTTAGCCTTGCCAGTTACAAGACCGCTGGAATCCTTTCCATTCTCTCCGTCTTTACCATCTTTACCGTCTTTACCATCCTTACCATCTTCACCATTTCTACCACGAAGATAATGCCAGAAGTCTGCAAGGCTTGTCTTTTCGCATGGCCATTCATAGCCCGGATTATGAGGGTCCATAACAGGTGCTGCGCTACCTTCGCAACCGGCTTTTACGGTATCAACCCACATTTCGTAAGCACTCTTACCATTTTCGCCATTCTTGCCATCTTGGCCATTTTGACCGTCTTTACCTCGAGCAGAAACTCCGGTATTTACATCTCCAATCCACCAGTTACCGTCAGGACCGATACGTGGAGAGACTCCATCTTGTCCGTTTTGACCATCTTGACCATTCTGACCATCTTTACCTTTGGCAGGAACACCGGTATTTACATCTCCGATCCACCAGTTACCATCAGGACCGATACGTGGAGAAACACCATCTTGACCGTCTTGGCCATCCTTACCATCTTTACCTTTGGCAGGAACACCGGTGTTTACATCTCCAATCCACCAGTTACCATCAGGACCGATATGTGGAGAGACACCATCTTTGCCGTCTTGTCCATCCTTACCATCTTGACCGTCTTTCCCTTTTGCAGCAACTCCGGTATTCTTATCTCCTATCCACCAGTTGCCGTCAGGGCCGATATGCGGTGTTCTTCCCGCTTCTCCTGTTGCGCCTGTAAGGAATCTCCAGAAGTCAACTACACTATTCTTATTAGCATCCCACTTCTTTCCTGGATTGTGCGGATCATCAACAGTTCCGGTTGCTACCGCTTCCTTCCACTGTTCGTATGCACTTTGACCATTCTTTCCGTCTTTTCCATTCTGACCATCTTTACCTTTCAAAAATTTGAAATAGTCGGCTACGCCTACTTGATCTTTAGGCCAGTTTATAGTACCATCTGCTACTTTCTCTTTCCAAAATTCAAAGGCAGACAAACCTGTATCTCCCTTTGGACCTTTAGGCATTACTACATCTACTTGCGTACATGCCCCCACTATGCTGGTGATGAGCACAAGCAATAGCGACAAATAAAAAAATTGCCTTTTCATGAACTAATTAAATCTATTGAATAATATTTATTGTGTGTGTTTTCTTAAATTCGAGCGCAAAGATAATATATTTGGACACAATAATCAAAAATCAAAATGATAAAAAAACAAAAACAAGACCAATAATTACATAAACAAGCACACTAATATCAAAATAAAGGCAGAAAAATCATCAAAAACAGATTCATCATTTCAAATAAATGCACACAAAAGACAATATAGAGCATATTTTGAATAAAAAATAGGGAGAGGCGTTTTTTATACACCTCTCCCTATCATTATATTCTCTTCAGATGGATCTATTACTTCTTCTTGAGAACAATATTATCCACTCTAAAACCATTTTTATTTTCGGCTCCTTTTGAATTGAATTTAATGGAGATCTTTCCTTCTGTCAGTGTCGGAGCGACTATCTCGACACTCTTCTGCTGATACTCGTTCTGCTTAGGATTGGTGAGAGATACCTTTTGAGTTTTACCTCCTACTATCACTTCCAAAACACTTTCTGTATCCCCCGACTTATTTGTAGCGAGATCGAATGTCAATACAAGTGTATTTGCTTCTCCCGGAACAGAGATATTACCGACTTGGAAGAAGGTATCAGGCTCCTTAGGAAGCCAGATATGCCCATCCAAATGAGAGGTAGCACGAACATCTGCACCGGAGATCTCATAAAGATACCCCTTATCTCTGTTTTCTGTATCTATATACTTCAATAGGTCATCCAACGTTTCAGCTTTATCCTTTGAGCCTTTAGGCATATTGCCGAACCCTTCTTTGAAAAGAGCTCCTTCGGGAGATGGATCCGGATTGACACCTTTTTGAGTGAGAGTAAACTGCAATGTCTCTTCTCCTGCCTGTACACGGATGATTGCTTTACGCTCTTGACTGTCGGTATTGGGAGATGGAGAAACCACAAACTGTCCGTTTCCGGTACCGGAAAGAGGAGATACAGACACCCAGCTTTCCGATGTTGAAGCATTCCAGGCAACACCCTCTCCTGCGGTTACATTCACAGTTATCGGAGAGGTCGAAGCAGCTTCTATCGTAGCTTCGGAAGGAGTTATTGCAAACTCTTTCTTTTCCGGACGCAGTTCGTGAGTACCGCCATCTACATCACTCCATGGTTCTATTACAGTACCCAATTCGTTTACCTCAATATTTCCTTCCGGTGTGATATTCAGCGTAAAGGTGTATCTCTTACCTCTCTCAAAATTCATTCTGCTAAAATCGCAGTGATACTTCTTACCGCCGGTATCGGAAAGATACAGCTTCATCTCCACATCATTTTGAGGGATTAGGACTGAAGAGAACGAGTAGCCGTCTTCAGAGAGCTTCGCCCATACCACCTCTGCTTCTTCATAATCGGAGAATGCTCCATCTTGAAGGTTGAACTGTCCCTTTCTATGGAAGCCGGAGATACCGACAGAAAGAATCTTTACAATTTTCTCTTTAGCCTTCGGAGTGAATACAAACTGTACAAAACTCATTTGATGACGGAAAGAGAGTTTGAACTGAGATGTAGGAGTCATACTGTTTACTCCTTTCAGATTGTTGGCATAAATCAAATCCAAAGCCTTTTGGTCAGACTGATTCGACACATCCAACTTGATCTTCCTCTGATTTACATCTGCTCGGTAAGGATGATAAGCCACGAAATCGACATTCATTCCATCCTCCGGGAGAAGGATCTTATCGCCTTCTGTTTTGGGGACAAATAGTGCCTCTGCTCCACCCTCTGCGGTAATATATGCCGCATTCTCTTTTGCTTCTCCGGCAGCAGGCAGCATATAAACGCCGATTTGATCTTTCGCTTCAAAAGCCGTCTCTGTTGCACGAGAAGTAGAACCGATGATGGACGATTTGAAAGCCACAGGTTCTTTTCCGAAACCATCCGTCGGCATATCCGGCTTGCTGTTACAAGCAGCAAGGGCAAATACGCCCAGAGCTCCTAATAGTAGTTGTTTAAGTTTCATTTTTAATTCATTTTATGGGATTAAAACTCAATAAATACTCTGTATATATCACCAAAGATGATCTTCTATTTTATTCTTCACTTCATCTTTCAAGAATGGGAAAAAGGTAAATCCGGTCTTTCTTTCCACCTCCTTTACCGTACACTTGTATTTCATATAATTATCACCTGAAATCTCGGAAGTATTTTTCATGATAAATCCTATCGTATGAAATTCTCCATGTTTGTCCATCTTAGCCAGCACCTTATAGTAATAGTGCGGAGCAGGACAATCGCGTCCGTCATTATCCTGAGCCATGTGTACCGGTTCGCCATCCTCCATACCGGCTCCGGTAACCACATATAGCGTATCTTTTCCCACTCCATTGGCAACCAGTCCGGCTTGCCATGTTCTGATCTGTCCCTCTAATCTCTGCCAGATCCGCTGGTTCAGATCGCTTGCTTGAGGTGTCATATTGGTTGCATAGAAGGTAGCATCGTTCAGCTTTCGACCTGCTGTCCTGTCTCCGCTTGGGAGTTGATGCCCTCTATCATACTTTATTCCATCCTTGCTCTGATACCCTCTCTTATCAAGACGAGCCTGATACTCTTTCGGGACATCGGGGTCAAAGTCAAAGTTATTCAATCTCTTGAAGTTGCCCAAATAGAATCCGTGGAGAGGATAAGCCACCCAATAGGCAAACTTAAGCTTGGTGTCGAGCAGGAATGTGTAGTTTCTTGCACCATTCAGCTCGGTTGAGAAGTGAGTATGAACGAGCGTATTGGGCAAAGAACGCTTTTGGGGCAGCTCCCGATAACCGACCTTGTCGTCCGGGATAAGTCCTCCCGGCTTAAGATTGATACCATAACTATATTCATATCCCATCTGAAAAGCATGGCTATCCACACGGATATTCCATATATACTCTTTTCCGGAAGGCAGCTTAAACAGCACTCGCATTGCACTACTCTTTTCCGAAGGCAGGATGAACGCTTCGGCTCTCACCTCCGATCCTGTTCCGTCTATCTTGGCCGTAACAGTCTCTCCGGCCGCCGGCTCTATACTCCATGTGCGAGAGAGGAGGTCAAAACGCCCTTTTGTAGGAAATCCCTGCAGAGTTACCTGCAATCCTTCAAGAGAAGAGCCATCGGTAGAGCGCACATTAAAACGCACTTTGGACAACGCATGGCGGAAGACCAGATCCGCTGCACTGCTTTTACTGGTGATACCATTCAGATTATCGGCATATAGAAGATTGATCTGCTCCGGAGCAGACTGATCCGAAACGGAAAGCGAAACACTCTTCTCATCGAGGGGAGTTCTATGCGGATAGTAGGCAAGTATGTCTATCTTCTGCCCTTCCATCAGATGTATCTCGTCCGAACTCGAAGCCGGGCGGAAAATGGCACGGCTGCCGCCTGTCTCATTTATAAACAGATTATTATCTGCTATCAGCTCTCCTTTGTTCCATACAGCTTCCGGACGGCTCATTCTCGTAAAGACTCCGATTTTATCTCCGGATGCCCACTCTCCATCAAGGGCACGTAAACTCTCGTCTGCAAAGTTTGCAGAAAAAGTAAGTCCGATCTGCTCTTTCTTTTGAGGCACTTTAATACCGCTCTCCTGCTTACAAGAAACCGTTCCGAAAGCGACCAAAAAGAGAAGTAGCATGGCTCCACTCAGGGAAGCCCTATGTTCTTCTTTTGTGTACATCATACCTAAAGTATCTTTTTGCCACCATCGCCCTTTTCTTCTATCACAAGCTCTCCATACTTTATATGCTCAAAGATCCACCGACAGGTCGGTGCTTTATCACGAAGGGCGACTATTGTGTAAAACTTTCTGTCTGTTTTCTAATCCTTATTTTCTATTCCGTTTCGTTTCTTCACGCCTTATCTCTTTTCGAGAGACAATAGTAACACTTTTTTCCGTTCTGTTTATGCTTGTATGCGACGTACCATATTCCGTACCCAACTCCTTGGAGCAAATCTTCCCGAAAAGACCAACAGCCGGTTCCATACGCCATGAATGGCAACCACCTGCCCTCTCATCATTGCTTCGTAACCAAATCGCGCCACATCTTGAGGCTCGCTCACCTTTAGATTCCTAAACAGTCCCGAAGCCAAGAGATCGGCTCTCGCCTCAAAGCCCGTCCGTATAGGTCCGGGGCATAGAGCCGTCACGGAAACACCCGTTCCCTCCAGCTCTGTTGCAAGAGCTTCGGAAAAAGAGAGGACAAACGCCTTTGTCGCATAATAAATACTCATGTACGGACCGGGCTGAAAAGCCGCAATGCTGGCAACATTCAGTATCCGCCCCTTCTTGAGCCATACCATCTCCTGTCCGAAAAGATGACAAAGCTCCACCACGGCAGAGATGTTCAGAGCGATCATCTCCTGTTGTTTTTTCAGATCGGAGGTACAAAACGGAGCAAAATCGCCAAACCCCGCATTGTTTACAAGGATCTCTATCTCGAAGCCTTGCTCTCTAACCAGATCGTAAAGCCTGCGAGGAGACTCGACAAGAGCAAGATCCATGGCAACGATATCGGCAGAGACCCCGAAGGACTGCTCTATGTAGAGCTTCAAAGAAAGCAATCTCTCCTCGTTTCTTGCTACCAAAACGAGGTGATGACCATTGCTCGCCATCAGCATCGCAATCTCCATACCAAGACCTCCGGATGCTCCCGTTATCAATGTTCTTCTCTTATCCGACATAAAACAACAGTTTGTATATACGAATGTAAAGAAAAACGATGATACCTTTCCCGAATTTCCTATTTTTAACCTATGTTTCCATTCCGCACCACAGCTCTGTTTTTATATATTTAGTACCAAAAAAAGCTCTCTTTTTTCCCTCTCTCTATTTTGATCGGAGGGGTCGTTTTCAGAGCACGACCAAACTGTTAAATCGGAGCTGTTTTATTAACACAATTTCCGATACCTATTCATCCAAAACGATAAAGCAGTATATTTTGTCGGCTTAACGTATTAAACGAAACCGGTAAACGTATTTACCGATTTCATTTAATACGTTTACCGGTTTCAATTAAAGTATTTAGCCAAAAACATCAAAACTCTCAATATCAACCAATTAAGCATTTTCACCTTAAAATGTACCTAAAAAGGCAGATTTCTTTATTAGGAAATATTCACAGGCGCAGGCATTGAAATTTACACCTATTAACGCGAAAAGCGCCCATGAAACGGACTGAGAAAAAATTTTTTCCAAATTCGCGATTTTCCATATACATTTGAATATAAAAGAGTTAATACACCTCTTCATTTTTTCATGCCCTCCAACCGGGAGAAAAAGCGGAGCAAAAAAGAGGAACTCCGGCTCTCCGTTTTTATATAAAAGTTCTCCTTAAAAGAGCCTAAAAGAGTACCTGAAGAGGGAACATCTCTTCCCTCTTTTACGGAAAATATAACTATCTTCGTGAAGCCTTTACAACAAGGTTTTGTGTCAGGCATCAGACACCTAACAGACAACAAAAGAAGAAAGATATGAGTCACGTACATTTTATATCCTCCAAGCGTAAAAGCATTCGCAAGTTTGCTCCCGTCCCTGTCCCTCAAGAGGCTGTACAGGAGATATTAGAGGTAGGGCTTCGTGCGCCATCCTCGATGAGTACCAACGCCACACGTTTTATTGTAGTAGAAGATAAGAGCACGCTGGAAGCGTTGTCCAAGAGTAAGAAGATGGGCAGTAAGTTTTTGGCAGAAGCTCCGTTGGCTATCGTTGTGGCTGTGGATCTCAATAAGTCGCGCCGTCCGGAAGCAGAAGCCGCCATCGCTGCCACTATGATGCAGCTCGCCGTTACCGATCTGGAGCTTGGCTCATGCTGGATACACGTGGCAGACTCCACCTCTCCCGACGGAGAAGAGAGCGAAGCCGTCGTGAAGAGAGTACTGAACATCCCTCCGAGCATAGGAGTCCTCTGCATCCTTGCACTCGGTGTCCCTGCCAATGATGAAGATCTCGCATTCCGTGATATAGAGATAGACTGGGGACGTGTATCCATAGACACATTTAAGGATATAGAAGACTGATTCCGCTCTCCATGTACACCTTCTGTCTTGTAGGCTCCGGCAATGTCGCCACCCACATAGGGACAGCTCTCTCAAAGGCTAATCTCCGATGTTTGGGCGTGATGAGTGCCACGGCAAAGCACGCAGAAGCATTGGCTCGGAAGCTCGACACCAAAGGAGTAACAAGAGTGGAAGAGCTTCCCCGAACGGCAGACATCTACCTCCTGTCCGTTACGGACACCGCCTTAGCCGCTCTTGCCGGGCAGCTTTGCCGGCATATCTCTCCCGATGCAGTGCTTCTGCACACGGCAGGAAGCATTCCCATGCAGACACTTTCTCCCCATCCCCATATCGGTGTGTTCTATCCGTTGCAGACGTTTTCACGCTCCAGAGCGTTGGATATGTCCGATGTTCCTCTGTTCGTAGAGGCTTCCGACGAAAAAGCAAAGGAGGCTATACAGACACTTGCCTCTGCTCTTCAGAGCAAGCAGATCAGGGAGACCGGTTCCGGAGAACGGCTTATCCTGCACCTCGCAGCGGTTTTTGCCTGCAACTTTTCCAATAATATGCTGCACTCCGCAGCCCTTCTGCTCAAGAGGTATGGGCTGGAAGAGACCCTTCTGAACCCTCTCATACAAGAGACCATGGCTAAAGCGATGGAGATGGGAGCGGATAAGAGCCAGACCGGACCGGCGGTAAGAGGAGACCGTAACGTGCTTTCGCGCCACCTTTCACTGCTGGAAGAGGAGGGCTTGCCTTCGCTTACCGAAGTGTATAGGAGCGTTAGCCATAACATCCAACAGTTGTCGCACCACACAAAAGATTCAGATGAGTAGAATTTTAGAAGACCTAAGACCATTCAAAGCAGTCATATTCGATGTCGATGGAGTACTTTCCAAGACCACCATCGATATGGATGAGAGTGGCATTCCAAAGCGTACCGTGAATGTTCGAGATGGCTATGCCATCAAGCAAGCCACAGATCAAGGGCTCATTTTAGGTATCATCACAGGAGGCTATTCTCCCTCCCTGCCGTTGCGATACAATGCACTCGGCATGACGCACGTCTATATGAAAGCCTCCAACAAGACAGAGCAGTGGGAAGACTTCTTACAAAAGACCGGGCTACAGCCTCATGAGGTGATCTATGTAGGCGATGATATTCCGGACATACCGGTAATGTCGCGTAGCGGACTCGCCGTTGCACCTGCCGATGCTGCTCCTGAAGTGAAAGCAATAGCGCACTACATCTCTCCGGTGGAAGGAGGCATGGGAGTTGCCAGAGACGTATTGGAACAGTTGATGAAAGCCAAAGGGCTATGGCTAACCGGGGATGCCTTTGGATGGTAAATATAGAATAACAAAATATGCCACGTACTAAGATAATACTTGGAAGCAGCTCCCCAAGAAGAAAAGATCTTCTTCGGAAAATGGGGTATAAGATAGAGGTTCGCACCGCACCCTGTCAAGAGGACTTTTCTCCCGAGATGGACCCAAGAAAAGTCCCTGAATTTTTGGCAGAGAAAAAGGCTCGTGCCATAGGTCCGTTGGTTTCAAAAGACGAGCTGCTCATTACGGCAGACACGATAGTCCTCCTCGATGGAGAGATCATAGGCAAACCGAAAGATAAAGAAGACGCTGTACGCATCCTCTCGCTCCTGTCCGGGAAAATGCACGAAGTGATTACCGGCGTGGTGCTATCCTATAAAGGGAGGGTCTGTAAGACAAGTGCCGTGACAAAAGTATATTTTCGCCCCCTCTCCCAAGAGACCATCCGCTACTATGTGGACGCCTACTCCCCTCTGGACAAAGCCGGTGCATACGGCATACAAGAGTGGATAGGGCTCATAGCGGTAGAGAAAGTGGAAGGATCTTTCTACAATGTGATGGGGCTGCCAACCTCTCTACTCCGTCATGAGATAGAGAAATGCCTTTCCGGGGTATCCAAGTAAAAAGCAGGCAAAACCTCTAAAAGGCTATTATTCAACATTATTTTGTACCTTTGGGAGGATGTTTTGCCACGAGGCTCAAACATAGAATCGTATATTCCATAACACATAAAACTTATAAGAACATGAAGATTAAACAGCTCACAAGCTTAGTGTTGGCAGCTCTTATGGGAGTAGCCATGTTTGCTTGTACGCCTTCGGAGAAATCGACGTCCGAAAAAGACAACATCATTAAAGTCGAAGTCCCGGAAAGACCGGCAGGTCAGGAGCACGTATTGGAGCTTGCCACCGAACCGCTTCCTACCGTAAGAGTCGGATTTATAGGACTTGGTATGAGAGGCCCCGGTGCCGTATATCGCATGATGAACATACCGGGAGTGGAGATCGTGGCACTATGCGACGTAGAGCAGGATCGTGTAGAGAAGGTCAATGCAAAGCTTGTGGAAGCAGGCTTGCCCAAGGCTCAAGAATTTTATGGAGACACTGCGGTATGGCGTAAGCTCTCTGCAATGGAAAATCTGGATCTTATCTACATCGCCACAGACTGGTCTTCACACGCGAAGATGGGTGTTCAGGCGATGAACGATGGCAAGCACGTGGCTATCGAAGTACCTGCTGCGATGACCATGGAAGAGATTTGGGATCTTATCAACACTTCCGAACGCACAAGGAAACACTGTATGCAGCTTGAAAACTGCGTATATGACTTCTTCGAGCTTACTACTCTGAACATGGTTCAACAAGGTCTGCTTGGTGAGGTGATACATGGCGAAGGCGCGTATATCCACTCTCTGAACGACTTCTGGAGCGCATACTGGAACGACTGGAGACTGGACTACAACCGCAAGCACAGAGGCGATGTATATCCTACACACGGTCTCGGCCCGGTTTGTCAGGCGATGAACATTCACCGTGGAGATAAACTCAACTACCTTGTCAGCATGGACACAAAGCCTTTGCAGATTCCGGCTCTTATCAAAGAGAGAACAGGAGAAGAGGTAAAAGACTTCCGCAACGGCGACCATACGATGACAATGATCCGCACCGAAAAGGGTAAGACCATCATGATTCAGCATGACGTTGCTTCTCCAAGACCATATAACCGTCTGTATCAAATCTCCGGGACAAAAGGATTTGCCAATAAATATCCCACTCCGGGCTTTGCTCTTAGCGGAAAGGATCTGGATAAGGAGACTACCCTGAACCACGAAGATCTCGACACACACAACTTTGTTCCGGACGAAGTACGCAAGCAGTTGATGGAAAAATACCGCCACCCGATCGTGGATGTAGAACTTGAAGAGACTGCAAAGCGTGTCGGAGGACACGGTGGTATGGACTTCATCATGGACTATCGCTTGATCTACTGTCTACAAAAGGGTCTTCCTTTGGATATGGACGTGTACGACCTTGCAGAGTGGTGCTGTCTGATTCCGCTTACAGAGATTTCTCTCGACAACGGTTCTGCTCCGGTAGAGATTCCGGACTTTACTCGCGGTCACTGGAATAAGCTATCCAAGCTGGAGTTTAAGAAGTAAACCTCTAAAATATCTGCGGATTCGACACTCCGTATTCGCAAACAGAAGAGAGGGCTATCCGATATTTTCATCGGGTAGCCCTCTCTTTTTATGGTTGTATCCGCTGCGCAATTATTTTCTTATCCCGTTCAAAACTTTCTCTTATAGTAATAAAAAAAGAGTCTGAACAGATTCAAACAAGAAAATCAAGGTTGGAACAGCAAGATTCAAGACCTGAATTGCAGAAAGTGAGCCTTGATTTTTACCATTCAAGCCTTGAAGTGAGGATTTGATAAGGTTCAAAGAGACTTTTTTACCTGTTCAGAAGAAGTTTTATATGCTCTCAGACCCTTTTTTCATCATGGAATGAGAGAAAAAGAGAAGAGCAAACCGGCAAGAAAGCTACTATCCAAGAGAGGAAACAAAGCTCTTTTGTCCGAAGGCTGTTTACCCTGCAAGGCTTTTCTCTTCCCGCCTTGCTCCTATAGAAATTGTTTGTATTTTTGTAACATATTTGGGACACCCCATATATTCTACATATACCTATTAAAATCTGAATATGAGTAAAGAACGAGATTTTCTGATCTTCTCAGGAACAAACTCCCGATACTTGGCAGAAAAAATATGTCAAAGCCTCGGTTGTGAACTTGGAAAGATGCAAGTAGACCGATTCGCAGACGGAGAATTCAGTGTCTATTATGAAGAGTCCATTCGTGGAAAAGATGTCTATTTGGTACAGAGTACGGTACCGACATCGGATAATCTTATGGAGCTTTTGCTGATGATAGATGCGGCAAAGCGTGCAAGTGCCCACTATATCGTGGCTGTCATCCCTTACTTCGGTTGGGCGCGTCAAGACCGTAAGGATAAACCTCGTGTCTCCATCGGTGCCAAGCTGATAGCCGATATGCTTTGTGCTGCCGGAATATGTCGCTTGATCACCATGGACCTTCATGCCGATCAGATTCAGGGATTCTTTAATGTCCCTGTGGATCACCTTTACGCATCGAATGTCTTCTCCAACTACATTCAGGAGACATTGAGCATGGACAATCTCGTTATCGCAACTCCGGATGTGGGTGGTACCAAGCGTGCCAACTCTTATGCCCGCTATCTGGGAGTCCCAATGGTTATCTGCCACAAGAGCAGGCTTAAAGCCAATGAGGTTGCAGAGATGCGCATCATAGGGGAAGTAGAAGGAAAAGATGTTCTGCTTATCGATGACATCGTAGACACAGCAGGAACAATCACCAAGGCAGCCAACCTCATGCTGGAAAATGGAGCGAAGAGCGTCCGTGCGATAGCCAGCCACGCCGTGATGAGCGACCCGGCAACCGAACGTGTTGCAGCGTCTGCCTTGTCGGAAATGATCTTCACAGACTCCATTCCATACCGTAAAGAGTGCCATAATGTACGCATCCTCAGCGTTGCGGATATGTTTGCGGAAGCCATCAAGCGGGTATCCTGCCACGAGTCTATAAGCTCATTGTACAACATCTAAGTGTGTCCGATGTTCCTTAAAGGAGTAGAGAAAAATAGAACAAAAGAGAAGAGCGAAAGGGCAAGCCTCTTTCGCTCTTCTCTTTTACGGTGGTACTCGGAAAACGGTAGAGATCTGCCTTGGAGACAGACCCAAGATCCGTACAAGATATGGATATCCGAGATCATCCTCCAACAGACACAGGTAAAGCAGGGATGGGGTTACTATCTCCGTTTTGTAGAGCGTTATCCGACAGTCCGATCGCTTGCGGAAGCTCCCGAAGAGGAGGTCTTACATCTGTGGGAAGGGTTGGGCTATTACTCTCGTGCGCACAACATGATGGAGGCAGCAAGGCAGATCTGCAACGAGAAAGGGGGCATCTTTCCCTCCACATACCGAGAGCTGCTCACGCTTAAAGGTGTGGGGGCATACACCGCTGCAGCTATTGCATCCATTGCATTCGGTGAAGCTGTTGCCGTAGTGGATGGGAATGTTTATCGAGTGCTTTCCCGCTTCAACGGCATAGATACTCCGATAGACACCACAGCAGGGAAAAAGCTCTTTGCAGATATGGCTCAGGAGTACATGGATGAGAATGAACCTGCTCTCTATAACCAGGCAATCATGGATTTTGGGGCATTGCAATGTCGCCCTAAAGGGACTGTCTGCGAAGAGTGCCCCTTAGAGCGTGAGTGTCTGGCTCGCAAAGCGGATCTGGTGGATCTTCTGCCCAGAAAGGAGAAGCGTGTGGCGGTAAAGGAGGAGAGCATCCGGTACCTTCTCTGCTTCTCTCAAGATGGGGAGCTGATAGTGCGGCAGCGAGACAAGAAGAGTATCTGGAAGGCGTTGCATGAGTTTCCGACGCTCTCTCCGGAGGATACAGACTCTCCGGGATATGAGCTGTTATGGGAGACGACACACCAGCTGACACACCGCAGACTGAACATACAGATATATACTTCGGAGCAGAAAAAGGAAGAACTGCCAATGCCTCCGTTCTTTTCCATTCCCCTTGAGTCGCACAACAGAATAGCTTTTCCAAAACCGCTGAGAGAGTTTCTGGACAGACACTTTCCACTACACCTCTCTTCGGAATAGGATAGATTTCCCCTATATAAGATTCAGCATCTAATGCATAAAATAGTATCTTTGTGGAGTATGAGAGTTTTATTCGAGAACTAACAGTCTCAAAACAACAGAACAACCTATGAAAAAAGCATATTTGATACTCCTTTCCGCTCTTGTGGTACTGATGTTTCAAGGCTGCAATTGGCTATTCAGAGGCGGACGATTCGAGGAAGGGAAGATACATATCCCCCATTACGTGTTGGGCTATCTGGATAATGCAAAAAATCTGGAAGCGACCTATTACTCCTATGAGAACTCCATCAACATCCGATGGGCACATAGCGTGCTGGTTTTGGGCTGGGATTCCAAAGGTGAAGATCTCGCCGGATACAAGGCGTTATGCAATAAAAACAAGGATACAAAGTACGATGCTCTTACCTATACTATCAAAGGAGATGCTTTCCGATCCTTTGGTCGCAGCTACAGATACTACTATAACTCAAATGCCATTACCGGGATAAACGTAACAAGTGACGCGGCATGGGACGATGCTCATCCGGCAGGAGCTTCTCTGAATGATATTATAATCTTCTACTCCAATGCTCTTGATCCGTTTATCCAATCGGGGTATAAGGAAGAGTTTGCCTGGGATGAGAAGAAACAAAAATTCGAGCCGATCAAAAAAGAAGACCCTAATGTGGAAGAGCTTGCAGGCAGGATAGAGTGTTTATTGTCCAAGTTCGACTTCTCCTCTTGCCGTCTTCTTGGCTTGGGCGAGATGACGCTATGCCGTCTGAAGATCGCCCCAAAACCGACAAAAGAGCTGAAACACATCATCAAGATAGAGATTCTGTTTGAAGACGGAACGAAGACATTCAAACAGCTCAGTATCAATTTCCCGACAGAGAAACGCTCCTGAAATTCGACCATTACGGCTTCCGGCTCTTTGCTCCTCTCTTTCTATTGCGCTTGTAAGAGTGTCTGTAAACGATGTAACCTGAGATAAGAATAAAGGTAAAAAGGAGTCCGAACAGAAAGATAAAGAGATCCGAGAAAGGCCCGATCACCGGATTGTATGCACGCCCAACGTGTATCTCCAAAGCAGTATGCCATAGTGAGAGTCTTCCTTTTTTAAGGATCTCCGGCATCTCTGCAAAGGCTGATCCGTCCGATGTTTGCGCTCCGGTATTATAGCTGAACACAATCTCTTTGCCGGCAGAAAAGTCTCTACTGTATCCGCTGACCTGATTATTAAATACAGGTCTGCCTGCAGGCTTTCTCTTTTTCGGTACCACCTCTCCGGTCTGACGGTCCGTGATAACACCATTGACCCTGTCCCAGGAAAAAAGTCCACTGAAAGATCCCACCGTCCAGCCGTTTGGAGCAGGCTCCATACAGTTTATACCCATCACGCTGACGGGAGGAGTGTAAGCGACAGGGCGAGGAACAGCATCCAAAGAAGCAAGAGAGAAAAATCCGGAAGAGGTGTACAACAGCCAGTCGGAAGTGTTGGCATCGTAACGCAAATTGCGCAGTTTGTCCCTCCAAGGGTTAGGATCGTCCAGCACAGAGCCGGGCAGAGGTTTCACGTCAGAGCGGATAATGGCAATCAGAAGCGGAGGACGCAAAAAAGTACCCGTAATGCCCAGAACAAGGAAGAGCACCAAGAAGAGTGCGCCAACCTTATTGTGCCACTTGATAGAGAGCTTGAGAGCATTCATTGCAGGTTTTATCGCCAGCTGTTTCTTGCGTCTGTAACGAACGAGTTTCGGGATGAAGGTGAATGCTATCCCGGTCAAGCACATCACTATAAGCAGTACCCCAAGAAAATCAACCAATAGCTGTCCCGGCAGACCGAATAGCTCGCCACTGTGTAGCAGCCAAAATGTACGGAACAGAGAGGTTTTCGCAACGTATCCTTCCGGCTCTTTGATTTCGTGAGAGTGAAAAGAGAGGTAAGGATAAGCGGCATGATACACCTTTGAACGGGTCAGCACAACCAGCGTATCACCTTTGACCGTGAGGTCGGATATACGTTCATCTATCCCTGCACGTGCTGTGAGATTTTCCCATCGGTTATCTGCGCCAAGTCTGTACAGATCGAATGTGGTGATTGCATACCGCTGCTCATCCGGTGTGGATACTACTCTGTTCACGATTCTATTATCTGCGCCCGTGAGAAGACCGGCATTAAACGCCGCAAAGGAGCGATGCAACGTATCGGACAACAACATCCCGGCAGTGCCGTAGAGCAGTACGGAGTCTCCACCAAGCCTGATAGTCCCTTTCACTGCTCCGTTGTTCCAGTTGGTATAACCATAACTCGCCGGCAGTGCCGATCTTGGAATATCTATGCGTGAAACCGCTCTCCGGTGATTGAGAACAATGCCGGAAAGAGCAGACAGAATAATAAAGAAGCAAACAAACAGCCCTATCCATTTGTGGTACTTCTTAAAAGCCCTGTTCATATCAGTAGAAATCTGTTTTTAGATGAGTATCTGTTTTCGTGCAAAAGTAGCAAATAAATCTCTCGAAAAGCTGTAACATAAATCACGATAAACAATAAAGAAGTCTCCTATATTTGCATAAACAAACACTCAAACCAATTAGAATTATGGAAAAAAGAGCAACATTTCCCTCTGCAACCGTATTTGGTCTTTCTAACGAAATCGAATACTCCGAAGGAGGAATCATAAGCAAGCAGATACTCAAAAACGATGTAGGCAACGTTACACTCTTCTCATTCGACAAAGGACAAGGACTAAGCGAACACACTGCACCCTTTGACGCTTTGGTACAGATCATAGAAGGAGAAGCAGAGATACGTATAGGCGGAAAACCTCATAGCGTGAAAGCCGGTGAGATCATCATCATGCCTGCCAACGTTCCGCACGCTCTGCAAGCGGTGGAAAGCTTTAAGATGGTTTTGACAATGATTAAAGGAAAGTAAACCATGAGCGAATATATCAACAACTCATCCCAAAGAAAAGAGATGCTCAAGCATCTTATCCTCGAACTTCACCGAGGTACAGCACCCGAACAAGTGAAGAAAAGACTCATGGAGATGCTGAAAGCCGTTCCCTACAACGAGGTTGTGGAGGTAGAGCAAGAGCTGATAGCCGAAGGTCTCCCTGAGAGTGAGATCTTGAAGTTATGCGATATACACGCCGCAGTACTCGATGGCAGCATAGACACTTCACACGCTAAGAATGTTCCTCCGGGGCATCCGGTAGACACGTTCAAGCAAGAAAACAGAGCGTTGGAAGCTCGGATAGTGAAGATAGAAGAGATACTGGAAAATCTGCCCAAACTCGATCCAAACGATTGGGAAAAGAGTCTCTTGCAGATACATGCACTCTTTAACGAACTCTCCGATGTAAATAAACACTACCTCCGAAAAGAGTACGCCCTCTTCCCTTACCTCGAAAAAGCCGGCATTACAGGGCCTCCAAAAGTAATGTGGGGCAAGCATGACGAAACTCGTGCCTACCTTAAAGCCGCACACGAACTATTGGGTCGCAAACCGATGCCTACCATTCAGGAGTTTTGCGCAGCAGTACCGGACGTTATCGTACCCGCTATTGAGGCAATACAAGGAATGATCATGAAAGAGGAAGAGATCCTGCTCCCGATGTGCATGGACACCCTTTCGGAAAAAGAGTGGTACAGCATCTATGTCGAAACACCCCAGTTCGGCTTCTGTCTTTATGACCCTACAACCGAATGGCAACCCACGGAAGAAGTAGCAAACGAACCCACTTACCTTTCCGGTGATGCCATAAGACTGTCATCCGGTAGCTTCGATATGAAAGAGCTCGAAAGCCTCTTCGTTACCCTACCGATAGATATCACCTTTGTGGACAAAGAGGATAAAGTAAAGTTCTTCTCCCATAGTCCGAAGCGTGTCTTTGAGCGTAACCGTTCCATCATAGGCAGGGATGTCCGAATGTGTCATCCTCCTCACAGCGTTCACATAGTAGAACAAATCATCAACGACTTCAAGTCCGGAGCCGAGAACAAAGCCGCTTTCTGGCTCTCCAACTTCATGGGCAGATTTATCTATATAGAGTACACCGCTCTGCGAGGAACAGATGGAGAGTATCTCGGAGTAGTGGAAGTAACGCAAGATATTACCGAACTGCGCAGACTGGAAGGCGATCAACGCCTGCTATCATACTCGGAGAAGTAAGCTATTCATAATAAAAAAAATAGAAAAGAGAGAAAGTATCAAACCGGATGAGCTACTTTCTCTCTTTTCTTATTGATTCAAAAGACTATAAAACTATCTTCTCCTATTCTTTCATTTGTTCAGAAAAAGAGGGATTTAAGTATTTCATTCTCATATAAGCAATATGAATAACAGATGGAATAATGACTCTATAAGCCGGTCCTGCTATATCAAAGGCTGTCCATATCGCAAGAATTGTCCAACCTATTGGTCCGGAAAAAATACTTAAAGCACGTGTCAAAGTAGCATTAAGAATCAGAGGAAGTCCTCTACCAAGAATAAGCTTTGCAATCTTATTGGCAATCACAACAACCATCTTGTAATAGTAGAATCCTTTTCTTCTTATTTCAGCTTGTATGAGTGCTATTATTGCTTCCTTCTCTAATCCTGCAGTATGAATCTGCATTTCTTTAGCCATCTTCTCCAGATCCTCCATACTTGCATTTTCTATTGAATCCGTCAAGATCTTTTGGAGAAGATATGTTTCAATAACCTCTACTGAAGATTCCTTTTTGAAGTTTACTTTTTTCTTTTTTGCAACCTTAATCAGAATCTTTTTATACTCAACTCCGCCTCCTCTTATTATATTAAGAAACGTATTTCCTCCAAATCGTTGCAATTCATCAATAATTGATTCCACCATGAGATTCAGGTTGTGAGGATAATACTTCTTATATTCCTCTGTTTCTGTCAGACATTCCGTCAGTCTGGCATCTCCATTTTTATTTTTGGTTAAATAGTCAACCAAAATGCGAAGATCTTCATTCTCCGCATGATAAAGAAATTCCAAGTCTTTTTTTGTAGCCATAAAATTTTATTTTTCATTAGTTATACGTATCACATCTGCCATATTCTTTGCCTAACTTAGAGTATAAGCCTACAACAGGCAATAGAAAAAGAAAAAAATCAAAACCGACATTACAGGTTGAGTTGCTGTAATTTTTTTCAACAGAAGCATTTTCTGTAATTGATTTAACTTTATTCACAAATATAAAGCCTGGGAATTAGACAAAGTAGCCATAATATTTCTTTTTATGAACTATTTCTGCTATTTTTGAACAAAATATCAATTCCTCAGAAACAATATTTATAACTATGGCAATAGAACATCCCGAACGAAAAATTAGGCAGATTCGAGAATTACAAGACATTACTCAGGAATACATGGCAGATAATCTTGGTATTTCTACTCGTGCGTATTCTAAGATAGAAACAGGAGAGACTCAACTAACTATTGGACGCTTAAATCAAATCAGCGAAATCCTTAAAGTAGAACCAATACAAATATTGGGATTTGATGATAAGAAAATATTCAATTTCAATAATACAGCTCCCAATAGCACATGGCACAACTATGAAGAATACCATAACTCTCCTTCTGAAAAGCTTATAGAGCAGTACGAAGCAACCATCGAAGCATTGAATGGTCAGATTACATTGCTCAAACAAATCTTACAAGAAAAGGAATAAGAGGATCACATCTACTTATTATCTTTCATTGGAGGAAGAAGAAAAAATATCAAACAGATAACCCTCATTTATTTTAAGTTTCTTTCTCAATGAACGGCTTTGTCTTGTTATACATTTATCCATAAAAGAGCGAGCATAAATATCCAAAAATATCATTTAATAATAGGAAGAAGGAAATTTATAGCCCCGAATCGGAACCCATTTTTATATATTCCATCCCTCCTCTCTTCCCTCTTTCTATTTCACTCGGAGGAGGTGTTTTGAGAGCACGACCGAATTGTTAAATCCGCCCCATTTTATTAACACAATTTCCGATACCTGTTCACTCAAAACACTAAACGAGCATATTCTTCCGGCTTAACGTGTTTAATTTTTCAACGAACACGTTTACCGATTTCATTAAACACGTTTACCGGATTCGATTAACGTATTAAGAATTTTAACTTATAATGCTGATAATTAGAATATTAAGAATTTTCACCCTCTTTTTGCCGTTTTGGGGCATAAAATCAAGTTAAAGTTTATTTACATATTACCCTGTTAAAATTCGCATATATTAACGCGAAAAAGCCCCATGAAATGGACTGAGAAAAAATTTTTTCCAAATTCGCGATTTTTCATATCTACCTAATTATTAGAACCTTATTGCGATCTTCAAATTTTAGGAGGAGGAAAAAGGGGAAGAAAGAGGAGATTTAGGACGAATTTCGGAGAGGTCGTTTTTATATAAAAGCTCTCCAAAAACAGAAGAGCATCCCAAGCCAAAACTTAGGATGCTCTTTTGTATATTTTTCGGCGGGAATGCTACCCGATAAAGTTTTCGCAGTATGCGCAGAGCTTTTCGCCGTTGTGCTCGATGTACTGAGCATAAAGCGGCTCGGAGGCAGTGATGCAGACCGGATTGGAGCAGCGGTGATCTCCTCTGTGCGTTCCATGTGCAATGCGTGGCACTTTAGGCTCCAAGGCGATACCTTCGGCGGCTCGGAGGAGTGTAAGGATAAGTGCCATGCGGATGTATTTGCCGTTTGCCACCTGTCGGAAGTAGGCACTTCGGGGGTCGTTGTCTATCTCCGGCGATATTTCGTTCACGCGTGGAAGTGGGTGCAGGACGATCATCCTTTCAGGGGCAAGCGCCATCTTTTCTTCGTCCAAGATGTAGAGATCCTTTACCCGATCGTATTCGGCGATGTCCGAAAAGCGTTCTTTCTGTACGCGTGTCATGTAGAGAATGTCCAACGTCCCGATGACGGCTTCGATGCTGTCGCTTTCGGTATAGGAGAGACTTGCCTGACGCTCCAGCTCTTTCCGCATATAGTCCGGCAGGCGGAGCGAGTCGGGCGAGATGAGAACGAAGTGTATGTTCTCGAATCCGGACATTGCTTTGATAAGAGAATGCACCGTGCGCCCATACTTGAGGTCTCCGCAAAGACCGATGGTGAGCTTGTCGAGTCTGCCCAGTTCACGATGAATCGTCAGAAGATCCGTTAGTGTCTGTGTGGGATGAGAGTGGCTACCGTCTCCGGCGTTAATGACCGGGATGGAGCCGTACTGCGATGCGACCAGGGCGGCACCCTCCTTAAAGTGTCGCATGGCTATGATGTCTGCATAGGTAGATACGACACGAGCGGTGTCGGCAACGGTCTCGCCTTTGGAGACAGAGGAGTTTTGTGCATCGGAGAAGCCGAGAACATTTCCTCCAAGCTCCATCATCGCAGCCGTGAAGCTGAGTCTGGTGCGTGTGCTCGGCTCGTAGAAGAGCGTTGCCAACTTCTTTCCCCTACACACTTCGGCATAGGCAGCCGGGCGGGCTATCATATCTTCGGCAAGGGCGATGAGGTCTCGCACTTCTTGCGAAGTAAAATCGGTAGGTTCTATACAGTGTCTCATGAGAAAGGAGAGGTTAGGGATTACTGTCTGATCCAAGATTCGTCCGAAGGGTTGTTACGGAAGGCGATCACCTGTTCCTTCTCTTCGGGCGCGATGTACCCTTTCTCCACGGCAACTTCCACGAGAGTGTCCACGTTGGAGAGGGAGACATTTTTGACACCGGCGGCTTCGAGGCGGTCGATACCCTTCTTCATGCCATAAGTGAAGATGCTTACGATGCCGAGCACATCGGCTCCGGCTTGGCGCAATACCTCGACAACGTCCAGAGAGGAGCCGGCTGTGGAGATGAGATCTTCCACGACGACAACTTTTTGTCCCGGTTCAAGGTGTCCTTCGATCTGGTTGGTTCGTCCGTGGTCCTTGGCACCGCTGCGGACATAGCCCATGGGCAGATCGAGAATGGTGGCTGTGATGGCTGCATGAGCGATGCCGGCGGTGGATGTTCCCATGAGCACCTCCACGTCCGGATAGTGTTCGCGGATGAGAGTTGCGAGTCCTTCCTCCACCGCTTCCCTAATCTTCGGATAGCTCAAAGTGAGGCGATTGTCGCAGTAGATGGGGCTCTTGATACCGCTTGCCCACGTAAAAGGAGCTTTCGGGCTCAAAAAAACTGCTCTGATAGAGAGGAGTTTTTCCGCTATATCTCTTGATAGATTTTCCATGTCTTCTTTAATATCTGTTTTGAGGTGAATGTATATGTTGTGCCGAGGGTGAAAAAGCGTGCAGTCGGTCTCTCCGAATTTGGAGATTGTCATTGCTGTTTTTTATCATTCGGGCGGCTCCGTTTTTTTCTTCTTCCTTTAGGGGAAAAATTTCTTTCCGCATAGAAATTTATTTTCGTCCGCATAGAAATTTTGCCCTTTCCGAAAGGAAATTTCAATTCCTTTACATCAAGCTAAAAATCAGAACGCTGTACACGTTTTCAGGATGCGACTTTTTTCATCGCTGCAAGAAGTCTCGACAGACCCTCCGATAAGCCTCCACCGGATCGGGAGCAGCAGTGATGGGACGCCCCACCACTATGTAGTCCGACCCGATTTCGCGAGCACGTTCGGGGGTGGTTACGCGTACCTGATCGCCTTTATCCCCATCAGCAAAGCGTACACCGGGCGTGATGGTCAGGAAAGAGGGGTGTGTTGCTTCTTTCACACCCGCCGCTTCGAGCGGAGAGCAGACCACGCCATCGAGTCCGGCACGCTCGGCATTTTTTGCATAGTGAGCTATGACGTCGTTGATATCGCCTTGTATGAGCAGATCTTCATTCATGCGCTCCTGCGAAGTGGACGTAAGCTGCGTTACCGCAATGAGCAGCGGACGAGAACCATCCGGTCTGGTGAGTCCCTCAACGGCGGCACGCATCATCTCCACCGTACCGGCAGCATGAACGTTAGTCATATCCACATCCAGCTTGGAGAGGACAGCCATCGCTTTCTTTACGGTATTGGGTATGTCGTGAAGCTTGAGATCCAAGAAAATCTTGTGTCCGCGCTTCTTTATCTCTCTTACGATTTCGGGACCTGCAGCGTAGTAAAGCTCCATCCCAATCTTGACATAAGGCTTCTCGTCCCGGAAAAGATCCAGGAAACGGAGCGTAGCCTCTGCGCTCTCGAAGTCGCAAGCTATGATTACATCTTTTGCCATGTTGTTCTGTTTCTGACTATAATAGTGTTCTTTTACTCTTATTCTGCCACACCGATAATCTCCCTGAGGGATGAGATGCCCAGCTTCTCCATCTCCGCCGGAAGCGCTTCGATGATCTCCTTAGAGGCATAGGGATTGATGAGATTGGCGGATCCGACCTGCACGGCAGTGGCTCCTGCCATCATCATTTCCAGAACATCCCGTGCCGTCATCACGCCTCCGCATCCCATGATGGGGATCGAGACCGCCTTGTGTGTCTGATACACCATGCGAAGAGCTATGGGAAATATCGCAGGTCCTGAGAATCCGCCCGTACCATTGGCAAGGATGGGACGACGCTTTTTGAGGTCAAAGCGCATGCCCAAAAGCGTATTGATCAGACAAAGACCATCTGCACCTTCCGCTTCGCATGCCTTTGCAATGGAGACGATATCCGTAACGTTCGGACTCAACTTGATATAAACCGGTTTCTTGCTTACGGCTTTCACATGCTTGGTTACGAGTGCAGCCTGATCGGGATAAGTGCCAAAACTCATCCCTCCGTGCTTGACGTTGGGACAGCTGACGTTGATCTCGATGATGCCGACCTGCTCCACTTCGCTCATCAACTCGGTACAATAGACATACTCTTCCAATGAAAATCCGCTGATATTAGCCACCAACGGTTTCTTGAAGATCTTTGCCAGTCGGGGAAGTTCCTCTTCTATCACCTTATGAACGCCGGGATTTTGCAACCCGACCGCGTTAAGCATTCCCTCCGTGCACTCTGCAATGCGAGGGGTAGGGTTACCGAATCGAGGTTCTTTGGTAGTCCCCTTGAAAGAGATGGAGCCAAGTATGTTGAGATCATAGAAAGGAGCGTACTCCTGACCGAACCCGAATGTTCCGCTTGCAGGGATAATGGGATTATCCAACTCCACTCCGCTAAGATTTACAGATAAGTCTACCATACGATCTCCTCCTTTCTGAATACAGGGCCTTCCAAGCAAACTCGCTTGTATCCTTCTGTTGTCTTGTGTGTGCATCCCATACATCCTCCAAAGCCGCAGCCCATTCTCTCTTCAAAAGAGAACTGCCCGGTGAAAGGCAGAGCATGGAGAGCTCTCAGCATGGGTGTCGGTCCGCAGGTGAAAAGATAGTCTGCACTCCGACACTCCGGGCTGTCCATGATAAGCTCCGTAACCAATCCTTTGAATCCATGGCTGCCATCCACCGTGGCGACATATACCGTTGTTCCGGGAATCTCGGCAAACTTATCGGCATAGAAGATCTCTTTCTCGGTATTAAAACCCAACACCACGATTGGCGCAGCTCCATTATCGGAAAGATCCTTACAAAGCCTGTAAAGAGGAGGTACACCCACTCCCCCCCCCACAAGAAGCGGACGGGAAGCAGATACAGATATATCGAAGCCGTTACCAAGACCTGTCAGGAGGTCAAGCTCGACTCCTGCATTCATCTTGGAGAGTATATCCGTCCCGGAGCCAAAGACCTTATATATAAGAGTCATAGTGCCGTCATCATAGTCGCAAACAGAAATGGGACGACGCAGGAAATGCCCTTGGACAAGGATATTGACGAACTGACCGGGACGGGAAAGGTATCGGGTATCTCCCTCCAATATCATCTGCCAGACATCCTTGGCGATATTGACATTACTAAGGATAGTATATCTTCCTTTCTTGTACATTATATTCGTTTTATTTATTCGGCATCTATGGTCGAAACTTTAAGAGTGATCTCTTCCAGCACATCCAGCAACACTTTCACGGTTTCCAATGCGGTGAAGACGGTAACGTTGTTCTCCACAGCGGCTCTACGTATTTCGTAGCCATCCAGACGGGTATTGTGCTGATTTACATCTATCGAGTTGATCACATAGCTCACATAACCTTGTCTTAGAGAGTCTATAATCTCTGTGCTGCCTTCGCTCAGCTTGTGCAGTGTGCGTGTCCGGATTCCGTTTTCTCTCAAATATTTTGCCGTACCGGTAGTGGCTTCTATGTTAAAGCCAAGGTTGTAAAAACGTCTTATGAGTGGAAGAGCTTTCTCTTTAGCGGCATCGGCAAGTGTAACAATCACGGTTCCGTAGTTTGCCACATTCATTCCCGTAGCTTGGAGAGCTTTATACAACGCACGAGTAAGCGTTTTGTCGTACCCGATAGCCTCGCCGGTGGATTTCATTTCCGGGCTGAGATAAGAGTCCATACCCCTTATTTTGGCAAAGGAGAATGTCGGAGCTTTCACATACCAACGTTTCTTTTCTGCCGGATACTCGGAGCTGTATCCGAGTTCTTTCAGACTCTTGCCCAGCATAACCTGTGTAGCCAAGTGAGCCATCTGGATTCCGGTTGCTTTGGACAAGAACGGCACAGTACGTGAAGAGCGAGGATTAACCTCAATGACGTAAACCTCCTCTTTGTCGTCCACGATAAACTGGATATTGAACAGTCCTCTTATACCGATTCGCAAGCCCAACTGCTTGGAGTATTCAAGGATGGTCTCTTTCACTTTCTGGCTTACCGAGAATGTCGGATAGACACTGATGGAGTCTCCGGAGTGAATACCTGTTCTCTCCACGTGCTCCATGATACCCGGTATAAAGACATCCGTTCCATCACAGATGGCATCTATCTCAAGCTCTTTACCTATAATATATCTGTCCACAAGCACCGGCTGATCGGTGTTAAGCTCTACCGCATTTTGAAGATAGTGGCGCAGTCTCTCCTCATTGGATACTATCTGCATGGCTCTACCACCAAGAACGTAGCTCGGTCTCACGAGTACCGGATAGCCTATGCGTGCTGCTGCTTTCACACCATCCTCTATGTTGGTTACGGCTTCCGCTTCCGGTTGAGGGATTTTCAGCTCTTCCATGATGCGCTCAAAGCATCCACGGTCTTCTGCGTTGCGTATTGCCTCCACATCGGTACCGATAATGGGCACACCAAGTTTATGTAGTGGCTCTGCAAGGTTAATCGCTGTCTGTCCTCCGAGAGACACGATAGTGCCGACAGGTTTTTCCAGATCGTACACATTCATGACATCTTCCACCGTGAGCGGTTCAAAGTATAACTTATCGCTTGTAGTATAGTCCGTAGATACGGTTTCCGGGTTATTGTTGATGATGATAGCCTCATAACCGGCTTCTCTGATAGACCATACGGCATGAACGGTAGAGTAATCAAACTCCACTCCCTGCCCTATACGTATAGGACCTGAACCCAATACGAGAATCTTTTTCTTATCGCTCGGAGTAGATTCCGACTCGCTCTCGTAAGTGGAATAGAAGTAAGGAATGTCTCGATCGGTCTGCCCTGCACAGCTATCCATCATCTTATAGACCGGATAGATGCGGTGTTCTTTGCGGAAAAGATACATCTCTTCCTGACTCATGTTCCAGAGCATTCCCACATACTGATCACTAAAGCCCAGCTTCTTCACCTCTTTCAGAACAGCGGCATCCCTGACATTATTACGAACCAGAACCTCATGTTCCACTATGTTTTTGAACTTCTCAAGGAAGAACAAGTCTATCTTCGTATTGTTGTAGATAAGAGAAAGGTCTACTCCGTTGCGGATAAGCTGAGCGATCGCATAGACACGTTCATCGGTCGGAGTCTTAATGTATTCCAAAAGTTCCGCAGTGGTCTTGTCGTCGAAGCTCTTCTTGTGAACGTGGCATACGCCCTGCTCCAAACTGCGGATAGCCTTAAGGAAAGACTCTTCCATGGTACGTCCGATACTCATCACCTCTCCGGTGGCTTTCATCTGCGTACCGAGTACATTGGAAGCATCGCTGAACTTATCGAATGGGAAGCGAGCCACCTTTGTTACAACATAGTCTATCGTAGGCTCACAGCAAGCCGGCAGATCCTTGATAAGGATTTCATCCAGATGCATTCCCACAGCAACCTTTGCCGTAACACGAGCTATCGGATAGCCTGTTGCCTTGGAAGCCAAAGCCGAAGAGCGAGAAACACGAGGATTGACCTCTATCAAATAGTAGTTGAAAGAGAGTGGATCCAAAGCAAACTGCACGTTACATCCTCCCTCTATCTTCAGTTCACGGATGATACGAAGGGCACTGTCTCGCAACATCTGCACCTCCTTATTGGTCAGTGTCTGGCTTGGTGCTACCACGATAGAGTCTCCCGTGTGTACGCCTACCGGATCTATATTCTCCATGCTACAGATTGCCATTGCGGTGTCGTTGCTGTCTCGCATCACTTCAAACTCGATCTCCTTGTAGCCTTTGATGCTCTTCTCTATAAGAACCTGATGAACGGGAGAGAGGAACAGTGCATTGCGCATAAGCTCTCTAAGCTCATCTTCATCATCTGCAAAACCACCACCGGTACCTCCGAGTGTGAATGCAGGACGAAGCACCACCGGATATCCGATCTCCGCAGCCACTTCCACACCCTCTTCTATGGTGTGAGCGATCTTGGACGGAAGCACCGGTTCACCCAGCCCTTTGCACAACTCCTTAAAGAGATCTCTGTCTTCCGCTCTCTCTATACAGGTAAGAGAAGTACCAAGCATCTCTACCTTACACTCGTCCAATATACCTTTCTTGGCAAGCTGCATGGACAGATTAAGCCCTGTCTGACCTCCCAAGCTTGGAAGAAGGGCATCGGGTCTCTCATAGCGAATGATCTTTGCGGCATATTCCAGTGTAAGAGGCTCCATATAGACTTTATCTGCCATGTTGGTATCCGTCATGATTGTTGCCGGATTGGAGTTGAGAAGAATCACTTCATACCCCTCTTCTTTCAAGGCGATGCAGGCTTGTGTTCCTGCGTAGTCAAACTCCGCAGCCTGACCTATCACGATAGGACCGGAGCCTATCACCATTATCTTCTTTATGTCTGTTCTCTTTGGCATCTTCTACTTATTTTTTCATCAGATCTATAAAACCGTCAAACACCTCTCTGTAATCTGTTGGTCCGGGATTACTTTCCGGGCAGAACTGTGTTGTCATCACCTTATCCTCTTCGCAGATCATCCCTTCAATATCCTTCAGTACCACATTGCGGTGAGTAGCAACAAGCTTTGTGCCTATCAGGCTACCCTCTCTCATAGAGTATCCATGATTTTCCGCTGCCATCTTTACCCTGCCTGTTCGTAGATCCTTAACCGGGAAAGATCCTCTATGACCCACACGCATCTTGTAAGATGTTGCACCATAAGCGTGTCCGATGAGCGTATGTCCGAGAGAGATTCCCAGCATCGGCACTTTTCCCTTAAGCTGTTCTATCGTCTCCAGCACACTTGGAAGATCGGCAGGATTACCGGGTCCGCCGGCAAGGACTATACCGTCCGGAGCAAAGGCGAGAATCTCTTCCGCCGTTGTATCGAATGGCACTATCGTAACATTGCAGCCTCGTCTGTTAAGACTTCTGATGACGTTATACTTAACGCCCAAATCGAGCACGACCACATCGTAGATATGTCCGGGTGTACGGGTCAGCCATCTTTTCTTACAGCTTACACGAGAAACACCGTCTGTCGGAAGCGCCCAAGCGTCCAACTTTGCCTTAGCCTCTTCTACCGGTGTATCGGGTGAAGTAAAGAGCACTTTCTGTGCACCCTCTTGTCTTATTATGCGTGTCAGGGCACGGGTATCCACTCCCGCTATTCCGGGAATATTGTACTCCTCCATCACTTCACTCAGCGTTTTGGTATATCTGAAGTTGCTGGGAGAGTCGTTGTACTCTCTTACCACAAATCCTCCTGCTACAGGATACTTTGCTTCATAGTCTTCATCCGCCACGCCATAGTTTCCTATAAGCGGGTATGTAAGCACTACCGCCTGATCCACATAAGCCGGATCGGAGAGGATCTCCTGATAACCAACCATGGCAGTATCGAAGACCAACTCCCGGATTGCTTCTACTTTGGCTCCAAAGCCGTAACCATAAAACTCCCTGCCGTCGCTGAGGACGATCTTTGCGGTGTATGGCGTTATCGTTGTCGTCATCTTCTGAAAAAATATATCTGTTAAAGTCTTTCTGACATCTTGTTATCTACATAGACATGCTTACCCGAAACTACGGTGAGCATCGTTTTACCCTGTACATCCCATCCGGTAAACGGAGTGGCTCTACCTTTGGAGAGGAATGTTTCGGGGTCCACCTTGTACTTCGCATCCAAGTCCATCACCACAAAATCCGCGCTGTCTCCCACGGCAGTACCACCATCTATACGGAACAGACGGCGAGGATTGTTCGCCATCAAGTCCATAAGATGTTCAAGAGACATCTTTCCTGCAACGACAAAATACTTGTACATGAGAGGGAATGCTGTTTCCAGTCCGACAATACCCATATTGCTTCCTGCCAGTCCACGGCTCTTTTCCTCTGCCGTATGCGGTGCATGATCCGTGGCAATACACTCCAATGTGCCATCCATAACACCTTTGAAGAGTGCTTCTTGGTCTTCTTTGCTTCTGATAGGCGGATTCATCTTAAATCTTCCATCCTCTTCTATCTCTACATCGGTAAGAAGAAGATAGTGAGGAGCCGTCTCTCCACTCACACGCAAACCTTTTGCTTTGGCTTGTCGGATAAGCTCCACGCTCTCTTTTGTAGAGACATGGCAAACATGATACTGACAGCCGGTGCGTTCGCTGTACTCTATATCCCTCTTGACCTGAAGCCACTCGCTTTCCGAGCAGATCCCTTTGTGTCCGTGAACTTTGCAGTACTCTCCATCGTGGATATATCCTCCCTTTATCAGCTCTTCCACTTCGCAGTGAGCCACAATGGGTCTGTTCACCACGGCGCATCGGCGCATCGCCTCTTCCATCAAGGCATCTTCCTGCACACCTCTGCCATCATCGGAAAATCCTGCCACTCTTGCCTCTATCCCGGCAAAGTCCACAAGAGTTCCTCCACCCTTCTGTCCCATCGTGATACAACCTATCGGATAGACCTTTACCACAGCCTGCTCCTCTATCATACGCTCCTGTACCGCCAGTGTCTCGCTGCTGTCAGGTGCAGGATTGAGGTTCGGCATCGGACAGATAGCGGTAAATCCGCCATGAGCAGCGGCAGCCGTTCCGGTGGCATAGGTCTCTTTCTCGGAGAATCCGGGTTCACGCATATGCACATGAACGTCTACCAAACCGGGCAACAGCGTAAGACCGGAAAGATCTATCACTTGCTCTTCCGGCTCCATAGGTTCTATCACCGCCTCCACTGCCTCTATCTTTCCGTCTCTCACTGCTACGTCGAAGCGTCCCAGCTCTTTCTTATCTGTGCGGTACACAGTTGCATTCTTGTAGATTGTTCTTGATCTGTTCATCTTGGTTCTTTAATACAAAAAAGGGTAACCGAACAACTCGGCTACCCTAACAGTAAATTGAGGAAATATCGTAAGAGTAAAAAAGGAAAAGGAGCAAGATCCGCCCGTGTTACAGACTTGGGCAAGGCTACACTGCATCCCTGTATGACTCCTTAGTCTCTCCATTGTGTACTATATGATTTGCTCTTACAAAGGTAGTGCAAACTTTTGGGTTGCGCAAGCCTGAAATACTCTTTTCATTATCTTTGTGAAAGAACAAAAAGAGTTGGCTCATGATGATGAAAATAATGGACTCTTCCACCCTGCGGAAAATCCGTTGGTCTCCATACATTTTAAGGTATATCTTCCCGCTCATTCTCCTTATGACAGGCACCATTTATGTCGTGAGAAAGGTTTCGACCAGCTCTATCACGCCCTACTATTATAAGGAGATGGAAAGAGTCTCTCCCGAAGAAGGGCTGAAGCTGATGAGCTACAAGGGACGGTACAACACCGCTTTCAACGACCTCAATGAAGAGCAGCTGATCGTGGCACAACGGCTGGGCATAGAGCCGATGCAGAGCAGAGAGGATCTGGATAGCAGAAGGAGCGATCTGGTAGAGGTGAAAGACACCCAAAACTACAGCCTTGCCACTCTCTCCCACTCCGTACCATTCCTGGTGCCGAAAGCCAAAAATCTGTTGGACGAAATCGGTGCAAGATTTTCGGAAAAGCTCTATCTCTATGGGCAAAAACCGTATCGCCTTCAGATAACGAGCATCACTCGTACCATTGCGGATGTCAAAAGTCTGGCGAAAAACAATGTCAACTCCACCCCAAACTCTACGCACCTCTACGGGACAACCATAGATATTTCGTGGGCTACGTTCGTGGATCCGCCCTCCGGTTACACAGCGATCAATGGCGAGAAAGACCTCTCGCCGGAACAACTCAAAGGAGTGCTGGCACAAGTGCTCGATGAACTTCGGCAGGCGGATCGCTGTTTCGTGAAACACGAACGCAAACAACCCTGCTTCCATATCACGGTACGATAACAGCCCGATGAGCAAAATGGGAGGATATTCATTTTTATATATTCCATCCCGGTGCTTTTCCCCTATTTTTGCTCTCTCTATTTTGTTCGCATCCCTCGTTTTTAGAGCACGACCGAATTGTTAAATTCGAGCTGTTTCATTAACACAATTTCCGATACCTGTTAAGCAAAAACGCTAAACGAGCATATTCTTTCGGATTAACGTATTTAATTTTTCAATGAACACGTTTACTGATTTCATTTAATACGTTTACCGGATTCGATTAACGTGTTTAACCAAAACCATTAAAACACTAACAATCAGCCTACTACGTATTTTTACCCCCAAATGCCCCTGAAAAGGCAAATTTCTTTATTAGAAAACGTTTACAGATAGCAGTGTTAAAATTCACACCAATTAACGCGAAAAAGCCCCATGAAATGCTCTAAGAAAAAATTTTTTCCAAATTCAAGATTTTCCATATCTTACTGACCACAAACTTCTTACACAATCTTCAAAAATTAGAGACTGATTTTATGACAGAGGTATCACCCTTTCAGAACCTCTTTTTAAGGAAAAATCGACAGAGTGGGTGAGAACTTTTATATAAAAATAGAGGGGAGAAAAAACGTCTGAACCCTATTAAAAGAAAAAGCAAGAAATCTTGGCAAACAAAAAAACTGCAAATCTTCATCTTCTAAGAGCAGAAAATTTGCAGGTTTTTCTCAAAGTGCCACCATGCCGGGCGACCATATCTGAAAAATCAGAGGTGTCTCTACCCATAAAAGAAGAGACCCGAAAAGAGCTTCCGAAACTACTTTTTGATCAAAACATAGTTTTGTGCCAACTCTCCCTCAGGCTCTACGCCATTGGAATCGCATAATACCGCTCTGTCTTCATAGATATTGAAGTATCTGGTTTCTGTCTCCGGAGAAGAGAGTTCTATAGTACGACGATTTTCCAAAAGGGTAAACTTTCCACTCTCTTGAAAGGTTGAGTTTTCCTCTCCCATATACTCCATAGTAAGGGAAAACTCCTCCCCGGAAAGAATCAAAGACATGCGAATGCCTTCACAGTCCGCACAAGGGATAACACCTTCAAAGGTTCCTTGCAGCACTTCAGCCATAGCTTCCTCGCTAATAGACCATTCCACGGTAGTTTCTGTAGTAGTCTCGCTACTACTCTTGTTGCCGCAGCCAACAAGGAAGATCGCACTAAGAGCGATCATAAGAGATCTTTTTTTCATCTTGCTTATATGATTTATTATGTGATAATAGGATAACGCAAAGATAGTCATTCTGTTTAGGAGAATAACAAATACCCGAAACAGATGGTGTAAATAAAAACAAAAGAGGATGTCTCACGACACCCTCTTTGTTTCTGTTCTGTTATTTGATAACCTTAAAAAATCTAATACCATGAAAAACACACTGCAAAGTTAAAGCCTTTTTTCTTTCCATCCAACGCTTTATTTGCTTTTTTTTGCTATTTCAATGGCACTATCATGTTAAAGTTTCATAATTTATAATTCGTATTTAACTTTCTGCTCTTTGATATAGGCCTCTCTGTCCGATTGAGTCGGAGAGAAGAACGAAATTGCAGCCATTCTATCAATAACTTCCTTAGCCTTATCATCCATTTGGGTAGGAACATGGATGCTGATATGTACAAGCAGATCGCCCTTGATTCCTGAACGTAAAGATGGTAGGCCTTTGTTTCTAAGGCGCAAAATCTTACCGGGTTGAGTTCCCGGCTCTATCGTTACTTTCACCTTTCCGTCTATTGTCGGCATTTCGACCTTTCCACCTACCACTGCTTCCGGATAAGAGATAAGCAGATTGTAAATAATGTCGTCTCCATTTCGGATAAAGTTATCATCCGGCAGCTCTTTTATGACAACGATAAGATCTCCCGGCTCTCCGCCTCTCGGTGCAGCATTTCCTTTTCCCGAAACGGTAAGTGCCATACCTTGCTGTACACCCGCCGGGATGGAGAACGCGACCACTTCTTCTCCCATTTCGGTACCTTCTCCATGGCAGTGTCTACACTTCTTGTCTATGGTCTCACCGGTTCCTTTACAAGAGGGACACACCTGTTGAGTCTGGATGGTTCCCAGAAAACTCTGCTGTGTATGGAATACCACCCCACTACCACCACAAGTAGCACAAGAGTGTACATCAGAAGGGCTTTCGGCTCCCGTACCTCTACATACGGAACAAGTATTGCGTTTCTTTACCTTGATCTTCTTATCGACTCCTTGAGCAATCTCTTTAAGACTCAGAGATACGGTTACACGAATGTCTCCTCCTCGCGAACGACGAGAGGAAGAAGCAGATCCGCCAAAACCGCCAAAGCCTCCGAAATGTCCTCCAAAGATGTTTCCAAACTGAGCAAAGATATCATCCATGCTCATGCCACCTCCATAAAAGTCTCCGAAGCCACCGCCCATTTCAGGACCGTTATGTCCAAAGCGATCGTACTTTGCACGCTTATCAGGATCGCTAAGTACACCATACGCCTCGGCTGCCTCTTTGAACTTCTCTTCGGCTTCCTTGTTGTCCGGGTTTCTATCCGGGTGATACTTAATAGCTGTCTTCCTGTAAGCTTTTTTTATCTGGTCGTCCGTAGCATCTTTTGAGACGCCTAAGACTTCATAATAATCTCTTTTCCCTGCCATAATAAATATCTGCTACTGTACAGAAAGTTACTGTCCCACTATCACTTTAGGGTGTCTTATCACCTTGTCGTTCAGGGTGTACCCTTTCTGTACACACTCTATCACTTTACCTTTCTTATCGGCATCTTCCACAGGGAACATGCCCACCGCATCGTAAAGATCGGCATCGAATGGTTCGCCAAGCACTTCCATCTCCGAAACACCCTGTGCTTTCATCGCAGAAATAAACTTGGTACGAATTATATCTATTCCCTCCGCAACGGCATCTATATCTGCTGCCTGACGGAGATTAGCCACAGCAAGATCGAAGTCGTCCGCAACACTTATAAACTGTGTCAAGATACGCTCTCCGGCGGTTCTGATAAGTTCGCTCTTCTCTTTGAGTGTACGTTTGCGGAAGTTGTCATACTCCGCTCTGAGACGAAGGTGAGTATCTTCCAACTCTGCCAGGCGTTGCTCCAACGTTGGTTGCTCTTCCGCTGTCTCGTCTACACCCTCTTCTTTCGGCAGATCCGCTTTCGGCATCTCCTTTTCCAACTCTATATCTATCTCTTCTTTTTTTTCTTTGCTCATTGTATTTGTGTCTTAGTTTTTGTTTGTTCTCCTACTTTCTTCTATGCAAAAGCATTGCCAAACTAAAAGCAAAACCTACGCCAACATCTGCCCCACCCTTATCTCATGCATCTCAATGGGAACAACAGAACGAATAAGCTCGCACAGATGACTCACAATACTCTCTCGGACGTAGCTCTGAGTATGCACCAAAGAGATCGGACGCACGGGTCTCGGAATGGCAAAAGGTCTTAGTAGCTCTTTCTGTGCCTTGGACATTGTGGAGACAGCAAGTTCCGGAACAAAGGTTATCCCATATCCTCCTTCGACCAAGTGCATATAGGTTTCTATTCCTCCAAGTTCATAGTCTATGCGTCTCTCCTTCACGGCAGGAAGAGAACAGAATCGGAGCAGCTGATTTCGAAAACAGTGCCCCTCGTCCAAAAGCCATAAGGTCTTCGGATCTATTTCCGTACTCTTGATTTTCTCTTCTGCAAAAAGAGGCTCGTTGCGGCTTACATATCCGATAAACTCCTCGTAATAAAGAGAATGAAGAGCAAACCCATCTCCTTTTAGATCTCCTGCAAGGATAGCAAGGTCTATATTTCCCGCACATAACTCCTGCTCACACTTTCCGGTGGTAAGCTCCACAAAGTGGATATTCAGAGAAGGAGCTATCTTCTTCTGTGCTGTGATGATTCTGGGCAAAAGAAATGGAGCAATGGTAGGCAGTACTCCTATCCGGACACTTCCGCTAAGTCCCTCTTTCTCCTCGGCAGCCAACTCTTCGACGCTTCTTATCACGCCCAAAAGGTCATGCGCTTTTGCTGCTATTTTCTCTCCTACGGCTGTAAGTCTTATGGGTTGATGCGCTCTATCCACGAGAGTTACACCAAGCTCTGCTTCCAGCTTCTGTATCATGGCACTCAAGGTAGGTTGAGTAACATTACATGCCTCGGCTGCCTTTACAAAGTGCTTATGCTTTTTCAAAGCATGCAGATATTCGAGTTGTTGAAGGTTCATTCTGTATAATCTTTATTCTGATCTTCTCTTTTTATCTACAATCGGACTACTCTTCTCTCCATATTCTCCAAGCCTCTTTGGCTTGCTCTACCAGCATCATATATCCATTAAAGGTATGAGCACCATACTTCTGACACAACGCCATAAAGCGAGTAATTTCCGGGCTATAAACCAAATCAATAGCGATAGTTCCTCTTCCGTTTATCCTCTCGTAAGGTAAAAGAGGGGCAGTAGAGATATTGGGAGTCATCCCCAAAGGTGTACACTGAACAATGAGAGGGAAGCTCTCCATGACACCATCTTCATTCAGGGATGAATAGGAAACGCCATTGGTTACGGCATCCGGCGTTCTGCTTACCACATTATAGTCAATACCCTCTTGCTTGAGACAGTAACAAACCGAACGGGCAGCACCTCCGCTTCCGACGACAAGAGCTTTCGAGACATACGGATTTCCGGACTGCCGTAAAGCGTGTTCAAGCAGCTTTGAAAAACCTGCGACATCGCTATTGTAGCCATACCATAGAACTTTTCCGGTCAATGCCTCACGCTTCACCTTGACAACATTGACAGCTTGAAGCTCAGCTGCTTCGGGAGATAATGCGTGCAGGTAGGGGATGATGTCGGATTTGTGGGGACTTGTTACATTAAAGCCGGCAAGAGAACCGGACATATCCTGATTTCTTTCTATCTCAGCGAGAAAGTCGGCTATTTCTTTATAAGAAAAAAGAGCATAATGAGCAGAAATACCCTCTTTTGAAAAGAGAGTATTAAAAAAGGCAGGACTCTTGGAGTGTTCTATCGGATACCCTAATAGTCCATATAGAACCGGACTACTCATTTTGTTCTATTTATCTCCTACATATAGCACACAGACTCCCGGAGAGAAAGAGTAGAAGCGTGCATTTTGAAATCCGGCATCAGACATCAGTCGACACATATTCTCTCGCATCGGGACAGTCTTTATACTGTCGGGGAGATACTGATAAGCCTGCTTGTCGTGAGCCACCGCTTTTCCGAGCAGTGGAATGAAATACTGCGTGTAGATCTTGTAAAATGGTTTCAATATTCGTCTGGAAGGCTCCGCCAACTCCAATACACAGAGGCGTCCATCCGGGCGCAGGACGCGAAAGATTTCGGATAAGCCACGAGAAATATCCTGAAAGTTTCGGATGCCGAACGCGGTGGTAACAGCGTCAAAGCTCTGATCTTGGAAAGGGAGATCAAGAGCATCTCCACGAACAAAAGAGACTTCTTTAAGAGTGTATCCCATCTCCGCCGCTTTGTACTGAGCCACTTCGAGCATTCCTTCAGTGAGGTCAAGTCCCACAAGAGAGGCATTGGGATTGGCTTCTTTCAGTGCAAAAGCCAAATCTCCTGTGCCCGTAGCCAAGTCAAGAATATTATGCGGAGCATTCTCCGAAGCCTTCTGCACACACAGCTTTCGCCATCTCTTATCTAAACCGAGAGACATTATCCCATTGAGTTTATCATACTCTTGGGCAATGTTATTAAACATAGAACGGATAGACTCTGCCTCTTTATGGTAGAGTCTATCCCGTTCTATCTGTTCTTGTTGCGACATTATATCTAAAAGAGGATTGATCTTAAAGACTATCAATAGCCTTACAGATAGCTCCCTCTATGCGTTCTGAAAGTTTTGAAGTATCTCCTTTTACAAACTTCTCGCCTATGATATTCTCATAAAGCTCTATATAGCGTTCGCTGATACTTTCTACGTATTCATCGGTAAACTCAGGCATTACATCGCCATCTCTTCCTTGGAAGTTGTGATCTATGAGCCATTGGCGAACGAACTCCTTAGAGAGTTGTCTCTGAGGTTCTCCATTTTGGAATCTCTCCTCGTATCCTTCGCTGTAAAAGTAGCGAGAAGAGTCGGGTGTATGAATCTCATCTATAAGGTAAATCTCTCCGTCTTTCTTTCCGAACTCATACTTGGTATCCACCAAGATCAATCCTTTCTCCGCTGCCAGCTCTGTACCACGTTGGAAAAGGGCATAAGTAATCTCTTCCAGACGTTGATAATCTTCCGCAGATACCAGACCGGAAGCGATGATCTCTTCTTTAGAGATATTTTCATCGTGTCCTTCGTCCGCTTTGGTAGTAGGAGTGATAATGGGTTGAGGAAACTTTTCGTTTTCTCTCATGCCTTCGGGGAGTGTGATACCGCACAATGTACGTTCTCCATTCTTGTATGCTCTCCAAGCACTTCCGGTAAGATAGCCACGAATAACCATCTCAACCTTGAACGGCTCGCACTTGTGTCCTATGGTAACCATCGGATCAGGAGTGGAGATTTTCCAGTTCTGAACAATATCCGCAGTTTTATCGAGATGATATGCAGCTATTTGGTTCAAGACTTGCCCTTTGTAAGGGATACCTACGGGAAGAACGACATCAAATGCCGAGATACGGTCGGAAACGACCATAACCAGTATATCGTTTTCTATCGTATAGACATCTCTCACCTTGCCTATATACTTTGCGGTTTGTCGAGGCAGGTTAAAGTCGGTTTTTGTTAATGATTTGCTGTTCATAGCTATTGGGGTATGATTTATAAACTTGAGTTTTTTGAGTTCTCGCTCTCTTTTTTCTCTTTCTTAGCCTTTTCTTGTTTGTCAAACTTATCATAAGCATTCACGATCTTCTTCACCAGAGGGTGTCTTACGATATCTTTGGCATTATAATCTATGTGTCCGACCTCCGTTATTCCTCTAAGGATATAAAGTGCTTGTTTTAGACCGCTCTGAGTACCGGTGGGGAGGTCTATCTGCGTCATATCTCCCGTGATGATCATCTTTGCATTGTTTCCCAAGCGAGTCAGGAACATCTTTATCTGATGCGGCGATGTATTTTGGGCCTCATCGAGGATGATGATCGCATCCGAGAGCGTTCGTCCTCTCATGAAAGCGAGAGGCGCTATTTGGATCACACCCATCTCCATGTACTCTTTGAGCTTCATGGGTGGAATGAGTTCTCCGAGTGCATCGTACAGAGGTTGGAGATAGGGATCCAGCTTGTCTTTCATCTCTCCGGGAAGGAAACCGAGCTTCTCTCCTGCTTCGACAGCCGGACGGCTGAGGATGATCTTGCGGATTGTTTTGTTCTTGAGAGCTTTCACCGCGAGGGCGATAGCCATGAATGTCTTTCCCGTTCCGGCAGGTCCGGTTGCGAAGACGAGGTCATGCTCTTCGACCAGGCGCACCATCTCTTTTTGGTTTTCATTTCGGGGCGATATGGGTTTGCCGTTAAGTCCGAAGATCAACACATCGTTGGATGGTGTAGAGGAGGAGACATTGTTGTCTCCTCCTCTTGTATGTGCGAGTATCACCTCTTCCGATAAGGAGTTGAAAGTCTCTGTGTATCGTTCCAGTGTTCGCAGCAGGGAGATAAAGGCAGACGTTTCTTCTTCCTCTCCCATCACCTTTATGAGGTTGCCTCTGGCTATGATTCTCAGCTTCGGATGTAAATCTTTCAGCAGCTGGATGTTCTTGTTGTTCAGCCCGAAAAAGATTATCGGGTCTGCGTCATTCAGAACAAAGATCCTTTCCAACATCTGCATGGGTGGCCTTACTCTTATCGGATATTACTTTTTAAGAACCTCTTCTATCTGCTTTTTGAACACGTCGTAAGGAAGATTTCCTGTATTCATAAGCGGTTTACCTTTCATTGGGACGACGAGAGTCATCGGTATGGAGCGTACTTTGAATGCTTCGGCGAGTTCTCTGTTGGCATCCACGTCCACTGCATAGATGTATATCTTGCCTTTGTACTCTTTTGCGAGGCGTTCGAGAGTAGGCTTAAGCTGACGGCAGGGTCCGCACCAGTCTGCATAGAAATCTATGATACATGGAATGTCTCCCTTATAATTCCACTCGGCACTGCTCTTGTAGTCGTGTATTTTTACTCTGAACGTTTCTGCGTTAAGTTTAATGATACCGCCCTCTGCCTTTGAGTCCTTTTGTGCGGACAGTGAGGAAGGGAGCAGAAAAAGTGCTACGGCAAGTACTGAAAGTAGTGAAAATAGTCTTGTTCCTTTCATGGTTGTTTTTTCGTTTTTAACTGATTGGTATAATAATAATTCATCATGTCTGCCGACCGCAAATATAGTGTTTTTCCGCCTTATTTTTTACAGACGGAGCAAAATGATAGCCATCGCCTCAAGATTGATAAGGAGCAATCTGAAAAACAGTAATTACCAAACCAAAGAACGGTAATTACTAAACCGAAGAATAGTAATTACTAAACCGAAGAACGATAATTACCAAACCGAAAAACAGTAATTACTAAACCAAAGAACGGTAATTACTAAACCGAAGAACGGTAATTACTAAACCGAAGAACGGTAATTACTAAACCGAAGAACGGNAAGAACGGTAATTACTAAACCGAAGAACGGTAATTACCAAACCGAAGAACGGTAATTACCAAACCGAAGAACGGTAATTACCGATTTTGAAAACCATAATAATCCCCCGAAATACGGCTCATAACTCCACAAAAAAGAGACCAAGCTCCGGAACCCGGATGCTCGGTCTCTTCTTTCTTCCGTTATACGTGCGGAGCAATCTCCCAAAATAATCGCCTCGCTTTCGGGCTGCTATTTCCCGCTGCAACTCTTCCCGCGAGACAGCAGCAGCTCCGCGATCTGCACGGCATTCAGAGCCGCTCCCTTGAGGATCTGATCACTCACACACCAGAAAGTTATGGCATTCGGAGAGCAGAGATCTTGGCGAATACGACCGACAAAAACCTCATCTCTGCCGGAAAGATCCCTCGGCATCGGGTAAGATTTACTTGACGGCTCGTCCAAGACAATCACTCCCGGTGTGCGGAGAAACAGTTCGCGAGCCTGTTCGGGCGTCATCGGATCCTTCATCGTAACCCAAATGGATTCGGAGTGTGCACGAAGTACGGGGACTCTCACGCAGGTAGCACTCACGTTCAGATCCGGAGCATGCATGATCTTCCGCGTCTCGTGGAACATCTTCATCTCTTCCTTCGTGTAGCCATTGTCCGTAAAGACATCGACCTGAGGGATAAGGTTGTGAATGAGAGGATAGGCAAACTTCTCGGCACGAGGCTCTCTGCCGTTTGCAACAGCCACGGTCTGCTCCTCCAACTCCTGCATCCCGGTGGCTCCTGCTCCACTTGCAGCCTGATAAGTGGAGACATGTACGCTCTTGATCGGACTCACCTTATGCAGCGCATTGAGAGCGACAACCATCTGAATGGTCGTACAGTTCGGATTGGCAATAACGCCCTTCGGATGCTTGAACGCATCTTCCGGATTCACCTCCGGAACAACCAAAGGGACATCCGGATCCATCCGAAAAGCGCTTGAGTTATCTATCATGATCGCTCCGTGCCTGGTGATCGTCTCGCGGAAACGTTCCGAAGTGCTCCCCCCGGCAGAAGTAAACGCGATGTCGATACCTTTGAAATCGTCATTCTCCTTCAACTCCTTTACCACATACTCCTTACCAGCCACCGTATAGGTCGTACCCGCACTCCGGGCAGATCCGAAAAGAGTCAGAGACGTGAAAGGAAATGCCCTCTGCTCCAAAACCCGAAGAAGCTCCTGCCCAACGGCACCACTCGCTCCTACTACTGCTATGTTCATATCATTATTTCTTTTTTAAGAGTTAATTATTGCTCTGCAAATGACAGAGCGTTCCGATTATTTGATCCACTTGATGGGTTGGATTCCGTGCTGAACAAGGAAAAAATTTGCCTTACTGAAAGGCTCGCTTTTCCAAAAACCATTGTGCGCCGAAAGAGGCGATGGGTGCGCAGATCTTATCACATAATGCTTCGACGTGTCTATAAACTGCTGCTTCATCCCGGCTTTACTGCCCCACAGGATGAATACCAGATGCTCTCGCTCCCGGCTCAAGACCTCGATGACTCTGTCCGTAAATATCTCCCATCCCATTCTGCCATGAGATGCCGCCATCCCCTGCCTTACCGTAAGAATACTGTTAAGTAAGAATACACCCTCTTCTGCCCAATGGGTGAGATCTCCGCTCATCGGCTCCGGGACTTTAAGATCCGATGCAAGCTCCTTGAATATGTTTTTCAGCGATGGAGGGATAGGACTTCCGGGAGAGGTAGAAAATGCCAATCCGTCCGCCACACCGGGAGTATGGTAAGGATCCTGACCTAAAATGACAACCTTTACTTTATCAAAAGGACAGAGATCGAAAGCCCTGAAAATATTCTTCGCCTCAGGCGCCACCGGCTCCGAACGATATGCGGCTTTTACTTGAGAAACAATCTGCTCGAAATAAGGGCGGTCAAACTCCTCTTTCAGTCGCTCTTTCCAAGACGGTTCTATCTTTACATCCATGTCGATATATACTATTGTAGTTGGCTTCGCAGCTCCTTCAAGTCCAAAAACATCCCCTCATTGGCTGCGATTGTTCTGGGATGATGTTCGGCAGCTTCACTTCGCAGGCGTTCCATATCAATAGAGCGAGAGTAGCGCGCCGAGTAATGCCCTATCAGCAGATGACCCACCTCTGCTGCTGCGGCTATCTTCCCGGCATGTTCCGTTGTGGAATGAAAAGTCTTGGCAGCACGCTCCTTCAGACTTTTCTCAAAGGTCGCTTCATGATAAAGCAGATCCACTCCCCGTATGTGTGGAACTATCGAAGGAGAGTATGCCGTGTCGGAGATATAAGCGTAGCTATAAGGCTTCCGAGAGGGATGAGTAAGACGAGAGTTGGGAATAACAATGCCATCTTCGGTAATAAAATCTGCTCCCGACTTTATCCGATTGAACCAATAAACGGGAACACCATAAAAATCGGCAGATGACCTATCAAGAGCTTTCAACAAGTTTTTTTCTCTGAACAGATATCCCACAGCAGGCATCCTGTGTTTTAGAGGAATGGCTTCTACCGTAATGCTCTTATCTTCAAAAACAACCATAGGAGCAGCTTTATGATCTATCTCATGAACATGAAACCGAAGCTCTTCCTCGGCGCAGAATGTCCGAACAATATAATCCACAAAGTCGGCTATCCCTTTTGGACCGTAAATATGCATCGGAAATGTCAGCTTCTGCAATGCCATCGTACTGAGCAGTCCGGGAAGACCAAGACAATGATCTCCGTGCATGTGCGAAATAAAGATACGATGCAAAGAAGAGAACGGCACCCTATATTTCAAAAGTTGTATTTGAGTTCCCTCTCCACAGTCCATCAAGAAACATTTGTCTCGCAAACGCACCATCTGAGCACTTGGGAAGTGCGACAAAGAAGGCTTGGCAGAGCCACAACCTAAAATGTGGACACACATGCCATCTCCCGTGTAGTGCAATGTAGATTTCTTAGAAGACATTTATAATTATAGTGATTAGGATATAGGAATCAAGTATCTTTGTTTGTAATGGCATCTCTTGTTCTTACTTTCTAAAGAGTAAAAATAGAGAAAATTTCTCTTCCTCTAATCATCTAAAACAACAAAGGGCTGTATCAAGATTCATATTCGTCCCGATACAGCCCTCATGCTTAATCTTAATCTTAATATTATATCACTTGAATATTTTCTTCAGAAAGAGGAAGATCTGCCATAGGAGTGATCAACTTATACCCCTTACCATGTATATTGATAATCTCAACATTAGGATCATCTTTCAATAGCTTACGAAGCTTTGTGATATAAACGTCCATACTTCTTGCGTTGAAGTAAGTATCTTCATTCCAAATAATGTTCAAAGCATAGTTTCTCTCCAGTACATCATTGGCATGGCTGCAAAGAAGAGTCAAAAGTTCTGTCTCTTTTGTAGTAAGTTTGGTAGACTTATTACCAATAGAGAGGATCTGCTTTTGAGTATCAAACAAGAACTCTCCGATCTTATAGAAAGGAGTCTCTTTGATCTTTTTACCTTTCACGCGACGAAGAACCGCTTCTATACGCATTACCAACTCTTCCATGCTGAACGGCTTGGCAAGATAGTCGTCCGCACCAAGTTTGAAGCCCTCCAAAACATCTTCCTTCATATTCTTAGCTGTGAGGAAAATGATAGGAAGATCCGGATTGATATTACGGATATCTTGAGCCAAAGTGAAGCCATCTTTCTTAGGCATCATTACGTCCAATACACAAATATCATACTCTGTCGGGTTTTGAGCTATTTCATTATAACCGGCCTCTCCATCAGGAAATAGTGTAGCCTTGTAGCCTTTTGCTTCAAGATACTCTCTTAGAAGCAAACCTAAGTTCTCGTCATCTTCACAGAAGAAGATTCTAATTCTTTCATCCAAGTTCATAGTATAAATGTTTTAAAGGGTTATATAATTTTTCTGTCTTTATTTTTACTATCTGCATTTACTTGTTCTTTATAATAGGGAGATAAATAGAAAACTTCGTCCATTGACCCGGCTCGCTTTCCGCTTTGATGCTTCCGTTCATCTGTTGCATAAGATTTGCCACATAAGAGAGCCCCAATCCGTATCCTTTGACGTTATGAACATTTCCGGTAGGGACTCTGAAAAAACGCTCAAAAATCTTCTTCAAATACTCTTTTTTGATACCTATCCCATTATCCAATACATAAATACACAGTTTATCTCCTTCATTAGCCGTACCGATCTTCAGCTGCAACGGGACCTCTTCACGCCTGTACTTTATAGCATTATCCAGCAAGTTGGTAATGATATTTGTCATGTGAGTACGATTGACAAAGACATCATTTTCCGTAGCATCCAATTCTATATCAACAGTTCCTCCAATGCCTTCGACTTTTATGCTGTATGTATTGGCAATCTCAAGAATCAGTTCCTGAATATCCAACTCTTCCATTTTCAGAACAGTGGAATTCTTATCCAAAAGCGAGGTATAAAGAACCTGATCCACCAGATTACTCAGCCGTTTCGTCTCCTGATCTATTACTTTGAGCCTGTTCTGTACTTGCTCCCGTGACAGATTCAAGTTGTTATCCATGAGAAACTCGTTTGCAAGGCGAATGGTACTCACCGGTGTCTTCAGCTCATGCGTCATGTTGTTCACAAAATCATTCTTAATGATAGCTAATTTACGCTGCCTGGTAGCCCGTACGGTAGTGTAAACAAACATGCCCAATACGAAAATCGTAAACAGAGCACTCGGTACCCAAAAGTCTATCGTCTCATACAGATAATCTCCTCGTCCCGGGAAATAAACTCTCAGAAACAGATAGCGAGACGGCCTGTCTTTCTTAAAAATGAGCTGCGAGAACGTAGACTCTGCTTCTCCTTTCGGTATTTTTCCCGTTGAGAAATAGCTGTGATTGTTCTTATCTACAACATCATAAACGTAGTAAAGATTCACACCATTATTTTCAAGCTCAAATGCAAGAGTGTTTTTAAGTTGAGTACGAGAAATTCTCTCATATATAGGAAGCTCGTCATTCTGGGTAATCATATCCAAAACAACCTCATTCATAATCTCCTTTTGATACTCAAACTTCTTTCGCAACTCCTCCTGCAACTTCGAAGAAGTAGCCACAAACTGATCTTCTTTCTTCGCCCAATGAGACTGGCTGACCTCGGGAAGCTGATCAAGCTGGAACAGCTTAGGGTCGATAGTTGTGGTATAAAGGCTCGTGCCACTGCCGAGCAGATCGGTCGAAGGAGTGGATTCTGTTATGGAAACCTTTCTCCCAAGCAGCTCGCTCTGTAATATCCGTCGAGCTTCATCATATTCCAATTGTCTGCTCACATTGCTAAGAGCTCTCCTGACGGCAGAATTAAACTGCTCTGCACGAGAGTCATACATAATGGACACATAGTTGATTTGCATTACCAACAAACCTACAAGTGTGAATACTGCCAGAACAACGATAGGCCATATGATGGACTTTCTCATGTTGCAAATTAAGAGAATAAAATCTTGCTTTTAATATAATAATAGTTAAATATTAAGCTTCGCTTTGTTAATAATGCTTGTTTTGAGGAAGAGTAGAATCTATTTGACTCTTTCATTCTATTCACGGACAGGTACTAAAAGACTTAACTAAGGGATCTAAATAAAAAGTTGAGAACCTACCTCTTATCAATTGCTGTCTGATAAGAGATAAGCCCTCAACAATATCTGCATTACTTCTTCCGAAGTATTATTTCAATTTCGGTCCTGCCTCCACAAGAGCCTTACCGACTTCGTTACCTGTAAACTTCACAAAGTTCTTTTGGAAACGCTCTGCCAAATCGACAGCCTTCTTATTCCATTCGGAAAGATCTGCATAAGTATCTCTCGGATCGAGAATCTTAGGATCTACGCCCGGAAGTTCGGTAGGCACCTTAAAGTCGAACATTGGGATGTTCTTGGTTGGAGCCTTATCGATAGATCCTTCAAGGATAGCATCGATGATTCCTCTTGTATCCTTGATAGAGATACGCTTTCCTGTACCATTCCATCCTGTGTTTACGAGGTAGGCTGTGGCACCGGACTGCTCCATTTTCTTCACAAGCTCTTCTGCATACTTTGTTGGGTGAAGAGAGAGGAATGCTGCACCGAAACAAGCAGAGAATGTAGGAGTTGGTTCTGTGATACCACGCTCTGTTCCTGCAAGTTTGGCAGTAAATCCGGACAAGAAGTAGTACTTGGTTTGTTCCGGAGTAAGGATAGAAACCGGAGGCAATACTCCGAATGCGTCTGCCGACAAGAATATCACCTTATTGGCATGTCCTGCTTTCGACTTTGGTCTTACAATGTTTTCGATGTGATAGATCGGGTAAGATACACGTGTATTTTCGGTAACACTCTTATCCTCGAAGTCGATCTTTCCGCTCGCATCCACTGTAACATTCTCCAACAAAGCATCACGACGGATAGCGTTGTAGATATCCGGTTCGTTCTCCTTGCTTAGGTTGATAACCTTAGCGTAGCAACCGCCCTCAAAGTTGAAGATACCTTCATTATCCCAACCATGCTCGTCATCACCGATAAGTCTGCGCTTAGGATCGGTAGAGAGTGTTGTCTTTCCTGTTCCGGACAATCCGAAGAATACGGCAGTCTCTTTACCATCCATGCTGGTATTTGCAGAGCAGTGCATTGAAGCCATACCATTTAGAGGAAGAAGATAGTTCATGTAAGAGAACATACCTTTTTTCATCTCACCACCATACCATGTATTAAGGATGATTTGAATCTTCTCTGTAAGGTTGAATACCACTGCTGTCTCCGAGTTAAGACCAAGTTCGGCATAGTTGTCCACCTTTGCTTTGGAAGCATTGATAATCACAAAATCCGGTTCACCGAAGTTCTTGAGTTCTTCTTCGGTAGGACGAATAAACATATTGGTAACAAAGTGAGCTTGCCATGCCACTTCCATGATAAAGCGAAGTTTAAGACGGCTGTTCTCATTCGCACCGCAGAAAGCATCGACAACAAAGAGTCTCTTATCCGAAAGCTCGTTTGATGCAATCTTTTTAAGTTCATCCCACGCTTCCTTAGTGATAGGTTTGTTGTCGTTCTTATACTCTTCAGAAGTCCACCAGATAGTATCTCTGGTTGTATCGTCCATCACAAAGAATTTATCTTTTGGAGAACGTCCCGTATAAACGCCTGTCATCACGTTTACTGCGCCAAGTTCTGTTACCTGACCGCGTTCAAAACCTTGAAGATCGGGTTTTGTCTCCTCTTCATAAAGCAGATCATAAGAAGGATTATAGACAATCTCTTTGACATTGGATATGCCATACTTTGATAGATCTAATTTTGCCATAATGTTAGATTATAAATATTTAGATGTTGTGTGTTACTATATACTACAATAATTTCATTTAGTGGATTACGATAATGGAGACCAAAACAGAAAGTACCTCTACTCAAGAAGAATTGTCATCTCTGACTCCTTGAGCAAAGGTACTTAGATTTATTCTACTGACCAATAAATAAGCCTACTTATTTATTGTCAATTTATTCATTGATCCAGCCGGCTATATTGTACATATGGGCTTGAAGCGTGTGTATATCGGTCTTAGCTTGTGCTTCTTTCTCCTGACGTTCCACCTCTCTGTCGTAGATCAAATCGGGGACATCACGGATCACACCCAAAGCGATAGGCATATCATCCGACATCATTGCGAGCATACGATGCAAGGTATCATCCTTACAATGTGCGTCGTGAACCAATATATCGTCTTCCGTATAGCCATCTTCACCTATTGTAACGGATTTAAGACGCAAGCCATCCAGTACAAGACCTTTATTCTTATCCGCTCCGTAGATCATCTTTTTACCATGTTCGAGGTAGATGGTACGGTCTGCACGAACCTCTTTTGCCGAATAATCGCGGTGAGTACCATGGTTAAATATCACACAGTTTACAAGCACTTCGGTTACGGAAGTACCCTCATGATTGGCTCCTGCAAGCATGCACTGCTGCATCATCTTCATATCCACGTCCAATGCACGGGCAAAGAAACGTCCGCGAGCACCGAGAGCAAGCTCTGCCGGTATAAACGGATCTTCCACTGTACCCATCGGGGAACTCTTGGAAACGAATCCACGTGCAGATGTAGGAGAGTATTGTCCTTTGGTCAAACCATATATCTTGTTGTTGAACAACACGATATTGATGTTGACATTCCGTCTCACCGCATGGATGAAGTGATTACCACCGATGGCAAGACAGTCTCCGTCTCCTGTTATAAGCCAGACATCGAGTTCGGGATTTGCGGTCTTCACTCCGGTTGCAATGGCTGCACCTCTACCGTGTATAGAGTGAAAGCCATAAGTGTTCATGTAATAAGGCAGACGAGAAGAACAGCCGATACCGGAAACCACTACGGTATTGTGAGGCGCCACACCTCTTTCCGACATTGTTTTGTGTATGGTTGCAAGCACACCGTGGTCGCCACATCCGGGACACCAACGTACTGCTTGCGCGCTCTTATAATCTTTTGCCTCGTATTTGGTCGTTGCAATATCTTTAGTATCCATTCGTTTAAGCGTTTAAATAGGTTTTTAACTCTTCTACTAATCTCCCCACCTTGAATGGCTGTCCTTTCACTCTGTTCAGTGTATGTATATCCAACATCGGGAACTTTCCTCCCAAATATTGAGCGAATTGACCCAAGCTCTGCTCGATAACCACTATTCGCTTATACTTTCTAAGGATAGCCTCTGTGTTACGAGGCAGAGGATTGATATACTTAAACTGAGTCATTGCAACCTTATGACCCTCTCTGCGAAGTGTTTCACAAGCTGTATATATATGTCCGGCAGTACTTCCCCAACCCACTACAAGCAGATCTGCGTTCTCATCACCTTGAACTTTCTGTATAGGAAGCGTATCTGCTATGCGTTCTACTTTCTCTTTACGAGTAAGCACCATACGTTGGTGGTTGTCCGGATTGGTGGATATTGCACTGGTGTTATAGTCTTTTTCCAGACCGCCCACACGGTGAGTATAGCCTTCCATACCCGGAACAGCCCAATATCTTACCTGTGTTTCGGAATCTCTTCTGTAAGGTTTCCAATCTTCCAATGCACCTTTATAATGAGTAGGAGCATAGGGAGGCTTGATTTCAGGATATTTATCCAAATCCGGAATGCGCCAAGCGGAAGAACCGTTTGCAATATAGCTGTCTGTAAGAAGGATCACCGGAGTAAGATGTTCGAGAGCAATCTTCGCCGCTTCAAATGCAGCATCAAAACAGTCCGAAGGCGATGTGGCAGCTATTACCGGCATAGGGCTTTCGCCATTGCGTCCATAGAGTGCCTGCAAAAGGTCTGTTTGTTCCGACTTGGTCGGCAGTCCGGTAGAAGGTCCGCCTCTCTGTACATCCACGATCACAAGCGGAAGCTCTGTCATAACCGCCAAGCCCATTGCTTCACTCTTTAGAGCAAGACCGGGACCCGATGTGGAAGTTACGGCAAGGTTTCCGGCAAAAGATGCACCTATGGCAGTACAGATACCTGCAATCTCATCTTCAGCCTGAACAGTCTTTACACCAAGATGCTTCAGCTTAGCCAACTCGTGCAAGATATCCGTAGCCGGAGTAATAGGATAACTACCAAGGAAGAGCTTCAAGCCTGCTTTCTCAGCCGCTGCAACCAATCCGAGGGATGTAGCCTTATTACCATTTATATCCATATAGTGCCCCTTTTCTCCCGTCTTACCTTCTATGCGGTAAGTCATCGCCGATGCGTGAGTGTTGGCACCATAATTATAACCATCTGTAAGAGCCTTTATATTGGCTGCAAGAACCTTCTCTTTTCGCGCAAATCTCTTTGCAAGGAGTTTCTCTGCATGGTCGATCTCTTTTCCGAAAAGCCAGCAAACCAATCCCAAAGCGAACATATTCTTACAGCGCAACTTGTCTTTCGGTTCCATGTCAAACTCATTGAGCCCCTCTTTAGTCATAGAAGAGATGGGCACTTCCATGATCTGCGCTTGCGTCAATTTGAGTTCTTCAAATGGATTTTCCGTGGCATACTCTGCCTTCTTCAAGTCTGCCGGGGTGAAAGAGTCCGAATCGCAAAGGATGATTGCGTTCTTCTTAATTTGGTTAACATTGATTTTTAGTGCAGCCGGGTTCATTGCTACAAGGCAGTCTGCTAAATCTCCGGGGGTATGAACAGCGTCCGTTCCAAGGTGAACCTGGAAGCCGGAAACACCGCTGAGAGTACCTTGAGGAGAACGAATCTCTGCCGGAAAGTCCGGAAACGTTGAGATCTGATTGCCGAGTATTGCGGCAAGGTCGGAGAAAAGGTTGCCAGTGAGCTGCATTCCGTCTCCGGAGTCTCCGGAGAAGCGCACCACTATATCCTTTACAACCAAAACATCCGGGTTTTTGTCCATAATGTTACGTTTTTAATGTGTTGAATGTTGTGCAAATGTAGTGAGTTTGCACAGTATTTTCAAAATTATTAGCTATTCCTTTCGTAATGCTCCCAAACACCCCTCTTTATCTCTCTTTTCAGAGGGTCATCCTCCGGGCGGTCTTTACGTACAACTTCAACCAAAACACTCTCCACATCGTGGACAATTCGAAGAAGTGATCAGACGACCAAAGGCTGACTACAACAGAAAGATGCTATAATAGTAAAATGTAATCGTTTGTTTCTCTTTCAAAGTGATGCAAAGTTACTATTTAATTCATTGAAAATTCAAATATTATTGAAGAAAAACATTCTCGCAGCAGAAAAGAGGAGAATCTCCCGGAAAGAAATGGGGTTGGTATAAAAAATTAAAGGATGTCTCACGACATCCCCTAACCATCTTTGTTAACCTTAAATCTAATACTATTATGAAAAAACCACGATGCAAAGGTAAGGACTTTATTTTTAATATGCAAATCTTTTCGGGAGAAAAGAGCATAAAAGTAACAATTTTATTTTGACGAGCAAGCAGAAACGTAGATATTTCGCCACTTTCAAGAGAAATCATATAGTTTGTTTCAAAACAATAAAAAATCACAACCACTACATTTGATAGTGATCACACCACAAAAACAGGAGCTTAAAACAGTATCTGAACAGGCAAACAAGATGGTTTTATCCCGTTAAAAACCTGCTCTGAAGCCTTTCGGATCTACACATCAAAGCCTGAAATCCAAAAATCAGGGTTTGACTTGCAGAAATCAAAACATGAGTTGCAGAAGTCAAGACACGATTTTCACATCTGAAAAGGTTCACGAACAGATCTCAATACGTTTACCATACCTTATATATGTACTAAAGCTCTTTAGCACACCCGACTCTCATCGGAAAAATGAGAACAGATGCCGTAAGCAATAACAATAAGAGACACAAACAACAAGAGGAAAAACCGACAGAAACAGACAGAAAAACGGCAACACCCTTGAAAACAGACAGCTCCGACGAGCAGAGCCTGCATCAAAACAGCGTTAAAGTGTTGCGGTCTCCATTTTTTTCATTTATTTTGCAAGTAAGAACCATATCACTCTTTATAATTAAACGGTAACACATGGAAGAAAAGAAAGAAGATATGCTCCCTCAGGATAATGAGGTAGCAAGCATAGGCATAGAAGAGATAGCCAACCGAATGGAGGAGCTATTGAATGCTAACGAAGTACCTTCCCGTGAAGATGCAGACAGACTATCCGCTTACTACTACCGCCTAACCCCATCTGCCGATGGACAGGAGGGTTCGGAAAACGAAGCAGCGGTGCTCCGGTACATGCAGATCCTGACAAGGTATAAAGAGGTTCGTGCGGTTCAGCAAGAGCGCATTCGTGAAGAGATTCGTCGGCATACGGAAGAGAAAGGCAAACTCCTCGACCGGATGCAGGAGTTGCTCTCCTCAACGGAAGATATGTCCGTTATCAAGCAACAGTTCAACAGCATCAGAGAGCAGTGGGATGTGCTGGGAGAGGTAGACCCGACGGTGAAGTCCGAGTATCTCTCTCGCTATTCCAAGCTGATGGAAGAGTTTTACGAGCTTAAAAATCTTACCAACGAGTTTCGCGACTTAGACTTCCAAAAGAACAAAGAGATCAAAGAACAGCTCATCGCAGCAGCGGTAAAGCTAAGCGAGAGCGATGATCCTATATCTGCCTTTAATGCTCTCCAGCTTCTTCACGACAGGTGGAAAGAGACCGGTCCGGTGGCTCCGGATCTCAGAGAAGCCATGTGGAAAGAGTTCAAGGATGCTACTGTGATCGTGAACAAAAACCACTCCTCCTTCTTTGAAAAAAGAAGAGAAAACGAGAAGAAAAACCTTGAGAAAAAGACGGCTCTGTGCGAAAAGGCTGAAGCCATCCTTAATCCTCTCCCCTCTACGGGCGAACAGTGGAAAGCCGCAGCTGCTCTCATCGAAGCACTGAGAGAAGAGTGGAGAACCATAGGCCCGGTTCCGAAAAAAAACAATACAGAGATATATAAGAGATTCAGAGAGGCTACGAACAGCTTCTTTGCACAACGACGGACATCCGCAAAGATGTTCAGAGAAAAGATCGACAAGCATCTGGAAAAGTATGCTCAACTCTTGGAAAAAGCGGAAGCCCTTAAAGATAGCACCGATTGGGTACCTACGAGCCAAAAACTGATGGATCTGCAAAAAGAGTGGAAAGAGCTTGGAGGTCTTGGTGTAAAGAGTGCGGAGGCCAACAAGCTGTGGCACGCCTTCCAGGCAGCCTGTAATCACTTCTTCGACAGAAAGCAGGCAGACCTGAAAGATCGTAATACAAAAAGAGAAGCCAACCTGAAACAGAAGAGAGAGATAGCTTCCAAGATGGAGAGCCTGTCTGCTTCCGAACTCTCTCCGGAAGAGTTGGCAGAACGCATTGCCGAGTTGCAGGAAGAGTGGTCTAAGGTGGGGCTTGTTCCGGCGAAGCATAAAGATGAGATCAATGATGCTTTCTACTCTGCGCTCAGAGCGGCTCAGGCAAAAGCCCACAAGGGAGAGCCGGGCAAAGGTCGCCACTCGGGTCCTCGTTACAGCACTCCGATAGAGGAGATGGACAACGACACTATCAACGGCGAAATAAGAAGCCTCAACACACTGCTTGAGAAGATGGAGCATGAGTTGAAGCAATACGAAAACAACCTCAGCTTCTTCAGCGCATCGGGAAGCGGCAAAGATGCCCTACTGGCTCCCGTTATAAAGAAGATGGACAACCTGAAAAGAGAGATAGAGAGACTTACAGAACGCAGAAAAGCTCTCCAAAAGGCTCTTAAAGGATAAGGCATAAACAAGATGTGTAGTACTCTCTTTGTATTCAATCCGGGGTATGAAGAGAGTCTTCTACCGCACTTGCGAGGAGGCTATACCCCTCCTAAGCAGGTTCAAAAGATGAGGGAAGACCTTGCATTGCTCCCGTTCTACTTGGGAGCAAAAAGTGGGGATTCTCTCTTTTCTTTTTGTCCCGAAAGATGGAAGAATGCACAAATGCCGATATGCGGAACGCCTGTTTCGGAGCTGTTGCCCCGAAAAGAGAAGCAGTACAACCTTCTTCCATGGGGTTGGAGTCCGGATCTGCATGACATTCCTTATAATATAGGAAGTATTCCATCAATGGATGAGATGCGCCTTTGGGGCAGCAGAAAAAGCAGCTATATACTGCTTGATGCTCTGCTGGATAGCTATCCGGAGAGATTTCGACTTCCGAGGGAAGCATTCAAAACCATCTCCACGCAGGATGAATTGGAGCAAGAGCTCCGGACCAATACGCCGAAAGTGATAAAGAGTCCTTACTCCTCTTCGGGCAGAGGGGTCTTTTTCTTGGAAAAGGGGATAAACCGAGAGGATTATCTCTACTCTTCTCTCACAGGGCTTCTAAAAAAACAAGGGGAGCTATACGTAGAACCTTTTCTCGAAAAGGAAAAAGATATGGCTTTCGAGTATTACAGCTCCAATAAGAGTGAGGAAAAGTTTCTGTTTCTTGGACGTTCGGAGTTTATCACAGAAAGAGGTAGATATATCGGGAACAGAGTCAGCCCGGAGTTGAAGTCCGACAACGCCGAAGATCTGGCAGAGATCATCCGGCAAGCTCTCCCCTCTGTTCCGGCTCTTGATACCTACGAAGGATTTTTGGGTGTGGATGCCATGAGATACAGAATAGGCAATAGTGAGATCGGATACCACCCTTGTGTAGAGCTGAATATTCGCCCGACGATGGGACATATCGCTCTGTTTCTCTCCGATTACTGCACAGCCGGCACGTACAAGATAGTCTACTTTCCCAAAGAGGGCGAAGCATTGGAGTACATATCCGCCCTACAAAAGTCGGCAATCATAGAGGGAGGAAAAATAATAAGGGGAACAACACCGTTGCTCCCCGTCGATAATAAGACCCAATTCCTTGCTCTGCTCAGCGTTTCCGATTCCCGATAAAGTGGCAAAGAGCTATAAGATCTCTTTTTGCCTCCCCTTCAGGGACGAATCGCTCCAATATCGCCACTGCCTCGGCAATATATCTGTCCACCTGTTGCTGGGCATACTCTATTCCGCCATTCTCTCTTGCAAAAGAGATAAGAGCAGCAATCTGTTCGTCCGAAAGCTTCTCCTCCTTGAGAATCTCTCTATATTTCTCTGCATCGGACGCTTTCTCCAACGCGTGTATAAGAGGAAGGGTTACTTTATGTTCACGAAGATCATTTCCGACAGGCTTACCCAAATCTTTGTTTGAAGAGGCTTCCTGATAATCGAAAATATCATCTTTTATTTGGAAAGCATAGCCCAACAGAATACCTGCATGGAATATCCTATCTATCACTTCCTCGTCCGTAACATCGGATAGCAACACTCCGATCTTCATCGCAGAAGCTATGAGATAAGCGGTCTTCTTCTTTATGATGTTCAGATACTGTTCTTCGGTAGGCGCATCGGTGTGTGCCAAATCGAGCTGATAAAGCTCTCCTTCGGAAAGTTCACGCCCCAAAGCCATCAAAACGTCCAGCACAGCCATGCTATTGCTCTTGACCGCAAGATAGAGACTCGTAGATAAAAGATAGTCTCCAACCAGGACTGCCGCCTTGTTGTCCATGATAGAGTGCAACGCCGGAATACCTCTACGTCTGGGAGTGTTATCCACAACATCATCGTGGATAAGCGTTGCCGTATGAAGCAGCTCGATATACACGGCGGCATCCAATATCGGATCGGAGATTGGTTTGAAGCATTTGGCCGTGAGCAACAAAATGGCAGGACGAACCTGCTTACCCATAGAGGCATACAGATGCCCCAATGCGGTAGACAGTGTAGTAGATCCACTATCCAACGCCTGCATATATCTGGTTGCAAAGAGAGCGAGCTCACGCTCTACGGAAGAGATTATTTCTTTCAAAGCCTTATTGATATGATGTGGACAAAGAGCTTCTCTGCCCTCGTTTTAGCTTTCAAATATAATAAAACTAACGCGTAACGTGGCTATGGTAAGAGAAAAAGAAGGTGTACTCTTGCCGTATCGAAAAAAAAGTATATCTTTGCACAGAATTTACACGGCATAGCGATGCCACACAGCAGACCCGTTTAAGGATCTACTCAAGATTGGGGCTCTTAGCTCAGCTGGTTTAGAGCACCTGCCTTACAAGCAGGGGGTCAATGGTTCGAATCCGTTAGGGCCCACTTTTATTCCTCACGTTCTTCATGTTTGGCATTCTCTCTTTACTTCGGTGAAGATGATGCTCTCTTTGAATACGGAAACCGAAATATATTTCGGGCTCTTAGCTCAGCTGGTTTAGAGCACCTGCCTTACAAGCAGGGGGTCAATGGTTCGAATCCATTAGGGCCCACAACCAACACTTCCGGATAAAAAGATAAGGAGACGTGATCGGGCTCTTAGCTCAGCTGGTTTAGAGCACCTGCCTTACAAGCAGGGGGTCAATGGTTCGAATCCGTTAGGGCCCACAGGTTAATTGAGAGACAAGAAAGCTATCAGAAGTAATGATTCTTGTTTTTTTATGAAACCTTTTGGTTGATAAAAAGTTTTTCTTAACTTTGCAACGTCGAAAAGAGAGGGTCTCTTTTCAAGACAAAAAATTGCGGAAGTAGCTCAGTTGGTAGAGCATAACCTTGCCAAGGTTAGGGTCGCGGGTTCGAGTCCCGTCTTCCGCTCAACAAAAAAGAAGAATAACGCCTTGAAGTTTCAGGGCGTTGTTTTTTTGTGCAAAAAAGGCAAAAGAATATTTAAGCTTCTTTTTCAAATCTCTTTTTCAATTGCTATCTTTGTAGTTGACTTCTCATAGAACATCACTCTTTCTTGTTTTTCTTCTCACAAGCAAGTGTTTGTATAAGGAAGAAAAACGCTCTGAAAGGAAAATATAATATACACATACAGTCCTCGTAACAGAGGGACAGTATTTCGCTCTAATGCTCAGGACGTGAGTTCGCGGCATTGGAATCTCCGGGAGAGGGCTTCTAAAGGTCTCTCCTCTGGAGATTACTTTCGTTTTTTATACAAGTTGTTAGTAGGATGCCACGGATCGAGAGATTTGTGGCATCCCTTTTATATATTCACTCTTTCCATTTATTTTTAATCCAATACCATTATTCAACAAAAAATAAGGTATATGAAAACCAGTATCAGATCTACAAAAAAGCAGCCCCACACATTGTGCAGGGCTGCTTGATATTTTAGTTCTCTTCTCTATTATCAGAGAAAAAAGAGGTCTGTTCGGATTATTTCAAAGCTGCTATTGCTTTAGCATAGTCCGGTTCTTGTGCTATTTCAGGAACAAGTTCTGTGTAAATCACTTTTCCCTCTTCGTTCAAGACGATCACCGCTCTTGCTGTAAGAGCAGCCAATGGGCCTTCAACCATAAGAAGATTGTACGCTGCGTCAAACTCTTTTGCACGGAAAAGAGAAGCAGGCACTACATTTTCCAGACCCTCTGCACCGCAAAATCTCGCCATTGCAAAAGGAAGATCCTTAGAAAGACAAAGTACCACTGTATTTTCAAGATTGCTTGCCTCTTTGTTGAATGTTCTTACACTCTGAGCACAAACTCCTGTATCTATACTTGGGAAAATATTTAGAACTACTTTCTTGCCCTTATAATCTGAAAGTTTCACGGTAGAAAGATCCACTTTCACTGCTTCAAAGTCCGGAGCCATTGCTCCTACGGCTACCATTTCGCCTTGAAGGCGGATCGGGTTACCTTTTAATGTTACTTGACTCATACGTTTTTGTGTTGTTTTTGGTAGTTGTGATACGGCTATCGGAGCGATAGCCATTACAAATGTACAAAATAGTAGCGATACGACCAATCCGTGTTTTCTAAATGCTTGCATGACGTTGTTGGGTTCTTGTATAATGTTTTTCCATGTCTTCCATCTCTTTTTTGAGCAGGATGAGTCTGCCACAACCTTTTATGGCATCCATAGCAGCAGAGGAGAGTGTAAAAGATGGAGCTTTACCTTTGGGAGATAAAAGTTGTACTTTAATCTTACCCGGCATGGTCTCCATAGAGCCTAAGAGGGCTGCCAGTTCAAGGACATTGTTCTCCGGATAAGTGATCCGCTCGTAGGTGATACCGCCATCCGTAAAGCGGTAATTGACTCCGCCGTCATACTCTATCTCATCTGAACGGAACTCAAGCCCGCTCTTCTCATCCACCACAAGGAATCCGGTATGACCATATCCCTTACCGGGAGCAGCACATCCGGAGATAAGCTGAATCTTCATCTCCTTTTCCTTGATGTACACATCCAGGAATGGAGCTGAAGGGGCAGTGATGCCATCAAAGCCTTTGAAGCGCAAGAGCGTTTCATCGGCAAACTCTTTATTTTCTATTCTCGTGAACAGCTCCTTCTCCATCGCGCTTATCTCTTGCAGCTTGATAGGTCTGAGGCTGTCTATATAAGCCATATCTCGTGTACAGATACGGTCTATTGCTTCTTTTCGGATAGGCTCCATGGCTTTTCGGGCAGCAATCTCTTTTGGGAATGTACGGTGCAGACTATCCGCCAAAATCGTAGCATCCTCCAGAAGACCTGCATCCAAAGCCTGTTGCGCAGCCTCTACCAACGAGTTCGCTTGCTTTCTACTCTCCGAGGCACAGCCTGTAAAGAGTAGCAGTAAAAGTGTCAATAGGGAAATCTTCTTCATAATATCATACTTTTAGATCCGAATATTTCTGTTTTCGGGCAATGCGATACGCCCACAATATAGACGATGAGTGAAGCTTCCGATACGCTATCATCTTCTCCTCCGAAGTGAGTTGCAAGCTCGTTTTTAAGGGTTTCATCTTCAAGAATGCCACCCATGCTTTCAGTACGGCAACGGCATCTCTCGGCTTTCCGGAAAGAGCAAACACAACCGCAGCAAGAGCATCAAGCAACAGTCTTATAGCGAAAACGACAATCCTCTTTCCGGTTGGAAGGTTTTTCTTGAGCATGAGCAGATTGTTCCGAAAGTTAAGAAAAGTCTTGAACGGATTCTCTGCCGAAAGAGATGCTCCACCTACATGATAAACCACCGATTGAGGTTCGCAGCAGAGTTTATACCCTTTTCCAAGCCACCTCCAACAGAGATCTATCTCCTCCTGATGCGCAAAAAAACGATCATCAAAACCGCCCAAACTCAAAAAAGCATCCCTTCTAACCAGCATTGCTGCCCCCGTTGTCCAAAACACCTCTTCCCGGGTATCGTACTGCCCTAAGTCTTTCTCTATGGTGTCAAATATCCTGCCACGGCAGAACGGATAGCCGAACAAGTCCAAATGTCCTCCCGCTGCACCGGCATACTCAAAGGCAGATCTCTCACGATAAGAGCGTATTTTAGGTTGGACGGAAACAATATCCGAATCTTGCCGGATACGATTCCAAAGAGGCTCCAACCAGCCCGGAGTAACCTCTATGTCGCTATTAAGAAGCAGTATATAGGGATAGTCGATTTCCGCTATTGCTCTATTGTATCCTTCTGCAAACCCCCAGTTTTTCTTGAGATCGAGTGTCAGCACAGAAGGGAAATCCTCTTTCACGATCCGGAGAGAAGAGTCTTGCGAACCATTGTCTGCCACCACAATATCCGCCAAGTCCGGATTGGTGTTTTCGATCAACGAGGGTAAAAACTCTTGCAACATCTGTGTACCATTCCAGTTGAGTATCACTACCGCTACCGGCTTACTGCTTTTCTCCATCTTCCACATGGTTTATCTCATCCGTAAATACCGTTACCGCATCTTCTCCCAGAAGAGATGCAGCCGACTCCGGTGTGTGCTTCCACCGCTTATGAGACCAGAGCCAGATCTCCGGTTGATGCTCTATGCGACGCTGCACACCGAGCATATAACGGCGTGTAGCCTCGCCCCATGGCAGATCTTGAGGTGCTTTGGCTATGAGCGAAAAGGTTGCTTCATAAACGCCTCTCTTCTTACGACGAACATCCAAGAATATCATCGGGATATTGAGTTTACGGGCAAGCCTTTCTGCACCAGTAAACATCGCTGTGGTCTGACCCAGAAAAGGAGCAAAAAGATGAGCATTGGGCAGAGAGGGTGTCTGGTCTGCAAGGAAGACCACACTGCTTCGATGTTCGCGATTTCGGTTCAAAGAGATAATAGAGACAGGCGCTCTGTTTTTGTCCAGACAGCGAGTACCCAGATGCTCTCTATTTTTAAGCATCACTTCCTCTACCGCTCCCTTCATCGGCTTATACAGCTCGTATATATCTATATCCCTGAAAAAGACGGATGATCCACTGAACCACTCCCAGTTGCCGGTATGCCCCATCAAAACAAATGTAAGGTGATGCCCCTCGGCATAGATGGCTTCCACCACTTCGGGATTGGTGATGCGCGCATATTTTTGCATCTCTTTCTCCGTAAAACGAGAGAACATCATGGTTTCCAGAGCCAGGTCCACAAGATAGCGGTAGTAGTTTCGCACAATTCGCTTTTGCTCCTTGAGACTCTTCTCCGGGAATGATCTCCGGATATTGGAAAAGACTACGCCATATCTGTAACGCACTACCCTGTAAAGGAGCAGAGAGAGAAAATCGGAGATTGCATAAAGTACGGCTCTTGGAACCAAGGCGACCAACCGAAAGAGCCACCACAGACAACGTCCTCCGAAAGATATTTTCTTATCAGCACACATAACCTTCTGCGAGTTCCTCTTCTCCCACCTGTTCTCCCACTTTTACCTTAATGATTTCTCCCTCGGAGCTTGCCACCTGCTCTCTTGGGATACGCAAGCGGATATAGTTTTCGGTATATCCGTACAGATAGTTCTCATCATCACCGGCCTCCAACAGCAGTCTGCGCACAGAGCCGGCTTGTTCCATGTAGAAGCGTGCCTGCTTCATATCCGAAAGATCAAGGAGTGTCTTGCTCCGTTTGTGTTTCTCTTTCGCATCCACCACCGGCTTTATGCTCAGAGCCATGGTGCCGGGACGCTCGGAGTAACTGAACACATGAAGACGGGATATGGGAAGACTCTCGATGAAAGAGCGGCATACCTCGAACGCTTCTGCCGTTTCTCCTCTTGAGCCGACAATGACATCCACTCCGATGTAAGCATCCGGCATCAGTCGCTTGATCTCCTCCACCTTATGTCTGAAAAGGGCGGTATTGTATCTTCTTCGCATCAGCTTGAGCACCTCATCGCTTCCACTCTGCAACGGGATATGGAAATGAGGAGCAAAACGTTTGGATCGAGCCACGAAAGCGATCACCTCATCCGTGATGAGGTTAGGCTCTATGGACGATATTCGAAAGCGGTCTATCCCCTCCACTTCATCCAATGCCTTGATGAGATCTATAAAGCTCTCTTGGGTGCTACGCCCGAAGTCTCCCACGTTTACACCCGTAAGAACAATCTCCTTACCTCCGTCTCGCGCCACACTTTCGGCTTGAGCCACGATGCTCTGTATGGATCCGTTTCGGCTCTTGCCTCTGGCTTTCGGGATGGTGCAGTAGGAACACTTATAGTCGCAGCCGTCTTGTACTTTCAAGAAATGACGGGTACGCCCCTCCGCAGAGAGCGATGGAGCAAACTCCACGATGTTCTCCGTTGCCGAGGTTATCACCTTTGCCGTATCTCCTGCACGGTCTATCTGCGCAAGGTAAGAGACCAAATCTATCTTCTGATCCGTACCCAACACCATATCCACACCCTCCAACTCTCCGACCTCTTCGGGCTTCAGCTGAGCATAGCAACCCGTTACTATGATCTTTGCATTGGGATAATCTCGATGTATCTTTCGTATAGCGTGTCGGCTCTTTTTATCTGCCAACTGGGTAACAGAACAGGTATTTATCACACAGATATCGGGCACTTCTCCCTCACGGGCTTTACGTATCCCCACCTCTAAAAGGCTTCTCCCGATCGCCGATGTCTCAGCAAAATTGAGCTTACACCCAAGCGTAAAGAAAGCAGCCGTTTTGTATTCAAATATACTATTGTCTATCATTTTGGTGTTAAAATAGTTCGCGAATATGATTTCGCTTTCAAGGGGCAAAGATAACGATTTTCACACGCATACCGACACAGCAAAAAGCTGTCGTCTTTAAGAGTCTCTTCCCCTTTTTTCTCCTTTGAAACCGATTTTTCCATACCCTCATTTTTATATATTCCATCCCGAAAAATGCTCACTTTTTTCGGTCTCTCTATTTTGATCGGAGGGGGTGTTTTCAGAGCATGACCGAACTGTTAAATTCGGGCTGTTTTATTAACACGATTTTTGATGCAGGTTTACTCAAAACGCTAAAGCAGTATATTTTGTC
>NZ_JRAP01000005.1:0-25276 GCF_000768895.1 Porphyromonas sp. COT-108 OH2963 | reverse complement strand
TGACCGAACTGTTAAATTCGGGCTGTTTTATTAACACGATTTTTGATGCAGGTTTACTCAAAACGCTAAAGCAGTATATTTTGTCGGCTTAAAGTATTAAGCGAAATCAATAAACGTATTTACCGATTTCATTTAATACGTTTACCGGATTCAATTAAAGTATTTAGAATTTTCACACATAGTGCTGTTTATCAAAAGATTAGCATAAAACAGCCCTTTTGAAGAAGGAAAACGGGGGATTTCTTCATTAACAATAATTCAGACGAAACAGGTTGAAATTCTATATTTATTAACTCGAAAACAGCCCCTGAAAGCGTGCAAGAGGAGAGTTGTTCGCAAATTTACGATTTTACATATAATACTGACCATAAGACAATTACACTCTTATCTATTCTATTCTCTCCAAAAATTTCACAACCCTAAGGGCTTCCGATCCTCCTCCGAGAGGAGAGCATTTTTATATAAAAGCTCTCGCCAGAAAGAGGACTACCAACCCCGTTCGCCCATCTTAATTTTATTATTTATCTTTGTCCCGATCCGAAAACAGGATTTATACCCAAAAGAGACAAAACAAACAGTTAATGATATGAACATACGCACGTTTTTCCGCTCCGTCTCAGCCATTCTATTGTTAGGAGCATCGTACTCTCTCTCTGCTCAGAGCATCAATGTTCCAACGCAAACATTCCAAGTGGGATTTGGTACAGGCAGTAAGGGACTCGAATTGTCCTACGAGTACCGACCGGCATTCGTGGCAAACAGAGTATTGGGATTCAGAACATTCCTCGGCTATGGACTTTTTGCCGTTCCTAAAAAGGCATATCAGTTCTCGACCTACCACATCAACTTCTCAAAACTTGGCAAAGGACATCTTCCCGTACAGCACCAAGAAGTCTCTTGGGGAGGCGAGGTCAACTTCCTACTTGGTAGCTATAACCACGCAGGAGAAATGGGCATAGGTACGGCTCTCGACTGGTTCTCAAAAAAGGTCAACTATTTTCAAGATTGGGATGCAATCAAGGCCAAAGAGATCTTGACAGGAGAAGCAAACCCTTCTTCATTTGCTTCACACTCTTACATCAGAGTGGGTTATCGCTATACGCATGACTATGGCTTTACATTGGGAGTAGGAGGTAACTTCTTGCTTTTACAAGGACTCGGCACAAAGTTCTTCGCTTCCGAGTGGGGATTCACACCCTATATCAGTATCGGATATACGATGTAAAAGCCTGATACTATACGATAAAATAGAAAAGCCGCACCGGAGGATTTCTCGGTGCGGCTTTTTCGTTTTGTGAGTTTTAGGTTCTGTTTCGACAGGAAGATTTATTAAAGGTCATCTTCAATAGCGCCACTCTTGGAGTAAGCACTCGGTTTAGCCTCAAAGAAGTCGGTCTTGATAAGATTGGCATTGCTGTACTGAGATACCCAGTTCATACTTGCCGGCTCTTCTTCGTACCCTTCAAAAAGAACACCGAAGCCCAAGTTCTCGCTTCTCAAGTTGGCAAGATACTTGATGTAGTCGCTTACCATCTGAGAGGTCAGACCTTCGATGTTCTCTCCTATAACATACTCTCCCCATGCTATTTCCTGAAGCGCTCCCTCTTTGATCATCCCGCGGAAGAGTTCGATAGCTTCCGGTGTGAAAAGCTCCGGCTCTTCTTTCTTGAGTTCAAGGATCATGGAGCGGAACAGCCAAAGGTGTGTGTTCTCATCTCTATTGATGTATCTGATCTCTTGAACGGATCCCGGCATCTTGCCATTGCGTCCCAAGTTGTAGAAGAACATGAATCCGGAATAGAAGTAAACCCCTTCAAGGATATAGTTTGCCACCATAGTCTTTAGTAGCTGTTGCGGACTCTGATTCTCTTGAAACTCGTTGTATATATCGCCTATAAACTTATTGCGGCGGAGCAGATGCTCATCATCTTTCCACTGATACAGGATAGCCGAACGCTCTTCGGGTGAGCAGATAGAGTCCAGCATGTAGCTGTAGCTTTGAGAGTGAACGGCTTCTTGAAAGGCTTGGATGGTCAGACAGAGATTGATTTCGTTGGCAGTGATATACTCTGCAACGTTGGGCAGATTGGCTGTCTGAATACTGTCGAGAAAAATAAGGAAAGAAAGAATCTTGTCATAAGCCATCTTCTCCTCAGGTGAAAGCTCTCGATAGTCTTTCACATCCTGGCTAAGATTGATCTCTTCCGGTATCCAAAAGTTGTTCATGGCCTGTCTATACCAGTTCGCAACCCAAGGATACTTCATGTTATTGAAGTCATTTAGATTAGTGGTATTGCCATTTATCATCCTGCGTTTCGTTACTTCTACGTCACCATGCTCGTTGAATAGAGCCTTCTTTTTTAGTTCGGACATACTGTTATAAGTTAATATTGATGTTGATAATAATTTAGTCGAATATCTATATCCGTCCCGGTCTTAAAAGGGAGAAGATTATGCCGAGCAGCTTTCACACTCCTCTACTTCCAAAGAGCGACTGCGGATATAGTACAAGGTCTTCACGCCGGACTCCCATGCACGTAAATAAAGATCCAAAATACGACGGAAGCTATAATCATGAGTAATGAAAAGATTGACGGACTGGGACTGGTCCAGATGACGCTGACGGACAGCTGCTGCATCCACTACCCACTCTTGATCTATTTGGTGTGCTGTTTTGTAGAGCCAGAAAGTGGAGTCCGAAAGCTGTGGAGCCACACGAGGGACAATGTTACCCTTCTTCTCTTCGAGGAAGTAGCGGTTCATGACAGGGTCTATACCAGCCGTAGTACCGGCAATAATAGAGGTAGAACTTGTGGGAGCTATGGCAAGAAGATAGGAGTTGCGCATTCCTCTGCGTGCAACATCGGATGCAAGGCGTTTCCAATCCGGAGAATCGTATTTGCGAAGCTGGAAATACTCTCCTGTCTGCCAGTCGCTGCCGGGGAAGCGAAGATATGAGCCTTTCTCCTCGGCAAGCAGTGATGATGCTTCTATCGCGTAATAGTTGATCTGCTCATAGAGCTTGTCCATGAAGCAGAGGTGCTCTGCACTCTCCCACTTGATGCCTTTCTGTGCCAACAGATGGTGATAACCGCTCGTACCCAAGCCTATAGGACGCATCTTCAAGTTGGTGATCTCAGCATAAGGAACCGGATAGAAGTTGAGGTCTATGACATTGTCCAACGCACGCACTATGGTATGAATCACTTCTTGGAGCTCTTGCTTATTTTCTGTGTCGATGTTGCCAAGAACAAGGGAAGCCAGATTACACACTACGAAATCCCCGGCTTCTGTTTCGGTTGTAATGATTTCGCGACCGTTTTCTGTCCGTACAGAGACTTTAACCTCCTTTATCTCGCTCTGATTTTGAGCAATCTCGGTACAGAGGTTAGAGCAGTAGATGATACCTTGATGCTTGTTCGGGTTGAGACGGTTTACGGTGTCTCGATTGAAGATAAACGGTGTTCCGGTCTCCACAGCACTCTTGATAAGAAGACGAACCATGTCTTTTACCTTGATAGGCCTCTTGCTTATGCGAGATTCATTGAGACAATCTTTGTATCTGCGCTCCCACTCTTCGCCGTAATAGTCTTCCAGCGAATAGCCTTTAATGGCCTGTATTTCGTGAGGACACATCATGTACCAGTTGTCCTCGATATTCTCTTTCACCATACGCCAGAAAAGATCCGGGATACACACTCCGGGGAAGACGTCATGCGCTTTCATTCTGTCGTCTCCGTTATTCGTACGGATCTGTAAAAACTCCGGCATATCTCTGTGCCATATATCGAGATATATCGCAACGGATCCTTGTCTCATGCCAAGCTGATCGACAGCCACGGCAGTATCGTTACACAGCTTGATCCACTTCAACACTCCTCCGGCTACACCCTTGAAACCACGTATGTCGGAACCGATGGCTCGCACTTTTCCCATGTATATACCCATGCCGCCACCGAATTTGGAGACCTGAGCAAAGTTGTTTATCGTGCGATAGATACCGGTAAGGCTGTCAGGCATGACATCTTCAAAACAGCTGCTAAGCTGATTGAGGGGCTTTCTTGCATTGCTCATCGTAGGCGTTGCCATGGTTACCTTCAGCCTGCTTATGATGTCATATATCTTTTTAGCCCACATTACTTTGTTCTCTTTCTCCGGCAAAGCCAAGTGCATAGAGATTCCCATGAACATCTCTTGCGGACGCTCCAACAAGCTATGGCTGTTGTCCGTAATGAGATAACGCTTGGAGATGAGGTGCAAACTGCTATATGTGAGCAGGTGATTGCGTGAGGGGTCTATATATCTGCCTAACTCCTCGACCTCGTTCTTGGTATAGCCTTCGAGGATATATCTTCCGTACAGATTCTGATCCGTCAAATAAGCGATCTTACCATAGAAAGAGTCGATATAGAGCTTATTCTCCTCCTCTATGATAGAGCGTTCGATCTGAAGCAGAAGGAGACGAGAAGCGATAAACTCCCAGTTTGGTGCTTCCGGAGTAATAAGCTCCACCGCTGCCTTAGTGAGGATCTCCAATGTATTTGCCTGCTCTTTGTAGAAAGCTTGATACTTCGCATAAAGAAAGTCCAAAGAGTATGCCTTCATCTGGAACGTTGCCTGAATATCTTTTAACAGACTGATGACACCATTATCCGAGATAGTCTTGCTGAACTTATTGATTATTTCACGGAACTCACTGCGCTTCTCGCGGTAAAGAATGTACTTTTTCGCCACCTGATAGTAGCCGGCTTGCATCAAAGCCTTTTCGACCATATCCTGTATGGTTTCAACATCCACCTCTCGGCGGTCTTGCAGTGCAGCCTCGATGTCTTTACAAATGACCTCAATCTCCTTTTCAGGCATGGTCTCCCCGCAAGCGACAAAAGCACGACGAATAGCGTTCGAGATCTTACCCAGCGTAAAATCTTCTTCTGTTCGGTCCCGTTTTAATATTTTCATTTTTTGTTATGGTATTATCAGAATATCGTTGTTTTATTTATTATTTAGCCAGCCACAAAGATAAACAAAAGTTGCAGATATAGAACCCCATTCCATGCCTTTTTATAGCCAGACAGACAAAAACATAAAAAACTAATAAACAAATAGTTAAACAACACAAGACAAATAAAAAGAGGGCATGAAAACCCTCTTAAAACGGCAACAAAAGCCCTTAAACTAATGAGTTAAGAGCTTTTTCTTTATCCTGCAAATTTTACATATTAATTCAGAGCTAAGAGGTAAGCTCTACAACTTTCTTATAGATCATTTCCGAAGATATTTCGAGACAGGCATAGTCTCCTCTTCGACACGGCTTCTGCCCATAAGCGGAACATGGACGACATACCAGATCGACCCCTAAAGCATCCTCCTCTCTCTGCCTATACCCTAAAAAACCGGCAGCTACATGGGTTGCTCCCCAAAGGGAAAGAACCGGAGTTTGAGCCAAAGAGGCGAGATGCATATTGGCAGAATCCATACTTATCATAAGATCCAGAGAAGATATTTCCTCCATCTCTTCCGTGAGCTTCTTGGCTTTTGTGAGTCTGACATTCTCAAACTCCGAGGCAAGCAAAGCATTTTGCTCCGTCTCTTTTCCCGGAGCACCATAGAGCACCACTTCGTATGTGCCCTCTTTTGATAACAGTCCGAGCAAACCCTTTATGGTCTCAACAGGCAACATTTTCCCTTTATGCTGCGCGTATGGAGCAAGACCGATTCTGTATCTCTCCTTTTTCTCCACTTTGGGGAATGGAGCCATTTCGGTTGTTAGATCCACTCCGACAACCTGCTTCAAGAGATCAAAGTATCTGTATACCATAGGATAGATATAGAGTTCTTGAGGAACTTTGCTCTCTTTTTCAGGACGAGAGAAAAGGCGTTTACGTTCTGCTCGCGGTTTTTCCAGACTCACCACTTTGTGTCCCAATATACGAAGTGTCCATCTTAGCAGTTTGGTACGCAAAACATCGTGTAAATCCACGACAATAGCATCGGGAAAATGCTGATGCAGCCTTTTAGCGAGCTTCAACAAACCAAAGAAAGATCCATCCGGATCCGGCTTGAAAGGGTAACTATCTATATTCTCCTTCGGATCAAAACCTGTCATGGAAGCCATAAAAGGGCGAGTAACCAAAGTAAAAGAGGCATCCGGCAGATGTTCTGCAAGACGCCTCATTTGAGAAAGTACCATAGCAACATCGCCCAACGCAGAGAAACGAAGGACGATGTAATGCTTTTTATGTTGTGCCGAAACAGGCATACTTTTCTATCCGTTACTTAGCACCGGCTTTGCCTAAAAGGAGCGAATTCATAGCCGGATCGTTATACATTTTCATCTGTTTATAGACTTTCATGTACTTTCGTCCTTTTGAAATATCTTCCAACAGCTCATCCACAGCAGTAGCAAGATCTTTCTCTTGTTCCAAAAGCACTTGCAACTTCTGCTCACAAGCTTTTATATGTTCCTCCGAAGCATCTGTGCGCTTGGTTTGTTCGCGCATATGGTAGATCTTTAGCTGAAGGATAGACATTCTATCCAATGCCCAAGCCGGACTTTCGGTATTGATCTTCGCATCCTTTTCCGGGCATACATCTTTATACAGATCCAAGAAGTAGCTGTCTATAAGCTCTACAAGATCCGTGCGTTCCTGATTGGAGCGGTCTATTCTACGCTTCATTGCCAACGCCTCAACCGGATCTATATCAGGATTTCGTATAATATCCTCCATGTCCCATTGTGCATTATCTATCCAGTTTTTGGAGTAGAGATAAAACTCGATAGATCTCACTTCATACGGATTTACAATAGGAGCATCTATATCATTAGAAACACGGTAATCTGCTATCGCACGCAGAAAAACCTCTATTGCCTTCGCAGAAAAAGATGATTTAGTAAGCATGATGTTCTTATTTTCTTGTTTTCAACTTTCACAAAGGTAACAATTAAAAACAGCAAACACCCAAGAACAGAAAAAGAAACAGGAGAGATCCCTTGCCTAAGAGATCTCTCCTGTTTTCTTAGAGTCGGGATAAGAAGACTCGAACTTCCGACCTCCACGTCCCGAACGTGGCGCGCTACCAACTGTGCTACATCCCGATGGGGAGAAATACACTCCCTCCTGTTTTACGGAACAAAGTTAGAGCATTTATTGTAAACCGACAAACACTCCGCCTTATATTTTCTCTTTCTTGCAGAAAAAGTAGAAGTTATGGCACAGATCCGACTTATTCTTCTTCAAAACAGATTGCAAACAGCACTCTGTCTGCAAAGCTCTCTTTTGGAACGAGAGAGATATTGAAACCAAGGTATTCTCTCTCCAAATCTCCCGGACGAGCGGAAAAGACTCTTATATCACTTACCTCCCAATAGTCCGAATGCTCTTTGAAACACTCAGCATACCCTTGCAGAATAGACATTGCCTCTAATTGAGTCTTGCTGATCCTTAACTTCTACGACCTCCTATGGCAACAACAGAAATAAAAGGCACACCTACATCCAAACGGCTACCTAAAACTTCCTTTCTCCTCAACACCTTGCATCTATTCGCTCCGGCAATAACTATCAAAGCATTTTTTCCAATCCCTTCTCTTTCATTTTCAAGAAGAAATCGCACAAGAAGAAGATCTCTAAAACCAGACTCCATATCAGTTACCTCTATCTTCAAACCGAGCTTCTTATTGTCATCAAACTCCTTATACCTCATGCCCTACGGCTTATGTACATATTCCAAAGCTACTCTCAATAGCAAGCAGAGTAGAGGTTCTGCTTCTTTTACTATTTGCTAATACTCCTCTCTTTACATATTCTCCCCCCCTCGGTATCTTGAAAGAGATAAAAAAATAGCCCGGCAGCTTCCTCAGAAACTATCGGGCTATTCTTTTATCTTCTTAAACTCCTTTCGGTCCTGCTTAGAATCTCTTACCCAAAGCTATCGCCGGGATAAAATATCCGACATCCGCATCAGAAAGAGAGCGTCCCCCTGCCATATAGATCTGGAAGCTCCATCCTTTGCTGTTTACATACTTATAGCCTAAGCCGAGACCCATACCGCCACCAAAAACATACTGATATTCTTTACCATTGGAGTAGCGTCTTACAAGTTCTTGCTTCATGTGTCCCAAAGCGCTGTTCAGCTCCACGAACATTCCGGAAGCGTAGCGCTTTTCGGGAGTAGAACGACCAAAGAAATACCATCTGAAATAAGGTCCCACAAAAGATGTGGACATACCGGAGTCTACCCAAACAGTAGGATTATACAAAGCCCTTATTCCGAATCCCATTTCCTCATCCAACATACGCTCGTAAGTGAAGTGAGGAATCCGGGCAAAGGCAAGAGAAGAGAAGTCCACAGAGATCTCATTCTTTCTGTAACCAGAAGTCTCGGATTTCACTGCTTGTTCCTGTGCAAAAATATTCGCCACAGGGTTTAAGCAGATTATAACGAGAAAAAATATCAGCTTTTTCATCTTATACATATATAGGTTCAACCTCTATTGATTTAGGTATGCGGAAACCAAAACGGAAGCACTTCCCGGAAAATCTCTGCACGACCAGTCTCTGCAAATATAGTGTAAATATTGCTTCGGTTTGCCATCTTTCCGAAACGGGGACAGGGAAAAGTCTAAAACCTGAACCCTATGGATGTTTGCAAAAGAGAGGCAGTATAGACCGCAGAAAGCATTTCGGTAGCACCCTTTCCGGGAGGAGGGAGCATCGCATTCACGGTCGGACGGATATAAAACTTCTTATACCTCAGCTCATATCCCCCTCCCACATTGAAGTAGTAACGGTTCTCCAAACCTTTTTTAGCTTGAGTATCACCCGATGGTCTTGCCGACAAATCGTTAAGGACAAGATAATTCGCCCCGGCATTCAGGAAAAAGCTCCCACTCCAACCCTTCGGATCGGATTGATGTCCGGAGATATAGTAGCGGTATTGAGGAGAGATCTGTCCGGCAAGAGCAGGAAAGACAAATCCGCCCAAAGCGGTAGCGCCGACCATGTGATGCTTTCCGATGGTGGCATAAACACCTACATTTGCCGAAAAGAGTCCGGCTCCTATTTCTCCCTTAATCCGAACCTGTGCATTGCTTCCCCCATAGCAGAAAAACGCCAATAAAAGAGCAGAAACCGCCCCTATAATTTTCTTTTTCATATCATCCTCTTTGTTTTTTTGAAATATCGACGGTGAAGATAGCCATTATTTTATCATAAATAGAATGTCCAAAAGCTTTTCAAAGAGGAAAGATCTGATATATACCGGAGAAGGTTTTGAAAATTCTTACCTTTGTAACTGCAAGAAAGTGGCTATGAACGCAGTAGAAAGAAAAAAGGAGATATATAAAGTAACGCTTATAGGAGCCATAGGCAACGTGATACTTCCTGTGGTGAAAGGAGTTATAGGCGTACTGAGCAATTCGGGAGCCTTGATTGCAGATGCCGTTCACTCGGCTACCGATCTGCTTACAGACGCTGTGGTTCTTTTCTGTGCCCGTATAGCCGCCAAGCCATCGGACGATGACCATGCTTACGGACACGGCAAATACGAAGTGATAGCCTCGGCTCTCATCTCTCTTTCTCTGCTTGTGGTCGGAGCTTTTATCTTGGCAAAGAGTGTGGAAGAGCTCTATCGCTACTTCCTCGAAGGGGTCATGATAGAAAAGCCGGGCGCAATAGCCATCTGGGCAGCCTTTCTCTCCGTTGTGGCTAAAGAGATCCTTTTCAGATACACCATCCGGGTGGCTCACAGGGTGAACAGCTCTGCCGTTGCCGCCAATGCGTGGCATCACAGAAGCGATGCACTCTCTTCCGTTGGAGTGTTGGTGGGTCTGTCTGCCGCCTATTTCCTTGGAGAGGGAGCACGATTCATGGAACCCGTCTCTGCCATCTTCGTTGCGGTACTCATCATAAAGGTCGGAATGGAGATCGGTATGAACTCTCTCCGAGAGCTGTCCGAGAAGGCTCTCCCCTCCGAGACCGAACAAAAGATTCGGAAAATGGTAGAAAGCGTCGAGGGAGTATCCAATCCGCACAACCTGCGCACGCGCAGAGTGGGGCAGAGAATTGCCATCGAGGTGGACATCATGGTTGACGGACAGATGACAGTAGAGCGAGCGCATCACCTTACCGAACTTATCGAAGCCATTTTACGGAAAGAGTATGGAGAAGAGACCCATATCATCATTCACGTAGAGCCGAACGAGGCAACGCTGAACAACAAATATGAGAGAGAATATGAGAGCAGACAAAACCTCTGACCTGCTTCCGTGGCTTGAAAAAGGCAGGATAGAAGCCGGTTGCGATGAGGCAGGGCGCGGAGCTCTTGCCGGACCGGTGGTGGCTGCAAGCGTGATCTGGCTTCCGGACAATCTGCATCTCCTCGACCTCCTACCCTCTTTGAACGACTCCAAAAAGCTCACCGGCAAGCGGAGAGAAACGCTGTTCGACCAAATCTGCTCCTGTTCCGATGCCTTCTCCATCGTGGAGATAGACCCGGCAACCATAGACCGCATAAACATCTATCAGGCTTCCTGCCTTGCCATGAGCCGGGCAGCGGAAAATCTGAAGCTCTCCCCCGATCATCTTTTGATAGACGGCAACCGATTTGCTTCCTCTACCTCTATCCCCTATACCTGTCTGGTAAAAGGGGATGCCCGCTTTGCCTCCATCGCTTCTGCCTCTATCCTGGCAAAAGTACATCGGGACAGAGTGATGCAGAAGAACCATGAGCTGTATCCGGAGTATGGTTTCGACAAACATGTAGGCTATCCCACCCCATCTCACAAAGCGATAATCCGAAAGATCGGTCTCTCTCCCATACACAGAAAGAGCTATAAACCTTGTATGCAGATGCTCCCCTTTCTGACGGACTGATATAAAAACAGATTCAATGATATTCCTTCCCACTTCTACCATACCCTCTATTCTCTACATCTCTTCCCTGCTTATGGGCGAAAGTGTAGCCGTATTTATAGATGAACCATACAGCAAACAGAGTTACAGAAACAGATTCGACATCTACGGAGCTACCGGTAGAATGAGTATCTCTGTACCGGTAGAGAAATACCCCAATCCTGCTCCTCCAACTGCCCTTATAGCCATCAGTGAGCATGGAGACTGGAGAAGAGTGGCGGAGCAAAGCCTTCGTTCCGCTTACAGCTCCTCTCCATACTATGAGTTTTATGAGGAAGAGATCCTGCGGCTGCTCTATAACCCCACTCCTCTGCTGGTGGACTACAATGAGGCTTGGCTCAACTGGATCTGTCGGGAATGGCATATCACCGCTCCGATACATGTACCGGAAGATGAGATTGTATCCAACGGCATGCACCTCCAGATACTCTGTGACCGGCAGATTACCAAGCATCCGCCTATCGTCTTTCCGCACTACTATCAGACTTTTGCGGATCATCACGGCTTCTTGCCCAATCTCTCCTCTTTGGATCTCTTGTGCAACTTGGGACCGGAAGGCATTCTTATTCTCAAAGAGACCGCTCAAAAGTGGAGAAAGCACCTTCGGCTCTAAGCTGACGAACGCCTTTTTCTCCCTTTTATCATTCCGAGCAGCAGGATCCGGCCGTTAAGACGCCGGGGTCTGCCTGCTCATTTTTTCAGCATACGAAATCTCCCTTTTGCCTACCCTGTTTTCGCCCCCTCCGGCATCGCTGTTTTTATATATTCCACCCCTCATATTCTTTCGGCTTAACGTGTTTAATTTTTCAATGAACACGTTTACCGATTTCATTAAACACGTTTACCGGATTCGATTAACGTGTTTAGCCAAAACAACTAAAACACTAATAATCAAACAACTACATATTTTTATCCTAAAAAGCACCTAAAAAGGCAGATTTCTTTATTAGGAAACATTCACAGGTGTGGGTGTTAAAATTTACAGCTATTAACTCGAAAAGAGCCCATCAAACGGACTGAGAAAAATTTTTATCCGAATTTGAGATTTCTTCATATCTGAATGATTATCAAAATATTATCCCAAAACAAACAAGAGGAATGAGCTGAAATCATTCCGGATAAAGTTCTACAATGAAGATTTTCTTCAATCCGTTTTTATATAAAAACTCCCACCCCGAAAGCAGACTTTTATACCCCAAGAGAGTAGAAAGTCGGCACGATCAAAAAGCGGATACAACGCTTCTGGAAAACTCAAAATCAAAATCCGCCATACAGCTTCATGCTCCAATCCAAAGCATTTAGCACCCTATTTCTCTGTCTATCAACGCCTCATGAGCATATTTCGATAGAGACAAAAAGCGAGAAGATATGAGGGAAAATCCCGCTGCTGCTCCGATTTTTTTGCTATCTTTGTTTGGATTAAGAGCTTACGACAAACTTTTATGTCAGAACAGAGACAGCAACCAATATCCTCTCCCGACAATAACGAAGAAGCAGACCGCAAAGACCCATCTTTGCAGGAAGAGCCGCAGATCTCTCCCAAAAAGAAGAAAAGACGGCTATGGCTTCGCCTGCTACTGTGGATTGTGGGCATCTTAATCGCTTTGCCATTCCTGCTGTCCGCTCTTTTCTACATCCCCGGAGTGCAGCAGTTTGCCGCACGAGTGGCATCCGAACAGCTCTCTCCCCTATTGGGAGTGGATCTCAGTATAGGAAAGTTCCGAATCAAATTCCCTGCAAAAGTCCATCTATCGGATGTCTTCGCAGTAGATCCGGAGCAGAAAGATACGCTTGCCTCGCTCAAACGGATAGATGTAGAGATCCCCATCCCTCTGCTTCTGAGTGGAGATATTCCGATCTCTATTTTGGAGCTGGACTCTCTGCGCATTCATATGCCGATAGTGGATAGCGTACTCCGAATAGACGGATACGTGCATCAGCTTAGAGGGAGCGGACTGAAGATAAGGCTTAAAGATCAACGCATACACCTTAGAGACTTGGATCTGAATGGTGCAGACCTTTACCTCTCACTGGGAGAGATGAAAGAGAATCAGCCCAAAGACTCCGTCCCAAACAACTGGATGATTACGGCTAAAGACATAGGCATACAAGATGTTCGTTACAGCATGAGTATGGGTAGCGATACCGTTTTCTTCTCCACTTGTGTAGATAGAGCTGTCATACGAGGAATAGCTGCGGATGTAGGAAAGATGTCTTATTTTGTGCAGTATGCCCGCATAAAAGGCGGAGTGGATGTCCTTCAGCCGGTAGAAGATGTGGAGTTCCTGGCTCTTCCGTGGGAGATAGACGTGAGAGGGTACGATATCTATTACGATACGTTGAACGTCAAAGGCAATATCGCAAAAGGGCACTTCAAGTGTGCCGATCTTTGGGAAATGAAAGATCTGAAAGCGACACTTGATATAGACGAGAGACAAGCCAACGTAAAAGACCTTGAGATACGGCTAAAAAAGAGCTTCATAACGGCAAATGCTTCCGTTCCGATGCGCAAATGGATGCCGGACTCCGTCGGGGAGGTTGCTCTTAATCTTTTCGGCGAAATCTATCCGGAAGATGCGGCATTCCTGCTTCCTAAAAGCTTTTCTTTGCCTGAAAATCCGATAACAATAGAAGTAGATGCGACAGGAGAGATCGAGGAAAGAGTGAGGTTCAACGGTAAGGTGGAGGCCAAAGAAGCGGTATCTCTGCTGATGAACGGCTCTGCCCGGCTCCCTCTGAACGAGAAGCGCCGAAGTGCCAATGTTCGATTGGAAGCGCAAACGAAGTCCGGACTCATGGAGTATCTGGATAAGATGGGGCTGACAAGCGACAGATGGACCATACCAAGCGATATATTCCTGTTTGCCGATGCTTCTTACCGCAACAATCTGATAGATCTCACCACCCGACTCGAAACGCCAAGAGGCTCTCTTGAAGCTGCCGGAAAGTATGGTTTGAAGTCGGAACGCTTTGAGCTTGAAACCCAAACGAACAGACTGTCGGTACAGCAATTTTTACCGAAAGACACCATTGGCGACTTACAGGCACACATCAAGATAGAAGGGCAAGGCAAAGATCCGTTCTCCCCGAAAACATTTGCACGTCTGGAGATGTCTCTCGACACTCTCACCTATAACCACAAGAGTCTGGGCAATATCGTAATGGTCTCTCAGCTCGAACAGCAGCAGCTCTTTGCGGCACTGAACTCGGAAGCGGAGGGCGTTACGCTGATGGGACAGCTGGATGCCCGGTTGGCGAAAGAGGATATAGATGCCTCTCTCCGCCTTGAGGTGGATACCATAGTGCCGTCCCTGATAGGTCTCGGATCCGGACCGGTATTGGGCTCTACCTTCAAGCTCCTCGCCGCCGTCCGTACAGATACAAAGCAGAAGTATGATATAGAGGGAAAAATCGTGGACTGCGTCATAGAGACGGATAGAAAGATCATAAGACCGACCAACTTGGATCTTGTTGCTCGAAGCAGTGCTGAAAGTCTGATGGCGAAAGTCAATTCGGGCGATCTCGTGCTATCGTTCAACTCCAAGAACGGACTGAATGACTTTCTGAATCGCATAAAGAGTGTGAGCAAAGAGATCTCTCTGTTTACGACAGATACCACGAACAACTACTCCATAAGCCACTGGATAGAACACTATCCGGATGCGAATATCTCCTTCTCCATGGGGCGTAACAATCCTATACGTTCCTATCTGGACGAACACAGATATGGTTGGAAGAGTACCACGCTTGATATTCGCACCTCTCCCGACAGCGGACTTTCCGGAGAGTTTTATCTGAATGGCTTCCAAAAGGACACATTCAGAATAGACGAAATGGACTTAACCATATTCCAAGATACCACGATGTTTTATGCCGTAGGGGCTGTTCACAAACAGAAGTTCAGGAATCAAGATCCTTTTGAAGCGTTTGTGAACCTTACGACCAACATGAAACACGCCGAACTTTTTGCCAATCTGAAAGATAAAGAATCGAAAGATCTGCTTCTGCTGGGCGTTCGTGCGAAGTGGAACAGAGAGGATATTACGTTTGCGCTAACACCGGATCCGCCCGTACTGGTGTACAATAAGTTCCTGAACGATGGTAAAAGCTATGTGAAGATACCGCTCAAACCGGACAAGAATATAGAGGCACACGTTCTGCTTAAAGCATCGGATGATCCGGAGAGTAAGATTCTTCTCGACACGAAATACGTGAGAGACGAATATGTTATGAACGCTTTGGTACAGAAGTTTGACCTTAAACGGATTCAGAATTTAGGAGTCGTTCCGAACATGGATGGTATCTTGAATGCAGACTTACGCTGGATCAAAGGATCGGATGGAGACAAATACATCGCTCAAGCATCGTTGGACAAGTTCCACTTCCAAAAGAATAAAGTGGGAGATATAGCGGTTATGGGAGTATATGAGCCGGTAAGCGGAGGTTCTTATGCCGCAATGGATGTACAGCTGGATGGCGTCAATGCCGCAACGGGAGAGGCATTCATCTCTAAAAACAAGGAGGTAGATCCGGTTTGGAGATTGGTTGTGAATAAGTTCCCAATCTCTAAGGCGAATCCGTTCTTACCGGACGATCTGGTCTCTCTTGCCGGAAATGTGGATGCCGAACTCTCCAATGCATCGGGAAATGGAGACATCAAGCTGATGAAGCCGACCAAGATGCAGGGTTATCTCTCCATCAAGGATGGCAGCGTGTACTCTGCTGCTCTGAACAACAGATACGGCATAGACTCGAAGCCGATCCGGATAGACAACGATAAGATTCGCTTGGACAGGTTCACTATTCAGACTCTCAACAATACTTCACTCATGTTGAATGGTTCTGTCGAACTGACCGGAGACAACGAGCTAAAACTGAACCTGAAAGGAAATGATGTACTGCTCGTAGACTCCAAGCGCACCCAACAGACCCTTTTATATGGTCGCCTCGGCGTGAGTACCGATATAAGTCTCTCCGGTCCTGCTTCTACAATGAAGGTGAGAGGTGCTCTCTCAATCAATGGAAACACGAACCTCACCTATATTCTAAAGGACTCCAAACTCTCGAAAAGAAATCGCTTTGATGGTCTTATAGAGTTTACGGAATTTAGAGACACGCTCTTCACGGCAAAAAAAACGGATGTAGACACGCTCTCATTGGGAGGATTGGATGTAACGCTCGCTCTTCACGTAGATCCGGCAGTATCTTTGGGTGCGGAGATTACCGCAGATGGTAGTAATGCCGTGCAGGTACAAGGGGGAGGAGATCTCAACTTCAGATACCCGCCATACGGGCAGATGTCTCTAAGCGGTACATACAACTTCAACGATGGATTTATTGCCATAAACCAGGCACCTATCATCTCGAAGAAGTTTAAGGTGGATAGAGGAAACTACATTTCTTGGAGTGGCGATGTGATGAATCCGTTTATCAACTTTAAGGCTACGGAACGGATCTCTTCGACAGTGGCTCTGCCGGGTGAACCGAAAAGGAAGGTCAACTTTGATGTCAGCGTCGTGGCAAAGAACAGAGTGAATGATCTTGCCCTTCTTTTCACTCTGGATGCTCCGGAAGATCTTACTCTGAGAAACAACATAGCCGCCATGACGGACGAAGAGAAGTCTCGCCAGGCTCTGATGCTCCTGTCTCTCGGTACTTACTTAGGCTCTACGCAGGCAGGTGCTTCCGGTTTTGATGTGAACAGTACGCTGATGTCTCTTGTAACAAAAGAGTTCAATGCTTTGGTGGGAGATCTTATCAATGCGGATATAAACTTAGGAATAGAGCAAGATGCCGAAGGAAAAAGAGGAACAAACTACTCCTACTCGATTGCAAAGAAGTTTTACAACGATCGTATAACGCTTCAGATCGGTGGACAGGTAGAAACAGCCAATCCGAACAAGAGTGCCAACCAAAGTTTTATAGACAACATATCGTTGGATTATAGGTTGGATCAGGCAGGCACCCACTATCTTCGTCTTTTCCACAAGAAAGACTATGAAAACATATTGGACGGTGAAGTCATCGAGACCGGAGCCGGCTATGTTTTGAGAAGAAGGCTTTACAGATTGAAAGATCTCTTCAACTTCAAGACCAAGCCAATACTCTTGAAGACGCAGGAAGAGCCTGTAACGCCCGTACCTAAAGGAATAGAAGAACCGAAAGATGAGAAGAAACAATAGACGTCATAGCCTTTATGCCTTTCTGTCCATCGCTGTAATCTTTTTGGTTGCAGCCTGCTCTGCGAGCAAATATGTCCCGGAGGGAGAGACGTTCTACCTTGGGATGGAAAAAATAAAAGTGGAAGAGAAGGATAAGACATACCCAAGGCACTCTTCCCGTGCACTGGAAGAAGCGGAAGATGCTCTGAAGAAAGCACCCAATGGAAGCCTTTTCGGACATACGAAGCTAAGGTTGCCGTTTACCTATGGTTTCTATTTCAATGAAAAGATAGGTAACGAAAGTAACACTTTCACACGTTGGTTGGAGAAGACTCTATCCTCCAAACCTATCTTTGTTTCTAATGTCAATCCGTCCGGACGTTCCACCATCGCTCAGCAAATCCTACAAGAGTATGGCTATTTTCATTCATCCGTAAGTCATAATCTTATCTACAATAAAGATTCTCTGCAGGCTCTTGTCCAGTATTACGTTTCACAAGGAGCTCCTCACGTGATAGATAGTGTAGAGTACGATATTGACATTGTTACTCCGGACAGTTTGGATCTATTTTCTGCCCCGATCTCTTTGATTAAGAAAAAGCGTCCTTTCAGCATTTCAACTCTTGAAGCAGAACGAGACAGAATAGCCGGACTGTTGCAAAATCAGGGCTACTACTATTTCAGACCGGACAATATCATCTATCAGGCAGATACAACCTTGCGAGAAAAAGGTGTTCATCTGAAGGTCAATCTCTCTAATAAAGCAGATCCGAGAGCGTATCAGCCCTGGTATATAGGGAATATCAGTTATAATGTGTACGATAGTGAGCGATCTCCTCTAACGGACAGCTTGATGCTGGACGGCGTACTTTTCCGCTTCAATAAGAAGATCCCCGTAAGAGCAGGAGTGCTTAGAAGTAAGATCCGATTCATAAAAGATAAGCTGTACAATGCTTCTTATCAGAATCGCACGGTACAATCTTTGGCTACACTGAACACGTTCTCTTTCTCCGATGTGAACTACACACCTTCAGACTCTATACCGAACAGGCTCAATGTTACAATATCTTCCCAAGCGGATCTCCCCTATTACGCAGAGCTTGAAACGGTATTCAAAAGCAAAAGTAACAATCAGTTAGGTCCGGGACTATCCTTGACTCTCAACAAAAAGAATCTCTTTAGAGGAGGCGAACTTCTCTCTATGCAGGTGGGTACCAACTACGAATGGGAGACCAGAAAAAGCAATCTGCCCGGCAGTTCGTGGGATATCAACAGCTACGGCATATCCGTTAACTCCTCCCTCACATTCCCTCGCATCATGTTGCCATTCCTGCCTAAGAGGTTTCAAAAGACACCTGCAACTACCTCTTTCTCTATCACGGGAGGATTTCTGAACCGCTCATCTTTTTACAGATTAGGACAGTTTTCCGGTCGCATTGCCTACAATATCGAACCACAGAGAGGTGTGCGCCATACCATTATTCCTATCAGAGTAACCTACAATTCTCTGTTGCGCACAACGGCTAAATTCGATTCGATCATCTCTGCCAACCCGGTTCTTGCACTATCTTTCCAAGACCAGTTTATTCCGGTTATCGGATATACTTTCGGGTATGAGCAGATAGACGGAGACTCTCCTCACACATTCTCCATAGAAGCATCCGTTTCGGAAGCAGGAAATATCCTCAGCACCATCTATGCGCTACGAGGAGAACCTTTCACCAAACAGAAGACATTTATCAACAATCCGTTTGCACAGTTTGTCAAAGGCTCTTTAGAGATGCGATATGCGTACAGCTGGAACAGCAAAGAGAAGCTCGCAACCAGACTTTTTGCCGGGGCTATATACAGCTATGGAAATATGTTGGTGGCACCTTATACGGAGCAGTTTTACTCCGGTGGTGCCAATAGCATCAGGGCTTTTAATGTCCGCACGATAGGTCCGGGCTCATATCGTCCCACCGAATACAGCATCTACAACTTCATGGATCGCACCGGAGACATCCGTCTTGAAGGAAATATCGAATATCGGAGGAAGCTCTTCGGAAGCCTTGAGCTTGCAACATTCATAGATGCCGGCAATATCTGGCTGATGCGAGAAGATCAAAGCCGACCGGGAGGAGTGCTCACCGGAAAGTCTTTCTTCAAAGACCTCGCTTTGGGAACAGGTTTAGGCATAAGATACGACCTCTCTTATCTGGTCATCAGATTCGATACCGGAGTGGCTCTCCATGCTCCTTATTCTACCGGGATCAATGGATACTTCAACACTTTCGGGAAGAAGATCTGGAAAGATGCTTTCTCGTTCCACCTCGCCATCGGCTATCCATTCTAAATATCTTACTCTACATGAACGACCAGAAGCTCAAACAGCGACAGACCGCCCGACTCACCTCTCGGCAGATACAGCTCATGCAGATGATCGGACTCTCCAATGTCGAGGTTGAAGATCGGATACAGAGCGAATTGGAAATCAATCCGGCATTGGAAGAAGGAGTAGAAGAGGATGACGATACGAGAAAAGAGAACGACAACGAAGAGCTTGAGCCGATCTCTCAAGATGAAATCATACTCGGCGACTACGCTTCCATAGATGATGTTCCCGAGTACAAACTCCGACAAGTAGAGCAACATCGCACGCCGCGAGAGGAGATCCCTTTCACGGAAGGAAGCTCTCTGCAAGACCATCTGCTCTCTCAGCTCTCCCTGACATCACTCTCCGGCGAAGAGGTAGAAGTGGCTCGCTACATTGTCGGAAGCCTTGATAACGATGGTTATCTCCGGCGAGATCTTCTGTCCATACAAGACGATCTTGCCATACGGATGGGTATAAACACAGATTTGGAGACCATAGAACATGTTCTAAGCGTTATACAGACTCTCGATCCTCCCGGTATTGGAGCAGAAGATCTCCGTCACTGTCTGCTGTTACAGCTGGAAAGAAGAGAAGAAACAACTGCCGTAGCAACAGCCAAAAAGATTCTCGAGCAGATGTTTGTCCCGTTTTCCAACAGACATTATGACAAGATCATCTCTCGTCTGCATCTTACGGATGAAGAGCTGAGAGAAGCCATCCGAGTGATCACACACCTCAATCCCAAACCCGGACTCGACTTTAATACCCGTCTTGAAGAGACATTCTTTACCGTTGTACCCGACTTTATCGTGGAAGAACACGATGATGAGTTTACGGTATCCCTCAATAATGACGGGATTGCACCGGTGCGTGTCAATACAACATTCACTCAACAGATGAGCGAATACAGCGGAGACATCAGACGCATTCCGCAGCAGAAAAAAGAGGTTGCCCGGTTTGTGAAACAGAAGATAGACGATGCACGTTGGTTCGTAGAAGCTCTCCGCCAACGTCAGAAGACGCTTCTTTTTACAATGCAGGCGATAGTGGAGATGCAGAAAGAGTACTTCATCATGGGAGATGTAGCCTATCTCAAGCCGCTCATCCTGCAAGATGTTGCCGATGTAACGGGTCTCGACGTCTCCACGATCTCCAGAGTAACCAGCACGAAATACGTTCAGACACCTTTCGGAACCTTTCCGCTAAAACACTTCTTCTCGGAAGGAACGATGACCGATGCCGGAGAAGAGATTTCGACCAGACATGTAAAGGAACTTTTGGCAGAGCTGATAGAGCAGGAAGACAAGAGCTCTCCACTCTCCGATGAAGCTATGGTGGCGCAGCTGAAAGAGAAAGGACTGAATGTTGCTCGCCGTACCGTAGCCAAGTATAGAGAACAATTAGGAATACCGGTGGCAAGACTTCGTAAAGAGATATAATTTTGTATCTTTGAGGAGCTGAACAAAGCAGAACAAATATTCACTATAACAATAAAACCAATATCATTAGAATTATGAACTTTCCAGAAAATCTAAAGTACACAAAAGATCACGAGTGGATCCGCTTAGAGGGTGATGTTGCCTTCATTGGTATAACAGACTTCGCTCAAAGCGAGCTTGGAGAAATCGTCTTTGTAGATGTAACCACCGTAGGAGACGAGCTCGAAGCAGAAGAGACATTTGGTTCTATCGAAGCGGTAAAGACTGTTTCCGATCTTTTCTTGCCTGTTGCAGGAGAAGTGCTCGAAGCTAACGAAACTCTCGAAGATACTCCTGAGTTGGTCAACTCGGATCCATACGGAGAAGGCTGGATAGTAAAAGTAAAAGTTGCTAACCCTGCCGATGTAGAAGCTCTCCTTTCAGCAGCAGACTATAAGGCTCTAATCGGTAAATGATGACCCCTCGTGTAAGCATAATCATGGGTAGCACTTCAGACCTGCCCATGATGAAGAAAGCAGCCGATCTCTTGGAAGAGATGCAGGTGCCCTTTGAGATACAAGCGCTAAGCGCACACCGCACACCGCAAGAGGTAGAAAAGTTTGCTACCGAATGCGAAGATAGGGGTGTACAAGTCATCATTGCAGCAGCAGGGATGGCGGCTCACCTTTGTGGCGTGATCGCTTCCATGACTCCTCTTCCCGTAATCGGTGTTCCTATCAGCGCATCTCTTCAAGGGCTCGATGCCCTTCTTGCCATTGTACAGATGCCTCCCGGCATTCCCGTTGCAACGGTTGGAATAGATGCTTCTCTCAATGCCGCTCTTTTGGCAGTACAGATCTTGTCTGTGGGAGATCCGGAATTACGCGCTCGCTTCAAGGCTTACAAGAGGAATCTCAAGAATAAGATAGTGGAAGCCAACAAGCAGCTATCGGAGCTGAAGTATCTGCATAAAACCAACTGATACCCGGCTCGACAAACAAGAGTTTGTTATTGAACAATAAAAGGGAGAAGATCCGCATCGGATTTTCTCCCTTTATCTTTATACTTATTTGAGCTCTTTTCTTCGGGTCGGTGTAGAAGAACCGGCGACATAAGGTTGAAACTTCCAGTTTTTTGCAGTGGCTATGCTCACATCAGAGGTAGCATAACCATCATTATCTACAGCTTCGATAATGCCCATCTCCTTTCCCTCCCTATTGGGTAGAGCTTCATATACGGCATTCAATGCCGAAGCATCCATTTTGTTTTCCTGCATTGTAAGATAGCTCAACTGGGAAGAAGGGTCTCTGCTCAGTTTTAGAGACTTCAATTTATTATTCTGGCAAGGCAAATCGGCGATATTAGGACAAGAGCTGACATCCAGTATCTCCAGTTCATTACTCTGACACCAGAAACGGGACAACGCTTTACAGTCTCGCACATCCAAGACCGAAAGTTTATTATCATCGCAATAAAGCTCCCGGAGAGCGACACATTTCTCTACTTTCAAAGAGGTCAGGAGGTTATTATGACATTCAAGAAGTCTCAGACTCTCATGGTTACTTGCATCCAATTCCGTCAGACTGTTATCTCCGCAATAGAGTTCTTTCAAAGAGAGACATACGGAAAGGTCCAGAGAAGAGAGCATATTCTTGTTGCACCACAGGGTATTCAATGCTTTGCAATCCTTGATATTCAAAAAAGATATGCTGTTTTCAAAGCAGTAAAGCTTCCTTAAACCGATGCAGCCTTCCAGATCCAAAGAAGAGAGTTTGTTGCCATCGCACCTTATCCTTTCAAGTGAACTATACCCTTTTACATCCAAAGAGGAGAGTCTATTTCCATGACAAGAGAGGTTTTGAAGTCTTTTATTTTCAACTATATTCAGCTCCTCAAGCTCATTTTTCGAGCATCCCAGCACGCGCAGATCCTTGCATTCGCTCACATCCAGAGCCTTAATCCCGTTATTGGAGCACCACAGAACGTTCAATTCCTTACACATACTGATGTCCAAAGAGGAGATTGCATTGTCTTCACAATCCAGATACTTAAGTCTCTTACAGAGGCTTAAATCCAAAGTGCTAAGATTATTTTCGTAAAAAGATAGCATCTCCAGACTCTCTCTTCCGTTCACGACCAATTCCTTAAGCTTGTTTCCGGAACACTCCAAAGCTGTAACAGGACCATAAATGGTGATTTTTGAAGAAGAAAAACGATACTCTTTATACTCATCGTTATTAAAGTTGTCGTCAAAATCAGCCCAAACAATATCATTTTCTCCTTCGTCCAAAAGCCCGTTACCATTCAGGTCTATCCATATCTTGGATCTGTTCTCTTCTTTCGCAGCCAAAAGCAGACGAATGGTCTGCCCCGTCTCTTTGGCGGTTACCATTGTAATAAATGGAGTATCGGTCGGGATCACATCTCGTCCTTTCATTTGTAGAGAGCGTCCTGTCCATTCTGCTCGCACTCTGTACGCCTTACCCGGTTCCATCCCGATGGCTTTTGCCGGTTTTGAATTTTCCGAATAGATGTCTTCTTCACTGTCTGCGGACTTAACCCGGAGAAGCATGACCGGCAAACTTTTCTCAAGCGGATAAAACCACGAAGCAAACAGCCCCTCTTCTCCGGGCGCGATATTTGTAACCTTTTTCGGGGTGATAATACTTTTAGCCCCATCGGACTCTACAACTTTATTCTCAAAAAGATCGTAATGATAATATCTATCGCCCATCGGCATATATCTCCATTCTGCTCCTCCAACTCCGGCAAGATGGCAGGAAGAGATATTCAACGCCTTATCGGATCCGTTACGAAGGCGGATGTACTCTATCGTGCCAAAAACCGAAAACATCGCCCGTACCTCTTGTTTCCCATCAGAGAGACTGACAACAGACATAACCGGGACAGACATATCCTCCAACTTCATCCCCACAATGGGTGTTATATCCATCATTATCCGTCCATCCTTCACGCTTATTCCCTCTCCCGGAAAAGATGAAAAAGCATAAAGCGTATAAGGCTTTTCTGCATCAATGGTGTTGGGAAGCTTCACTTCAAAAGTTGCACTCTTATTGTCAGAAGAAATATTCTCCAAAGGAGTTTTGATGAGCTCACTTAGAACATCTTCCTGCTTGAATAAAAGGGTCAACTCCTCCCCTCTCCTCCAACGAAGCAAGAGTTTATTGCCCTCGGTATTCTCTCCCGCTTCCGCTCTTAAAGCCGGTTCTTCGGGCATCTCGACCAAAACCTTGATGATTCTCTCCTCGTTTCCCTTTATTTCTTGAAGATCTCCTTTCCGGCAACCGCTAAGGGCAAGCAGAGCTATTAACAAGGAGATAGAGAAATGTAGTCCTTTCATAAACAAAGTGTTTTTATTGTAGTCAGATCGTTATCCGGACTCTCTTATTCTATTTTTCACAATCCGGACAGCTTTTTGCAAAGGTATAAATATTCGATAAAAGGATATAAATATTTCTTTATAAAGATTCAAATCTTTGTCTGAACGAATATAATATATAAGATCAAGCCTTGATTTCGGCAAGTCGTGCTTTGATTTCTACAAATCAAGTGTTGATTTTCACAAAACAGCTCCCGGTTCCTAAAACATAATACGATTAAAGCCTTTTCACAACCCGATAAAACGAAGAAGTAAAAAGGCTTAAAAGATTTATTTTGATACCAAACGACGAAAAAGAAAAGGAATTACAACAATACTATAACTGCAATCTTATCTTTGAGATTTTCTCTTCTCTCTCGAAAGAATAAGTTTGACTCTGTTTAGTGATAAGTTCGTACAGGAAAAGGGCTTTACCTAAATAGAGTTTGGAAATGTATGGCTCCTCTCTATTTCCGATTTCGGCTAAAATATCTGCCAGGCTCTCTTGATTATGAAAATCCAACCCCTCAAAATCCCTTAAGTATTCGATGCTCTCCGATTCGTCTAAAAGCAAGAACTCATCCACATCGAAGTTCATCTCTTTCTTCAACATATCTTTCGACATCACCACTTCCGTCCCAATCGTGGTAGCCGTGGGGGCTTTGTTCCCAAACAGAAAGCCCCATATCGCCCTCATAATAACACCGATCTTCTCAACCTCTCTCTTGATAAAATCTCTCTCTTCCATGCCTTATAACATTTAAGGTTTACTACTGCTCTTAAAGTTATAAAGAATGGAAAGAAGAGACAAATCTAAGGCTATAAACAAGAAAAGAGCCTTTCTGCACTCGGCAAAAAGGCTCTCTTTATATCAGCATATTGGACAAAACAAGATGTACGCAGAACTTCTGTAACCTCTATCTTATATCCTGCATAAATAACACGCAGAATATCTCGTAATACTTCGCTCCAGAAAGGAGGTGTTCCAGCCGCACCTTCCGGTACGGCTACCTTGTTACGACTTAGCCCCAGTTACCGGTATTACCCTAG
>NZ_JRAP01000004.1:0-586 GCF_000768895.1 Porphyromonas sp. COT-108 OH2963 | reverse complement strand
GGATCGCCACAACTCTTATGCTAAAGAAAATACTTTTTCTGCGCACGCAGATATTTTTTCGTCCGCATGAAAATTTTTTTCTATGCCCACGAAAATTTTTTTCTATGCCCACGAAAATTTATTTTCTTGGCCACACAAATTTATTTTCTTGGCCACAAAAATTTTTTTTCTTGGCCACAAAAATTTTTTTTCTTGGCCACAAAAATTTTTTTTCTTGGCCACAAAAAATTTTTTTCTTGGCCACAAAAATTTATTTTCTTACCTACGGAAATATTTTTTCTTACCTACGGAAATTTATTTTCTTACCTACGAAAATATTTTTTCTTACCTACGGAAATTTATTTTCTTACCTACAAAAATATTTTTTCGTGCGCACGTAATTTTTTTTTCGTGCGCACATAAATTTTTTTTTGTACGTACGAAAATATTTTTTTGTACGTACGAAATTTTCATGCTCTCCGAAACCGACCTTTTCTCTTTTCCCGATTCCGGTTTTCCGTCTCGGCACAAAAAAAGCAGTGCCGGCACTTATCGCACCGGCACTGCCCGAATTTGTCTACAATATTTTACGCCCCGCCACTTCGGG
>NZ_JRAP01000003.1:0-80314 GCF_000768895.1 Porphyromonas sp. COT-108 OH2963 | reverse complement strand
CTAGGGTAATACCGGTAACTGGGGCTAAGTCGTAACAAGGTAGCCGTACCGGAAGGTGCGGCTGGAACACCTCCTTTCTGGAGCGAAGTATTACGAGAAGTTCTGCGTATTATTTATGCAGGATATAAGATAGAGGTTACAGAAGTTCTGCGTACATCTTGTTTTGTCCAATATGCTGATATAAAGAGAGCCTTTTTGCCAAGTGCTGAAAGGCTCTTTTCTTGTTTATAGCCCTTTTGCAGGCATTTTATTACATCTATTGTTCCGGTATTCTTTTAGAGATAGCTGTATAAATATCGCAGACCGGATATTTATTACATCTGTTTTTCCCAATATTTCAATCTGCAAAAGCAGCGTTAGAAAAGAGTATACAAATATTTATTACATCTGTCTTCTTAAATATCTCTTCCAAAGGAATATCCTCAAGTGTTCCAAGACTCCTTCCTGTCTCATCTGTTTTTCTGGTCTCTCCACGCTGAAATCGTGAATAAAAGGTATCTTTACGGAAGAAAAAACAGATTTCATGCACCCTATTCATATCAAATTTGAGCTTTCCAAGAAAGTGGCAGACGGAGAAGATATTCGTCTGCGTGTTATTGAGGTAGTTAATAGTTCGGTTCAGAACCGGGATGCTACCTCTTTGTTGTTTATGCTCTCTCCTTTAGACCTTGATTTTTGGACGAGAACTCTTACCATAAATCCCTGTTCATCAGCCACGGAGATAGTGCTTAAATACAGCTACGGAGTTTATCGAAATGAGTCATTGGTCGATAGTGAAACATCCGGAGTTCACGAATTAAGACTTCCACTTAAGAGTGATATCGAGAGCTTTATAGTGAAAGACGACTGGCGTTGTTCCACATCTTTGGGGCTTCTTGATAACCAACTTTTCGATGTCATACTGCGCTCCAATACCTCGCTTTCCTCTTTTGAAATGGAGAATGAAGGTGTTTATTTCACTTTGCCACTGCTTTTTTCGCCACTGAACGAAAGTCTGTATCTCGCAGGCAGTATAGAAGAATTGGGCTATTGGAATCCGGAAGAGGCTCTGCCTTTCCGGCAAGTTGGGGGGCGGCTTATGGCTCAAATCAGGGGCGCAAGGCAATCTTTTGAATACAAATTGATTGCAAAAGATCCTTTTGGTCGGGTCGAGTGGGAACTTTTAGGCGGAAACAGAATCTTCAGAACGGAGGAAAATCCTGCTCCTGTTTTGGTAAATCTCTCACTTCCAACGTTTCAATCCTTAGCCCTTCCACGCATTTCGGGGACGGTGGTTCCTCTTTTTTCTCTGCGCACTGAAGGCTCTACCGGTATCGGGGATTTTGATGATCTCAAAACTCTTATCGATTGGGTGAAGCAGACCAAGCAGCAGGTGATACAGCTTCTTCCCATTTATGATACCAATTTTTCTTGCTCGGACGATAGGAACTACCCTTACAATGCCATCAGCACATTTGCTCTGAATCCGGTTTATCTATCGCTTAGGGGGATGGCCGGCAAGAGTCTGTTGCAGAAGTTGAAGAGACTCGACAAAAAAGATAAAGTGGTGTATTCTTCCGTTTTATCTCTTAAGATGGAAGCATACCGGCACTATTTCGAGCAGCTTGCCTCTTCAAAAGAGTGGATGACGGAGGAGTATATCTCCTTTTATCGTGCTCATTCCGAAGATCTTCTGGAATATGCCTTGTTCAAGCTTTACTCTTCCGAACATCCGGGCAGAGCTGTTGCCGAATGGTCTGCCTATCCCACCTATCTGAAAGAGAAGACAAAGGGACGAACGGAGTGTCTCAGCCTGCCTTTGGAGCTGCATTACCACATCTATCTTCAATATCTTCTCTATGATCAACTGCTGGATGCCAAGACTTATGCAGCCGAAAATCGCATAGCCATAAAGGGAGATCTGCCCATCGGGATTGCACCCGATAGTGTGGATGCCTGGGTAAGACCTCATCTTCTCAATATGAACCTCAAAGCGGGAGCACCGCCCGACTTTTTTGCCACAGAGGGGCAGTGCTGGGGATTTCCTACTTATGACTGGAAGAGTATCGCTTCCGAGGAGTACAGATGGTGGACTAACAGGATGCAGTGTATGGCTCTCATCTATGATGCCATCAGGATAGATCATGTTTTGGGATTCTTTCGCATCTGGTCTGTTCCCGAATATACGGAGAATGCCTGCTGTGGTTACTTCGATCCTGCCATCCCTTTGGACAGCCACACCATAGCGCAGTATATCCCCGATATAGACATTGAAGCTCTTACCCTACCGGTCGTTTCGGAAGAGCAAGCCCTTTCGATGTCGTCCAGAAAGGTGGTAAACGAACTGGTTGCATCCGGTGTCTTGGAGAGAAAAGGGCAGAATCTTGTAATGCCCGATCCCAAATGTTCTCTTTCCTCTACCACTCTCTCCGGCAAGGCAATTTCGTTAGCCGAAAAGATCAGAGGAGAGTCGCTGTTTATCAGAGACATGAACAATGGTCTGCATCCGAGGGTATTGCCGGAGCTTACAATGCGTTACGCTTCACTGTCCGGCGAAGAGAAGAGGGCTGTTTCGGCTCTTCACTACCACTACTATTACGAAAGAAATGATGAGCTTTGGTACAAAACGGCGCAGGAGAGACTGGATCGGCTTTCAAAAAGTTCAAGGATGCTGCTTTGCGGAGAAGATTTAGGCTTTATGAGCAATGCTGTTCCTCATGTCTTGAAGAAGTATAACATCTTGTCGCTCAATCTGCCTCGCATTTCTCGTAAACCCGAAGAAACGTTTATGACCTCTGCGGATGTGGAGTATCGAAATATTCTTTCCACCGGAACTCATGATATGCCAAGCCTTCGGAAATGGTGGGAAACCCTATCGCCTCAAGAGTACACGCAGCTCTTTCTTTCCATGACTCCGCCGCAGGGGCTGAACTATCTTTTCCAAGAGCCGATGGAGATGAGCGGAGTGGTAAATATGCTTGTGAAGATGCCGGCTCTTGCCGTGATTCTTCCCATACAGGATTGGTGGGCATTGACAGGCAAGTATGATCATATCTCTCCGGATAAAGAGCAGATAAACTTCCCGGAAAATCCATCTCATGTGTGGGACTACCGGATACCCGGCACACTTGAAGAGCTGCTTTCGGATAGGGAACTTACCCAAAAAATCACGAAAACGGTGGCATCGAGAAGTCATAACCTATAATTCCAAAAAAGCTGTTTTTTATATTCCATCCCGAGAAAAAAGAGCTTTTTTCTTGCTCTCTATTTTGCTTGAAGGGGGCGTTTTCAGAGCGCGACCGAACTGTTAAATTTGGGTCGTTTTATTAACACAAATTTCGATACCTGTTAAGCAAAAACAGTAAACAAGCATATTCTTTCGGCTTAACGTGTTTAATTTTTCAGTGAACACGTTTAGTGATTTCATTAAACACGTTTACCGGATTCGATTAACGTGTTTAGCCAAAAACATCAAAACGCTAATAATCAGCTATCTACCTGTTTTTGCCCTAAAATGTGCCTGAAAAGGCAGATTTCTTTATTAGGAAACGTTTACAGGAAGGGGTGTTAAAATTCACACCAATTAACTCGAAAACAGCCCATGAAAACGACCAAGAGGAGAAAAGTTCTCAAATTCGAGATTTCTTGTATCTCTTTTGTTATTAGCTTATTAAGGCGCTTCAAGTGGAATTGGTGCTTTAATTCTTTATATCAAAACGACTCTTTGAGGAGATTTATAGTCATTCTGTTTTTATATAAAAGCTCCTCTCGGCTGCGATTGTTTTATAGAGAAATTCTTTTTGTCTCACCTCTTTGATTTTTTATTTGACAGACCGGAATATCTGTAAGAGATCGGGAAAAGATACGGGTATGAAAAACAGCCCTATCTTCCTTCATTGCAAGGAAAAAATCTCCTGCTTCGGGCAGAGGAGGAGCATTGCTATTGCGGAAACGAAAATTTGTACTAAATTTGCACCTGCTTTACGATAAATTCTTGAAACTCTTCCTTAGCTCAGTCGGTTAGAGCATCTGACTGTTAATCAGAGGGTCCTTGGTTCAAGTCCAAGAGGAAGAGCTCACAAAAGCCTTATAGACAATACTGTCTGTAAGGCTTTTTTCTTTGGTATGTGGTCTGGAAAGAAACCCTAAAAATTAGTAACTTTGCGATATATGAATGCAGATACAAGACCTCGTTTGGAGGATTTAGAAATAATGGCTCCCGTGGGCAGCTTTGAAGCTCTTCACGCTGCGATACAGGGAGGAGCAGACTCCGTCTACTTCGGTATTCAGGGATTGAATATGAGAAGTAACTCTTCCCGAAGTTTTCAGAACGAAGATCTGAAAGAGGTTGTCCGCCTTTGCAAGGAGAAAGGAGTGAAAACCTATCTCACGGTCAATACAATCATATACGACTCGGATATGCATCTGCTGCACTCCATAATAGATGCAGCGAAAGAGGCGGATGTCTCTGCCATCATCGCTTCCGATGTCGCGGCCATGCAGTATGCCTTTTCAAAAGGAGTGGAGGTGCATCTCTCTACTCAGCTCAATATCACCAATGTGGAGGCGTTGAAGTTTTACTCCCATTTTGCCGATGTGGTCGTGTTGGCACGAGAGCTTAATCTGGACCAAGTCCGTCATATTTATGATGAGATCATAAGACAGGATATTCGAGGTCCCAAAGGCGAGCTTGTCCGCATAGAGATGTTTGCACACGGAGCTTTGTGTATGGCTGTGAGTGGAAAGTGTTACCTTAGCCTGCATGAGAAAAACCTTTCCGCAAACAGAGGAGCCTGCAATCAGATTTGCCGCAGGCAGTACACCGTGAAAGATAAAGAGGATGGTATAGAGATGGATATAGATAATCAGTATATCATGTCCCCAAAAGACCTGAAGACCATCCACTTTATGAACAAAATGATAGACGCCGGAGTGAGAGTCTTTAAGATAGAAGGACGCGCACGCGGTCCGGAGTATGTCCGTACCGTGACCGAGTGTTATCGTGAAGCGTTACAGGCTTACTGCAACGGAGAGTTTACGCAAGAGAAGATAGATGGCTGGGATTACAGATTGGAACAAGTCTTCAACAGAGGATTTTGGGATGGTTACTATCTGGGACAGAAGCTCGGAGAGTGGACACACTCTTACGGCTCTTCCGCCACAAGAGTAAAGGTCTATGTGGCAAAAGTAACCAAGTATTTCAGCAATCTTTCCGTTGCGGAGGTCGAGGTGGAAAGCAGCGCCGTCTCTGTCGGAGAGGAGTTGGTGATCACCGGACCTACGACAGGTGCCGTCTTTGTCGTGGCTGAAGATATAAGGGTAGATCTCAAGAGCGTCGACAAAGCGGAGAAAGGCGAACGTTTCAGTATAAAAGTACCGGAAAAGGTACGTCCGGGAGACAGAATGTATGCCATGAGAATGAAGCAGGATTCCGGCTCCCGATTCAAATAAACAGTAGAAGTCATGAGCGAAATCGTTTACGAATTGGAGTTTAAGGTCAGAGACTACGAGTGCGATCTGCAAGGTGTGGTAAACAATGCACGTTATCTTCATTATATGGAGCACACCCGGCATGAATATCTGGAGACGTTTGAAGAAAGTTTTAGCCGTATGCACGATGAAGGATTGGACGCTTTCGTGGTGAAGATAGAAGTGGAATACAAAAAGTCTCTTCGGAGTGGAGATCATTTCAAGGTAACTCTTCGTAAAGAACGATCCGGCGCTCAGATGATCTTCTATCAAGATATTACATCTTTGGATGGCTCTGTAATACACTCCAAAGGGAAAGTACATGTCGCTATCGTAAAGGATGGAAGACTTACTCGCGGAGAGTATTTCGATACCTTGTTCGGATGATACTGACGGAGGAACAGAAAGCTTTACTGGCTTTGAGCTGTGTGGATGGAGTAGGACCGGTGATAGCTCACTCCCTGCTCGATCTGTGCGGATCGGCTACCGATATTTGGAATAAAGGGAAAGAGGAGCTGCTTCGTTTGGATGGAGTAGGACCGAAGTTGGCATCCGCTATATACGATGGTCAAGCGCTTCTCAAGGCTCAAGAAGAGCTGGATCTGCTTCGGAAAAATGACAGGATAAACATCTGCTTCAGTAGCGATGATGTTTATCCTGCTCTTTTGAAAGGGTGCGTGGATGCTCCTCTGCTCTTATATTATTATGGTAAATTCCCCGAACAGAATGCCCCATGGATAAGTATCGTAGGGAGTAGAAGCTGTACGGGATATGGAGAAAGCATGGTGGATAAGATCGTAAAAGCTGTTGCCGAAAGCAATCCGAACGCTGTCATTGTAAGCGGATTGGCATACGGGATCGATATTCTGGCACACAGGGCAGCTCTTAAATATGGTCTTAAAACATTGGCAGTGCTTGCGCATGGGCTTCATACTCTTTATCCGGCAGTCCATAGACGGGATGCCGAGAATATCATACAGGCAGGAGGAGCAGTGATAACCGAGTATCCGTACTACACAAAGGCTTTACCTGCAAGATTTTTGGCTCGTAACAGGATCATTGCAGGCTTGTCTTATGCTACGGTTGTCGTTGAAAGTGCAGCGAAAGGAGGCTCTTTGGTTACGGCAGACTTGGCTTTCTCTTATTCGCGTTCTGTGTTTGCCGTTCCCGGTAGAGTGGGAGATATGCTCTCTTCAGGCTGTAACGAACTTATCTCTCAGCAGAAAGCCTCGATCTTTTGTTCAGCTGAAGAGATGCTGACAGAAATAGGTTGGGATAGCTTAAAGGAAGGTAAAAGTAAAGTTATTCAACAATCTATTGGTATATTTGCAGATATACCGGAGGAGTTAAAGAGTAGCAGATACTACTCTCTACTCAAAGAGAGAGAGGGGTGTACAATGGAAGATATCTCTTTGATACTGGGCATCCCAATCCATATAGCCTCTGCCGAACTCTTTGAACTCGAACTTAATGGATATCTTAGAAGCAAGCCCGGAGGAATATACGAGCTTGAATCTCAATACAGATAGAGTGATGCGTTTTAACCTTGCCATATTATCATTATTGTTGCTCTCTTCTTCCGTTGTTAAGGCTCAGACGGAGTGGAAAGATGATGCGTTCTCCATGTTTATTCACTATGGACTTTACTCTATACCTGCCGGCGTTTGGAATGGAGAGAAAGTAGAGTCCGGTTATTCCGAACAGATATTAAGCTTTGGAGTGCATTTCTCGGACTGGTATGAGGCTTTTGCCGAACAGTTCGATGCGAAAGATTTTAATCCTGACGAGATAGTCCGGCTGGCTAAATCCGCAGGCATGAGAAGCATAGTGATTACAGCAAAACATCATGACGGGTTTTGTCTGTTCGGTTCAGACTGCACTTCTTACGATGTAATGGATGCCACACCGGCAAGGAGAGATCTTATCGGAGAGCTTGCAGAGGCATGTCATAAGCAGGGAATGCGTTTCGGTATCTATTTTTCTCTGATAGACTGGAACTTTCCCGGTGCTATGCCAATCTCTTCACACAATGCAGATCCTATTACCATCCTGCATCACGAGTACAATAAAAAGCAGGTGACAGAGCTTCTGACCAAGTATGGAAAGGTGGATGAACTCTGGTTCGACATGGGGTCACTAACGACAGAACAGAGTCGCGAACTGTATAATCTTGTACATCAACTGCAGCCGGAGTGTATGGTTAGCGGTAGAGTGGGGAACGACCAAGCGGATTTTTCCGTAATGGCAGACAATGAATACCCCAACTACTCTATAGTGAAACCATGGCAGACGGCAGCATCCATGTTCAACGAAACATGGGGATACCGTTCGTGGCAAGAGAGAGGAGAGGTCGCAGATAAGGTTAATGAGAAATTTCTCTCCTTGGTAAAAGTGCTTGCAAGAGGAGGAAAGTATCTGCTCAATATCGGACCTATGGGTAGCGGATCTTTGGTACCTTTTGAAGTGGAGGTGCTGAAAGAGATGGGAAAACGCACTGCCATTTATCAAGAAGCTCTGTATGGTGTCCAGGCAGCTCCTTTTTCTTTGGAGGATAGGTCTTATTTGGCTACTGCAAAAGGAGGAAAGAGCATTTATCTGTTTGTCCCGACCTCTTCGGATATGAGAGATAAGCGGATGCAGGATATTCTTCTTCCTGCTCATCGAGGAGATATAAAGAGAGTTACACTGCTTAATGGTGAAGGGAAAGAAGAGCGTCTCTCTTATTCTCGTCTTCAAGACGGATCGGTAAGATTGGCTTTACGAGCTCCTCTTCATCCGTTAGAATATCCGGTGATGGTGATTAAAGTAGAGTATAAGAGAGGTTATGACTATACTCCGAAGACCTCTATCCGACAACCGGAAGAAGTACTTTCTTATGCCAATGCCGAGTATCTCAACAGCCATTCGTCATTGGACTACTATTGCGGATACCGCAGTGTTATCGGTTATAAATGGAATACTCCTTATCTGAATAAGAAAGAGGCTTGCTTATTGCTTTCATATCCTCTTGAAGATAAGGGTAAAAGCATTCGTCTTGTTACTTCAAAGGGAGCAAAGGAGATTGTTTTGGCAGAAGGAGAAAGCCTTTCCGTTTCCACACCAAAATATTTGCTTGGTAAAGCAAGAAGGAAGATAGCTTATGGTGTATTCGGTGCACCTGTAACGGATAAAGGTGAATGGGAAGAGGTCGAAGAGGTTATGGATATGAATTATCCTCTACGCCCAAGAAGAGCGGTGGCTCTCGAAGTACCGATAACCGTATATGACGATACCATACTGCCTATAAACCTTTCTTATAAAGATGGTTTGATGGTTTACTTGAACGGAGAGTACGTTTATGGAAATATTAAAAGAGATCTCACAGAACCCTTTAGCGATTTATTGCTTTTGAGGATTCCTAAAGGTACTCACCGACTCTTATTCAAAGTGTACAACAGGTTTGGAAAAGCCGCTGTCCTCAGATGGAATATTCCTGAAAATGTCTCTCTGTTGCAACAGAAAGTTTTGACGGACTCTCCAACCTCTTTTATCCGGTTGGAAGGAACGGACAGACTGAAGGCTTCTCCCGCTTTATTGCAAAATGTGAGCATACGACAATGTCAAGAGAAATAATTCATAACAGATGGAGGATGCCGATAGCCTTTTGGCTTTTATTGCTCAATCTGATTTTGGTTGGGTGTTCCTCTAATACCGTCTATGATGAAAAGCTCTCTTCCAACAACAGGTCTTACAATGTCCGTATAGAGATATGGATGCACGGAGAGGGTTTCATGTTTTACGGAGATATGTCCGACCTGACCGCTTTAGATGAAAACGGCTTATTCGTTCGCAGAACATACGACGGGCTTGCCCTGCCTGTTGATAAGACTGTGAGGTTAAATATTACTCAACCCATCATTATTAACGGATATGTCTACCAGAAAGACGCAGAAGTGTTGTTCGGACAGGCAAAAATCTCACTGATAGATGTCGAAACCAAAGAGGTTATCAAGGAGGAGTTAAAAGTCATAAACAAGTATTTGGGATCGAGCAATACGAAAGAGCGACAGCAGGAAATCTCCCGGATTTCCCTGGTTCTTTCTCCTTGAAAACGGGAAAGAAATAGGGCTTATAAAGATTAGTACAGTTCGCTAAGAATATTTACTTTTGTACTCGAATAGTACGCTATTCGAGTATGTATCCATAAACATTAAAATATCATGGTAAATTACAAAGATCTTGGCTTGGTAAATACAAGAGAAATGTTTGCTAAAGCCGTTGATGGAGGGTATGCTATACCTGCTTTCAACTTCAATAATCTGGAGCAGCTTCAGGCTATTGTTCAAGCAGCATCAGAAACAAACTCTCCGGTAATATTGCAAGTATCCAGCGGTGCTCGCAAATATGCCAACCAAACACTACTACGTTATCTTGCTCAAGGTGCGGTAGAATATGCAAAAGAGCTTGGTTGTAAGAATCCTCAGATTGCTCTTCACCTTGACCACGGAGACACTTTTGAATTATGTAAAAACTGTATCGAGATGGGCTTTTCTTCTGTCATGATCGATGGTTCTCACCTTCCTTACGAAGAAAATGTGGCTCTGACCAAGAAGGTTGTAGAGTATGCTCATCAGTTCGACGTAACCGTTGAGGGCGAACTTGGTGTTCTTGCCGGAGTGGAAGATGATGTCGTTGCAGAGCATCACACTTATACTCGTCCCGAAGAGGTTGTAGATTTCGTAACAAAGACAGGCGTAGACTCTCTTGCCATCTCTATCGGAACATCTCACGGAGCCAACAAGTTTACTCCGGAGCAGTGTACACGCAACGAAGATGGTCTTTTGGTGCCTCCTCCTCTCCGTTTCGATATTCTTGAAGAGATTGAAAAGCGCATACCGGGATTCCCTATCGTGCTACACGGATCATCTTCCGTTCCACAAGATAAGGTTGCCACTATCAACAAGTATGGCGGTCAGCTGAAGGATGCCATCGGTATTCCTGAAGATCAGTTGCGTCATGCCGCAGGTTCTGCCGTATGTAAGATCAACATCGACTCCGATGGTCGTCTTGCAATGACAGCTGCAGTGAGAGAAGTATTCGCGAAATCTCCGGCTGAGTTTGACCCAAGAAAATATCTCGGACCTGCTCGTGACAGTTTGAAAGAGCTTTACAAGCACAAGATCGAAAACGTTCTCGGATCCAACAACAAGATCTGATAGAGTAGAGCGATCTCTATAAACAGAGGGTAAAATGGTTTTAACAGACCGTTTTACCCTTTTTTCTTACCCCGTTTGGACTTTTTTTGGTATGTTTGTAAACTGAGATTTTCAGGTAATAGCGTTGAAAATCTCGGTTTGAATAGTTTTATTTGGCATTTTAGTAACCATATACAGATACTTATGAACTTTAGATCAAAACTACTGACCCTTGTTGCGGTCTTGGCTTGTACATCCGGAGCATACATTGCGGAAGCGTGTACCGGACTTATTGTAGGGCGAAAAGCATCGGCGGATGGCTCTGTCATCATCTCCTATTCGGCAGACAGCCATGTGCTTTACGGTGAACTTTACCACTGGGATGCTCGTAAATGGGCGCCCAATTCACGTTTAAACATTGTGGAATGGGATACCGGAAAACCATCGGGACACAGCATCCCGCAAGTGGCACAGACTTATAACGTTGTGGGTAATATGAATGAAAAGCAGGTTGCCATCACGGAAAGTACTTTTGGTGGCCGCGAAGAGCTTGTGAATCCGGAGGGAATCATGGACTACGGCAGCCTTATCTACGTAACGCTTCAACGTGCCGCATCTGCTCGCGAAGCCATAGACATTATGGGTAGGCTTGTGGAAGAGTACGGCTATTGCAGTAGTGGAGAGAGCTACTCTATCGCAGACAAAAATGAAGTGTGGGTGATGGAGATGATCGGTAAAGGTCCCGGACGCAAAGGCGCAGTATGGGTTGCCATTCGTATTCCGGACGATTGTATCTCCGGACATGCCAATCAAGCACGTATCCAAAACATTCCTTTCGCAGACAAAGAAAACTGTGTGTACTCGAAAGATGTAGTCTCTTTCGCTCGTGAAAAAGGCTATTTCAAGGGAAAAGATAGCGAGTTCAGCTTCCAAAAGGCATATGCACCTTACGACTTTGGTGCTCTTCGTGGTTGTGAAGCACGTGTTTGGAGCTTTTTCAACCGCTTTGTGGACGGAATGGATAAGTATCTTCCTTTCGTGATGGGACAGGAGATGGATGCCATTCCAATGCCTCTATACATGAAGCCTAACCGCAAAGTGTCCGTACAAGACGTGCAAAACATGATGCGCGACCACTACGAAGATACTCCTATGGATATGACCAAGGATGTGGGTGCAGGCCCTTATGCTTGTCCTTATCGCTGGAGACCTATGCACTTTGAAGTGGATGGCAAGCAGTATCTTAACGAAAGAGCCATCGCCACACAGCAGACAGGCTTTGTGCTTGTAGCACAACTTCGCAACTATCTTCCCGACTATGTAGGTGGTGTGCTTTGGTTCGGCGTGGACGATGCCGATATGTGTGTGTTCACCCCACAGTATTGTTCTATCACATCTGTACCGGAATGTTTCAAGGTGGGCAATGGTGATCTTCTCGAATTTTCGTGGACATCTGCTTTCTGGATGCACAACTGGGTGGCAAACATGGCTTATCACAAGTACAGCTATATGATAAAAGATATTCGCAAGGTGCAGGGAGAACTCGAAAACAAATACTTTGCAATGCAGCCGATGATCGAGAAATATGCGATGGAACTTGCCAAGAACGGCTCTGAAAAGGATGCGGTAGAGTTTTTGACCAATTACTCTACAACTGAGGCCAATGGCGCAACAGCTCGTTGGAGAAAGCTGGGTGAATATCTCGTGGTGAAGTATATCGACGGCAACGTGAAGAAGGAAAAAGATGGTAAGTTTGAGCGTACGGCGGACAACTATCCCGTATCTCCAAGCCAACCGGGATACGATCCTAACTTCTACAAAGCCATTGCAGAGAATGCCGGAGACCGACTCTTGGTAGGACCTGCTAAGACCAAATAAAAACTCCGTACTCATTCACGGAGAAAAAGGAGTATTATGCGACCGATCTCTTTATGGGGATCGGTCGTTTTTTTATGCCCGGCAAAGAGGTCATTTTTATATATTCCATCCCACGCTCCAAAGCTCTCTCTATTTTGATCGGAGGGGTCGTTTTCAGAGCACGAGCGAATTGTTAAATTTGGGCTGTTTTATTAACACCATTTTCGATACCTGTTCATCAAAAACAGTAAACGAGCATATTTTGTCGGCTTAACGTGTTTAATTTTTCAGTAAACACGTTTACCGATTTCATTAAACACGTTTACCGGATTCGATTAACGTGTTTAGCTAAAACCATCAAACTGCTAAATATCAGTGGATTACCTGTTTTTGCCCTAAAATGCCCCTAAAAAGGGAGATTTCTTTATTAGGAAACGTTTACAGAGATGGGTGTTAAAATTTACAGCTATTAACGCGAAAAAGCCCCATCAAACGGACTGAAGAAAAATTTTTCCCAAATTCGAGCTGATTTTTATTCTGTTGATTATGAGTGGTTTCAAGATTTAAGGAAGAGGAAAACCGATGATGAGACATTTTTCTTACCCTTCCGGAGAGGGTCGGGAGGAGATCCGTTTTTATATAAAAGTGCACGAAAAGAGTCGGCAAAATTCGTTCCTCGCTTCTCTCTCTTGGTACCGAAAAATAGAATGAAAATGTGATGAAGACCATAAAAATAGCATGAAGGTGATGAGTATTCGAGATATAAAGAGTATTTTTGTATGGATCGCAGGATGCCTTCCCTCTTCCGATGGTAAAAGGGAAGAGTGTGGCTCCGCATCGGCTTTATAGAAAACAAATAAGATGACCAGACTAAGTGTAAATATCAATAAGATAGCAACTCTGCGAAATTCGAGAGGCGGTAATAATCCGGATCTGTTGAAAGTGTGCAAGGATGTGGAAAGATGGGGAGCGGAAGGGATTACCGTTCACCCTCGTCCGGATGAGAGACACATCAGATACAGCGATGTGTATGATCTTAAAGAGATCGTTACGGAGGAGTTCAATATAGAGGGTTATCCCTCACCGGAGTTTGTCCGTCTTGTCTCCGAAGTTCGTCCTGCACAGGTAACATTGGTACCGGATCCGCCGGGAGCACTCACCAGCAATGCCGGATGGCGTGTGGCAGAAAACATGGAGTTCCTGAAAGAGGTGGTGGCGCACTTTAAGTCTTTGGGCATACGCACTTCCATCTTTGTGGATACGGACTTGGACAACATTCGAGAAGCAGCCAAGACCGGAACGGACAGGGTGGAGCTGTACACAGAACCTTATGCCGCCGGCTATGCAAAAGACAGAGACGCTGCCGTGCAGCCCTTTGTCGAAGCGGCAAAAGTGGCTCACGAAGTGGGTTTGGAGCTGAATGCCGGACACGACTTAAGCCTTGAGAATCTCAGGTTTTTTGCTCAAAAGGTGCCTCATTTGGTGGAAGTCTCCATCGGTCATGCTCTTATCTGCGATGCCTTGTATCTGGGATTGGAGAAGAGTATTGCTTCATACTTGGAGTGTCTTAAAGTTTAAGCCCTCTCACTATTGCAATCAAAAGAAACAGTAATCATAAAACAACTACAAAATAAAAGATAAATCGGATGAACATTTATTCTATTTTAGCACAAGTACAGCCGGGTTCCATGCCGGATCTGTCCGGTACAACCGAAGGAGCTGCAGCAGCCATGCCGGTGGCTCCGGAGTCTTTGAGTCTTCTCGATCTGGCTATGAAAGGCGGTCCTATCATGATCGTTCTTCTGTTGCTCTCTATATTGGCTATCTATCTTTTCATAGAGAGATACTTGGTGATACGCAAAGCCGCACGCACCAACCATACATTCATGAACCAGATAAGGGACTATATGAAAGAGGGTAAGATATCTTCCGCTCTTTCGCTCTGTGAAGCAGAGGGAACACCCGGTGCAAGAATGATTCAGAAAGGAATACAGCGTCTCGGCAGACCGATGCAGGACCTCTCCGTTGCTGTGGAAAATGTCGGCAACATCGAGATTGCGAAGCTGGAGAAGGGACTTCCACTGCTTGCCACGGTAGCGGCAGGAGCTCCGATGATCGGTTTTCTTGGAACGGTTACAGGGATGATTCACGCTTTCTTTGATATGGCTTCTGCCGGAAACAATGTGAATATATCTCTTCTCTCTTCCGGTATTTACGAAGCATTGGTAACCACTGTAGGTGGTCTTATAGTCGGTATCATCTGTCTGTTTGCATACAATCACCTCGTGTACAGAATAGACCACGTGGTAACCAAGAGCGAGACTCAGGCTCTTGAGTTTATGGATATGCTGAACGAACCTATCAAGTAATGGCATGAAACTAAAAAGAAAAGCGAAGGTCGTAGAGATATTTAGCATGGCTTCCATGACGGATGTCATCTTTTTGCTACTGATATTCTTTATGGTTACTTCCACGCTTGTCATGCCCAATGCTCTTAAAGTGCTTTTGCCGCAGAGCAATCAACAGACAGCCGTGAAGACTCCAACAAGAATAACGATAGACAAAGAGCTGCGCTACTATGTAACCATGAAGAATGGAGAAGACAGGGAAGTGGGCTACGACGAACTCAAAGCATACATCGACGGAGAGCTTTCGGAAGATCCGGATTTCTTTGTCGCACTCTATGCAGACGAGAGCATTCCCTACGGAGAAGTGGTGAAGATCCTCAACATTGCGGTGGAGAAGAAGTTTAAGATGGTGATGGCGACAAGGCCTCTCTGACTTATGAAAAAAGATGATAGGAGATAGTTATCTATGAGCAATAGTAAAGAGAAACTCATAGCCATAGTTGTAACCATAGTGGCTCATGCTTTGCTGGTTCTGCTGCTCTTTTTTGTCTATATGACGATGAGTGCTCAGGACGAACAGAGTAGCGCTCCGGTGGATATAGGGAACATAGAGGTTGCAATGGGTAGCGATATGGAGAGTTGGAGCCAAGCACTTCCAAAGTCTCGCAGAGTCATGCCCAAGCCTGCTCCCACTCCGGAAAAAGGAGAGCCGGAAGAGCTGTTGACGCAAGAGCATGAAGAGGCTCCGGCTATGGCTCCGGTGCCTCCAAAGAAGAAGCCGGAAAAGCCTAAGGTGAGTGAACCTAAGCCTAAACCTGCACCAAAGACTCCTACACCCAAGGTGGAAGATACACGAAAGGCAGAGGAGGCAAGGATAAAAGCAGAGGAGCAAGCTCGTCTGAAAGCCGAACAGGCTCTTAGAGAACAGGAAGAACAGAGGCGTAAAGCGGCTCAGAGTCGCGTAGCCAACGCTTTTCAGGGAGCCAAAAATTCTGAAGGTTCAAGGGGAACAGGTACATCCGGAAGCGGTATGCAGGGTTCTCCTACGGGCAATGTCTCTTCCGGCGGTGCTGGTTCGGGGGATGGAGGATACGGCTCATGGAATCTTTCCGGACGCGGACTTATGGGAGGGAAATTGCCTGTACCTCAATATATAGGTCAGACTGAAGGGCGCATTGTTGTTGCTATCACGGTTAATCCAAAAGGTGACGTTATAGACGCTAAAATCGATCAGGGAACCAACATTGACAATCATGCTATCAAGCAGAGTGCATTGGAGGCAGCCAAAAAGGCTAAGTTTACAGCTGTGGAAGACATAAAAAATGCGGAGGGAAAGATAACTTATATTTATAAGCTCCGTTCATGATGGAGATTCATGACGAGACAGAGTCTAACATCAAACAATAAAGTTGAGTATGAAAAGAGTATTTGTATTTTTGGCAGAAGGCTTCGAAGAGATCGAAGCTATCTCTACAATAGATATTTTGCGCAGGGCAGAAGTGAATGTTACAACAGTATCTATCACATCCGATAGAGAAGTAGTGGGCGCGCATGGCGTGCCTGTAATGGCAGATAAATGTATTGCAGACGTAAAACATACGGGAACCGATGCCATCGTTTTACCGGGCGGACTTCCCGGCGCTACCAATCTGGAGGCTTCTCAACCCTTGAGAGAGATGATAGCGGAAGCAGATAAGAAAGGATTGCTACTTGCTGCCATCTGTGCCGCTCCCGTTGTGTATGGCTCCATGGGGCTGTTGAAGGAGAAAGTAGCTACCGCTTATCCCGGATTTGAAGAGAAGTTGGCATGCAGGCAGTATAGCCAAAAAGAACCCGTTGTAGTGGATGGTCATATCATCACAGGGCGTGGACCGGGCTATTCATTCCCTTTTGCTCTTGCCATTGTGGAGTATTTATTGGATAAAGAGACCGCAAACATGGTGGCAGGAGGTATGCTTCTTACCGAATCTTTACGATGAAGTATCCTCTTCCTTACGCAGATTTTGCATCACATTTAAGGGAGATCTTTCCGCACTACAAAGTGCAGAAGATCTCCCTTAATGCGGGATGCACCTGTCCCAATAAGGACGGCATAAAAGGTTTTGGCGGATGTACTTACTGCAACAATAGTTCGTTCACTCCCCAATATACACTGAAGACCGAGCCCATTATCGAGCAGCTACAACTGGGGATAGACTTTTTCCGAAGAAAGTATAAGGATATGAAGTTTCTGGCATACTTTCAGTCTTACACCAATACCTATGGTGATGTGGATGAGTTGATCCGAAAGTATGAGACGGCTATTGCCTATCCCGATGTCGTGGGACTGATTATAGGAACAAGACCGGACTGTATGCCCGATGAGATTCTTAACTATCTCAAGAGTCTGAAGAGAGATAAAGACCTTTATGTTGCTGTGGAGTACGGCATGGAAAGTACTTCCAATACCGTGCTGGAAAGAGTAAACAGAGGGCATACGTTCGAGGAAAGCGTGGAAGCCATACAGAGAACGGTGGAAGCCGATATACCGGTAGGCGGACATTTTATATTCGGTCTCCCCGGAGAGGATAGGGATGCCATCGTGAAGAGTGCCGCTTTAATCTCTTCTCTTCCTTTGAATTCGATAAAGATTCATCAACTTCAAGTCCTCAGAGGTACTAAGCTCGGAGCAGACTTTCTAAAGGGGGAGGTTAATGATCTGCCTCTATTTACTTATGAGGAGTATCTGGAACTTGTCGCAGACTTTCTATGCCATCTTCGTCCCGATATGTATGTCGATCGTTTTGTTTCATCAAGTCCTCCTCACATGGTCATAGCTCCTCAATGGGGAATGAAAAACTACTACTTTACTCTCAAACTTGTATCATATATGAGAGAAAATGGGTTATTCCAAGGGCAGAAATATTGTAGATAAGTGGTTTTATGCTATATTTGAAGGAGAATGAATCTACTAAAATTAGCCTGTTATGAGCTATCTGAAATTTGACAGAAGTAGTATGAGTAACCTCGAAGAGGTACTCAATAAAGAGATATTGCGTACAAATAGACGAGGTGCTTACCACTGTTCCACTTTAATAGGTCTGAACACAAGAAAATACCACGGGTTATTGGTCGTTCCTATTACACATTTAGGACCTCACAACTATGTGCTTCTTTCTTCTTTGGACGAGACCGTCATACAGCATGGAGCGGAATTCAATCTTGCCGTGCACAAGTATGAGGGAGAGCATTTTAGTCCTAATGGTCATAAGTATATCCGTGAATACGATCTGGATGGCGTGCCTAAAACGATATACAGAGTAGGTGGTGTGATTCTATGTAAAGAGATTGCTCTTTCTCGTGAAGATGATCGGGTACTCATTCGATACACTCTCTTGGAGTCTCAATCGAAGACAACCCTCCGTTTTCGTCCTCTCTTAGGATTTAGGAGCGTGAAAGAGCTGTGCATTGAAACGCAAGATGCCAATCTTAATGCCTCTCCGGTGATAAACGGACAAGAATTTTGCCTCTATCACGGATTCCCTAAGCTTGCTCTCCAAATGACTAAAGAGAACGAGTATGTCTCTCAACCCACATGGTACAAACACTTTTTGTATGATAAAGAGAGGGAGAGAGGTCATGCCTGTACCGAGGATCTTCCGATGCCCGGATACTTTGAGGTCGAAATAGAGACCGGAGAATCCATCATTTTTTCCGCAGGTCTCTCTCCTTTGGAACCCGAAAAGATCTCCTCTTTATTTGATGAAAGTGTCGAAGAACGCACGCCAAGAACAAGCTTTAAGAATTGTCTTGTAAATGCTGCAGACCAGTTTTACTATCAGCCGAACGAGGAGCGAGCTTACCTGATGTCCGGTTATCCGTGGGGAGGAGTAAAGGCAAGAAATATGCTCATTGCACTTACCGGGTGCAGTTTTGGTATAGGAAAGCCGGAAAGATTCCATCGAATTTGGGATACATTCTGGCCCGCCCTCAAGCTTTTTATGGAAACCGGACAAGTGGATTCTGTCATAATGGATATAGATAAGCCGGATATTCCTCTTTGGGCGGTGAATACAATAATAGATTACTCCAAGTGGACAACTCCGGAAGACACTCGCGAAAAGTTCGGAGAGGCATTGCGATACATCATAAATTATATTTCGTCCAGCAGGCATCCGAACATGAAGTTGGAAAACAACGGACTTCTCTATGCGTGGAGCAAGGATAACCGCCCCATCACATGGATGGATGCAGAGTGGGATTTCCAACCGGTTGTCAAGAGAGAAGGCTATATCGTGGAGTTTAATGCCTTGTGGTATAATGCTCTGTGCTTCTATAAAACATTGCTTGAACCCGATAACGACAGATTGGAAGACGAGATCGCAAGAGTCTCCGAATCTTTTGTTCGTGTCTTCGTGAATGAGCATAATTATCTCTTCGATTACGTTAATCCCAACCTGCCTCAAGATTGGAGTGTAAGACCCAATATGTTGTTCGCAATAGGTTTGATGTACTCACCACTCTCCCGAAGGCTTCAAAGATCGGTGCTTGACATCGTGACGAAAGAGCTTTTGACACCGTTAGGATTACGGACACTAAGCCCTATAGGGAAAGTTTATAAGGGATATTGTAACGGAAGTTTGAGGGACAGATCTCTATCATACTACAATGGAGGCGTCTGGAGTTGGCTTATGTATCCTTACCTGAGCGCCTATCTTCATCTCTTCCGAAGGGCAGGATACTCTTTTGTTGAGCGTATGATGATACCGTTTGAAGGAGAGCTTTCCAATCACGGAATCGGTACCATTTCCGAGCTATACGATGCCACTCCTCCTTTTTACAGTAGAGGAGAGATCTCTTATGCCACAAGTATCAGTGCGATACTTAGGATCAAAAACAGGCTGGATGATGATATACGCAGAGGTGATGATATATTCGATATTTTCTAATCAGAGAAATACCTTGATAGATAAACTATGAAAGCATTGATGTTTGGCTGGGAATTCCCACCGCATATACTTGGAGGACTCGGAACTGCAAGTTACGGACTCACTCAAGGTATGAGTTTGCAGGAGGATATGGATATCACATTCGTTATTCCTAAACCGCATGGAGACGAAGATCAGTCCTTTTTGCGTATCATAGGAGCGTCTCAAGTTCCTGTCGTGTATCGTAATGTGGGCAGAGAACAAGTGGATGCAATGATAGGAAGACTAATGTCTCCGGAACTCTACTTCCATTTGCGTGAAGGAATTTATACCGATTTCAACTATCTGCATACCAACGAACTCGGATGCCTTGAATTCTCCGGAAGATATCCGGATAACCTGATGGAGGAGATCAACAACTACTCTATAATGGCAGGGGTATTGAGCAGACGGCTCGACTATGATATTATTCACTCTCACGACTGGCTCACTTATCCTGCCGGCATACACGCCAAGAGCGTTAGCGGAAAGCCTTTGGTCATCCATGTTCATGCTACGGACTTCGACAGGTCAAGAGGGCAAGTTAATCCACAGGTATATGCTATAGAGAAGAACGGAATGGATTACGCCGATCATATTATCACTGTAAGTAATCTTACCCGTAATACCGTGATAGAGAAGTATCACCAAGATCCCAAGAAGGTAACCACCGTTCACAATGCCGTAACACCACTTAGCCCCTCTATCTTGAGTATAAGGGATAAGAAGGGCGTAAAGGATAAGGTCGTAACCTTTCTTGGTAGAATAACCATGCAGAAAGGTCCTGAGTTTTTCATTGAAGCAGCTGCAAAAGTTTTGGCTAAAACGAAGAACGTCCGTTTTATAATGGCAGGAAGCGGAGATATGATGGATCAGATGATCCGTCTGAGTGCCATGAGAGGCATATCCGATCGGATGCACTTTACGGGCTTTATGAAAGGAAATCAGGTGTACGAAGTCTTCAAGGCAAGCGATGTATATGTGATGCCTTCCGTTTCCGAGCCTTTTGGTATCTCTCCTCTCGAAGCCATGCAGTGCGGTGTCCCCAGTATTATCTCCAAACAGAGCGGTTGTGCCGAGATTTTGGACTATGCCATCAAAGTGGACTATTGGGATGTGGATGCTTTGGCGGACGCTATACACGGTCTGGTAACCTATCCGGCATTTCACACATTCCTCAAAGAGGAGGGCTTGAAAGAGGTAAATAATATCAAGTGGGAAGATGCAGGGCTCAAAGTAAGGCATATTTACGACCGGCTTTTGAGGTAGCATTGCAGCACTTTTACGGAATAACCATTAACTAAGAATATTTTCACATCAAAGATAAAGTCATGAAAAGAATATGTCTCAATCTAAACTTGCATCAGCCTTTCAGGCTGAAGAGATATCGCTTCTTTGATATAGGGAATGACCACTACTATTTCGACGATTTTCAGAACGAAGAAGTCTTTCGTCTGTTAGCAGAAGAGTCTTACCTTCCTGCACTTAGAACAATAAGAGATCTTATCATACAGGACAGGGTGCCATTCCGATTCTCCATTTCCATATCCGGTACTGCATTCGAGCAGATAGAGCTGTATGCTCCGGAGTTGTTGGATCTTCTTTTGGACATCAACTCTACCGGACAGATAGAGTTCATCGCCGCACCATACTCTTACTCCCTCTCTTCATTGGGAGATACCGCAGAGTTTGAGAGAGAGGTCGGGGTGCTTTCCAAGAAGATCGAACTTCTTTTCGGAGTCTCTCCGAGAGTGTTGAGAAACACAGAGCTGATCTACTCGGACGATATAGCTCTTACGGCTCAAAAGATGGGCTTTAAGGCGATGATGACGGAAGGGGCAAAGCACGTTCTTGGCTGGAAAAGTCCCAACTATCTGTACTCTTCGGCAGAAGCTCCGGAGCTTAAACTGATGTTGCGCAATGCCTCATACAGCTCCGATCTTGTACGACACTTCTCTAACCTGCACTGGTCCGAGTATCCTCTTACCACAGAGAAGCTTGCCGGTTGGTTTGCCAATCTTCCCGAGGTAGAAAGCTTTGTTTACATAGATATCCCATTGGAAACATTCGGTCATATCCACAAGCGTCCTTCCGGAATCTTTGAGTTTCTCAAGGCTCTGCCTACTACGTTGGAAAGCAGAGGCATATCCATGGCACTGCCATCCGAGATCCTTCAGCAGGAAGAAGTGGCTGCACCGCTCTCTGTTCCGTCTCCTATCTCTTGGTCGGAAGAGGAAAAAGGTATCACTTCCTGGCTTGGCAATGTGTTACAACAAGAAGCATTCAGAAAGTTGGGCGAGTGGGGAGAACGGTTGAGACTAAGTACAGACCGAAGGCTGTTCCTGGACTGGTTGCATCTTCAGTCTTGCGACCACTTCTTCTATATGACTACACTCTATCAGGATGTAAGGCCTTTCAGTCCGTATGATAATGCTTATGATGCTTTCAACAACTATATGAATGTTCTTAGCGATGTGGTTCTCCGTATTCAGGCACAGTATCCGACTTCCATCGAAAACGAAGAACTGAGTGCGTTGGTGCTTACCATACAAAATCAGGATAAGCAGATCGTGGCACTGGAAAAAGAGCTTTCCGAACTGAAAGCCAAGAAAAAGACAACAAAGAAGAGTACCAAAGCAGCAGAGTAGAGCTACAATTTTGTGGCACGGAGTATCTCTCTTTTTCCCGGAGGACCCGGAAGTCTTTCCACGTTGAACCCGGCTTCTTGAAGCCCTCTTCTTACAATGCCCTTTGCGCAATAGGTTGTGAGGATGCCGTTTTTCCTAAGACAGGCTCTCATTTTCTTGAAGAAAGGAACGCTCCAAAGCGGACTTTCCACTTTGTCAGGCGCAAAAGGATCAAAAAACAGCACGTCGATGCTCTCGTTTTCAAAGTTGAAATCAAGAGCATCGGCGTGTTCTTTTATCAGGGTCAGATTGGAAAGAATCCCGGTTCGGGCATTCCATTCTGCACGGAAAATCTGCTCGACATGCTCTTTTTCCATACCGAGCCTTTCCGCATAGTTCAGAGAGAGAAGAACGCCGGTGGGTAGAGGCTCGTACTCAATGCTCCGCATCTCAAAAGACAGTTCCGGATGTGCAAGGGCGTATTCCAGTACACACACTGCATTCAGCCCCATACCAAACCCTATCTCCCCGATCCGAACCTCTCTGCTTGAGGTCTGTTCCAGAAAATGTTCCAGTCCGGCACGGATATAAACATGTTTGGACTCGGTTATTGCCCCATTGGTCGAATGATAGCTTTCATTACCACCATCAATGAGAATGGTATGACTCCCATCCGAAGTCTCTATAAGTGCAATCTTTTTTTCTTCCATCTTTTTTCTTTTTAGGGTATAAAGGTAGAAAAAGATGCCGCATTTTTCCACAATCCGAACTTCAAAAAAGCAGCATTTTGGTGGTGCTTTTATATAAAAATGAATCTCCCGATTTTCTCTCCGATCTGCTCTCTTTTTTTCCGATGTTGCACTTCATGATCACAAAGAGGTGGCTTAGAGTATTGATTTTTAGGGTTATACAGAAAATCGCGAATTTGGAAAAATTTTTTTCTCAGTCCGTTTGATGGGGCTTTTTCGCGTTAATAAACATAAAATTTAACGCCTTTGTCTGTGAACGTTTCCTAATAAAGAAATTTGCCTTTTCAGGGGCATTTTAGGGCGAAAATAGTTAATCTATTGATATTTAGCAGTTTGATGTTTTTGGCTAAACACGTTAATCGAATCCGGTAAACGTGTTTAATGAAATCGGTAAACGTGTTCATTGAAAAATTAAACACGTTAAGCCGAAAGAATATGNAAACACGTTAATCGAATCCGGTAAACGTGTTTAATGAAATCGGTAAACGTGTTCATTGAAAAATTAAACACGTTAAGCCGAAAGAATATGCTCGTTTACTGTTTTGGGTGAACGGGTATCGAAAATGGTGTTAATAAAATGGGGCGAATTTAACAATTCGGTCGTGCTTTGAAAACGACCCCTCCGATCAAAATAGAGAGAGGGAAAATCGGGCAGAGGCTTCGGTACGGAATATATAAAAATAGAGTACTGCCATTTTGTCTTGAAATGCTCTCTTTTTCTCTTGTGCTGTCGGGTGGCATAGCTGTTCTTTGAACGAGCATCGGAGAGGAGTATAAAATAACTTGTCTGAAAGCTATTAAGGAAGAAAAATTATGTGTATTTTTGCCCCTTGAATAGAAAAATGAAGGACAGAATATCCACATATTCAGAAGCAACCACTTATCTTTTCAATAGCTTTCCTATGTTTCAAAACGTGGGAGGGAAGGCGTATAAGCCGGGATTGGAAACGGTCTTAAAACTCCTCGAGAAGCTTGGCAATCCTCATCTGAAAATATCTACCATTCATGTGGCAGGTACCAATGGGAAGGGATCAACCTCTTCTCTTCTTGCCTCGGTGCTGCATGAAAGCGGACTTCGAGTAGGCTTGTTCACATCCCCTCACCTTGTAGATTTTTCCGAAAGAATCCGTGTAGATGGCAAAGTGATAGAGCAAGAGTTTGTTATAGATTTCTGCAACTCTGTTAGAGAATGGTGCAGGGAGCTTGGGCTCTCTCCCTCTTTTTTCGAGCTTACCACGGCAATGGCATTTGCCTACTACGTCCATAAAAAAGTGGATATCGCCGTGATAGAGGTCGGAATGGGAGGACGCTTGGACAGTACCAATGTCATCACGCCCGTTTTGAGTATTATCACCAATGTCAGCCTCGATCATACCACCTACTTGGGAGATACATTGGCTGCGATAGCCGGTGAGAAAGCCGGTATTATAAAGCCCGGCATTTCCGTTGTATTGGGTAACCATGAGAGTGAAGAGGTGAGACAGGTGGTGGAAGATAAGGCTCGGCAGGAGAGTGCTCCGCTTTATCTCTGCGACAGAAAAGCCGTTCTGCGCTCTTACGAAGAGGATCCGGAGGGAGGATATAAGCTGGATAGCTGTCGTTTTGGAGAGATAAAGCTCCCTCTCAAAGGTGCTCATCAGCTGGAGAATGCCACTACGGTGCTGACCGCTTTAGGGCTTCTTGAGACTCTTTTGAAGGGATCGAAAATAGACTCGGACGCTGTCCAGAAAGGTTTTTGGAACGTAGAGAGTGTAGGGCTTGCAGGTCGGATGCAGAAGCTGAGCAGCATGCCGGATCTCTATATAGACACCGGGCACAATGTCGGAGCATGGGCTCATCTCAGCCCTTACCTGGAGTCCGTGCTCGATAAAGGGAAAAAGCTCCATATCGTGATAGGTATGGCGGAAGATAAGGATGTCTCTGCCGTCTTTGATATGCTGCCCAAACGTGCACGCTACTACATCACCCAAAGCAGAGGCGAACGTGCTTGTGCGGCAGAGAAACTATCGGATCTGGCATCTTCCAATGCGCTTGACCACACTGTGGTTAAGCCGGTGTGGAGGGCTTTGGAACAGGCATACTCGGCAGCAATGATAGCACCGGAAGAGTCTGTCGTTCTGGTTTGCGGAAGCAATTTTGTGGTTGCAGAGGTGCTGGAAAGGGAGTTGTCGCTCCTTACCGACTGCTGGAAGTCTCCGGCAGGAACATCTCTGGTCGGCTCTTTTTTCTTGACCGTAGATAGCGGTAATACCGCCTTAAAGGCGACTCTATACCATGGACGGATGGCTCTTTGGGAATATTCTTCCTCTTCGGTAAAGGAGCTTATTGTTCCGTTGCAGAAGGCTTTGGAAGACCTTGATATACCGAAAGAGAGTGTCAGGAGCATGGTAATATCGACGTCGGTACCTTGTTCGGTCTTGGAAGCCGAGCTGAATGGAATAGGGTTGAAAACCATTCCTTTCGACCTCTCGACACTTCGTCTGCCTTTCAAGATTGCCTACGACTCTCCGGAGCAACTGGGACAGGATCGGGTTGCAGCGTGTGTAGGGGCTTATCTGTTTGCTGAAGGAAAAGATTTTTTGGTCATAGATTGCGGAACGGCAATTACGATAGATCTTGTTCGGAATGGAGTTTACGAAGGAGGTGTCATAGCTCCCGGACTGGATATGAGGCTGAAAGCTCTTCACGACTACACGCACAGACTGCCTTTGGTATCCAAGAAATTGAATCCGGGGTCTCTCATAGGACAGAACACCGAAGAGTGTATCTATCACGGTACCGTCTCTTCCGCTGTGTTGGAAGTGGCTGGATGGGTGGAGAAGATAACGAAAGAGGTTGCTCCTGTTTTGGTTTATTTAACGGGCGGAGACCGAATTTATTTTGAAACAATAGCGAAAAATACCATCTTTGCAGATGGTTGTCTTGTTCAGACAGGACTAAATGAGATATTGATAGCGAATGTATAGAAAGATAGTACAAAGGCTTGCTGCAATGTTTGCAGTAGCAATGGTTTGTTTCGTGGGAGTAGCCGAGGCTCAAAATATTGAGACTTCGCCCCTCTCTCGTTATGGTTACGGCTCTTTGGTGGATCCCTCCCCTGTTTCGTACAGAGGTATGGGAGGTGTCGGTGTAGGGTTGCGTCAAGATGGTATGATCAACTTCAAAAATCCGGCTGCCTTCTCCGTTGTGGATTCTCTATCTTTTGTCTTTGATATAGCTCTCACTTCGAACTATAAGATGTTCAGAGAGAATCAGCTTAAAAAGAGTACATTCCAGGCGAACATAGACTATCTGGCGTTTCAGATGTCTCTTTTCAACTCTGTGGGTCTGAGCCTTGGCGTTATCCCTTATTCGAGAGTGGGGTATTTGGCACAAACTTCCGGAGATATTGAAGGATTCCCCAATGCAACTTATAAACAGACTTTCAAGGGTGAGGGATCGTTGCAAAATGCTTACATGGGAGTTGGTTTCAAGTTGTTTGAGAAGTTATCGTTGGGAGCAAAGGTCAATTACCTTTTCGGTTCTACGATACACGAAGTGCTTTCTCAACCCAATTCATCGTTGATCAATACACGTTTTGTGAGAGAAACATGGCATACATCCACATGGTCGGCTGCGTTTGGAGCACAGTATCATCATCGCACCAAAGAGTGGGAGTCCGTGTTGGGAGCTACATTTTCTCCTTCTTTGGGTCATAGGCCTAAGATGGTACTTTTTGAAGATAGAGATTTTGGTAAAGTCCTTACTCCCGATGTTACCACCAAAGAAGAGTCTTACGTTGGTAAGTTGCCTATGGAGATAGGAGTCGGTGGAAGTTTTAATTATAAGAATAAACTTTTGACTGCATTGGACGTCAAATATACAAATTGGGAAAGCGTTCCCAATCTGTTTGAAAAGCAGAATGTATCATATAAGGATGCTTGGCAGGTTGCTTTGGGTGCTTCTTATACTCCTAATCCTTTCTCTCGAACCTATTCGGACAACATAGTGTATCGTGCAGGGCTCAACTATGCAACACCTTATATACAACATCATAAATGGGGACAGTCTTCGACCTTAGGGCTATCTCTCGGTCTCGGACTTCCTATATATGTTAATGACGAGAGAGCTTCTCTCCTTAATCTGAGCTTGGAGTACGTTAAGAGTCTGAATGATAAACAAGCTATCTTGAAAGAGGACGCGATAAAGCTCTCCGTGAGTATAAACTTCAGTGAAACGTGGTTCCGTAAACTCAAGATATATTGATGATAACGACTGTAAAGGTCTTTTGTGATAGATAACAAAGAATGTAAAATAGCAAAACAGAATATAAGATGAAAAAAACACTACTTTTCACCATTGCCATGATCGCAATGAGTGCATGGTCTTCTAAGGCTAACAATGTTGCTTCTGTGATAGCAGACTCTACTCCGAATGCTGCTATTGATACAACAGAGTGTCGTAAGAATGTGTCTTACTTCAAGATTCATGCTAAGACCAACAACTTTCAGGATGCTTACGATTTCTGGTTGAAGGTTTACAAGAACTGCCCCGATATGACTAAGGATATCTATATCGTCGGTCCTCAAATCTTGAAATGGAAAGTGGCACAAGCAAAAACGCCACAAGAGAAAACAGAGTTCATCAACCAGCTTATGGAGGTTTACGATACAAGAATGAAGTATTTCGCAAACGATCCGCAATTTGGTCCTGACTATATTTTAGCTTCTAAGGTTGCCGACTATATAGAGGTAATGGCTGAAAAGGCAGACTATGAACTGGTTTACAACTGGCTTAAGGATATTGTGGCAGAGAAGAAAGAAAAAACAGACTACATGGCTCTGAACTTCTACCTCTACTCTTCCATGGTGAAGGTGATTAAGAATGCAGATCACAAAGAGCAATATATAAATGAGTATCTGACTATCTCCAAGTACTATGAAGATGCTCTCAAGAAAGCTCAAGGAAGTGGTGATGCAGACAGACAACAGCTCTACACAGACCTTAAAACTGCAGCAGATACACAATTTGCTTCAAGTGGAGCTGCAAGTTGCGATATGCTTCAAAAGATATATGGTAGTAAGATAGAAGAGAACAAAGACAACAAGGAGTACTTGGATAATGTTATCGCTCTTCTTCGTAGAGTAAACTGCCAGGAAAGTGATGTCTATTTCCGTGCATCTGAGTTTGCTTACGCTATCTCTCCTTCGGCTGAAGCTGCTTTGGGGCTCGCTAAAAGAGCTCACCTGAATAAGGATAGAGTAAGAGCGAATCAACTCTTTGAGGAAGCTGCATCTCTTTCTACCTCTTCAGACCAAAAGGGAGATATATATTATATCATCGCCCAGCTTGCATACGAACAAGGTCAGTACTCTCGTGCAAGACAATATGCCAATAAAGCTATGGAAGAAAAGTCGGGCTTTGGAGCACCATTGGTATTGATTGCTAATGCTTATGCGGCAACAGCTAACTCAATCTTCCCGGATGACTCAGTGAAGTCTCGCATCGTTTATTGCCTTGCAGTGGATAAGCTTGAAAGAGCACGAGCAATAGACCCATCCATCGCAGCGGAAGCAGGAAGATTGATCGCAAGATACAGATCTTACTATCCAAGCAAGGAAGATGTCTTTATGCACCCCGATCTTAAAGAGGGACAAAGCATGGCTATCGGTGGATGGATAGGTGAAAGTACCACTATTCGTGTGAAGTAATAGCTAAACGTGGACAACGACAAAGATCATAAACAAGGTTTTAAGACCCTTATAAATACAATAACACAACCTCAAGTATGGGGTTGTGTTATTGTTGCATTATGTCTCTCATCTATTCTGGCATCTTGCGGAGGTGCAAAGACGGATGCGATAAAAGATAATTCGGACAGCATTGCATATACCGTATATACCAGTGGAGTAGAGACACTGATTTCGGACTCCGGTGTTACGAAATATAAGCTAAAGGCAGACGAATGGTATATTTATAATAACGATACTTTGGATCAGTGGAGCTTCCCGAAAGGAATATATCTGGAGCAGTTTGATACCCTGTTTGTACCGCAAGCTACCGTAAAGTCCGATACAGCTTTTTACTATGTAGGACGAGATACTTGGGAGTTGATAGGAAATGTTGAGATCATCAATCTGTTGGGAGATAGGTTTACAACCAATAGAATGTTTTGGAATAGAACAAGACAACTTATATATTCCGATGAATATGTGAGGGTAGATCTCGCCAATGGAAATCAGATAGAAGGTATCGAGGGATTTGAGAGTAACGAACAGATGACCCGGTTTGAGTTTAAGAAGTCTATGGCAAACTTTTTACTGCAAGACGGAGAGATGGTCAATTCGAAAGCCTCTTCCGGAACATCTTCTGCTTTTACCACTCCTACGGACTCTCTTCCTAAAAAGAAAGAGGAGAAAAAACTTAAACATAAGTCCGATATTAACACGACGACCAATTAAGTCAAGACTTATCAGGAAGAGCCATGATTTATCTTTACATTTTTATTTGCATCTTATTTTCAGCCTTTTTCTCCGGGATGGAGATTGCTTTTGTCTCATCGGACAGGCTACGTATAGAGTTAGACAAATCTTCTTCCAACCGTATTGGACGGCTGCAAACACTTTTCTTTAACAATCCGGGACAGTTTATTACCACAATGCTTGTGGGGAATAATATCGCTTTGGTCGTCTTTGGTCTCCTTATGGCTCAGCTTTTGGAGCCTCCTCTTTCCCGTTTTATTTCCAATCCGTTTCTTGTTGTCCTTGCTCAGACACTTATCTCTACGGCGATCATTCTCATAACGGCAGAGTTTATACCTAAGGCTATTGCTAAAATCAATCCCAACTGGAGCTTGAGATTTTTCTCTTTCCCCCTTGCTCTGATCTACATCATCCTCTATCCTATCGCAAAGTTTTCCGCTCTCTTGTCCAATCTGTTGCTGTTCCTGTTCGGAATAAGAAAGGACATGAGTGCAGAGGTAAAGCTCGGCAAAATAGATTTGGACAATTATATAGAGATAAATCAAGGCGACACCTCTGCAGGTAAAGAGACTACGGTAGGAGGAGTAAAGATACTACAGAATGCGATAGACTTTTCCGACATTCACCTAAGAGATTGTCTGATCCCTCGCAACGAGATTGTTGCTGTAGAGGAAAACACCACAAGGCAAGAGCTTTTAGAGTTGTTTATCTCTTCCGGATTTTCCAAAATAATAGTTTATAGAGATACAATAGACGACATCATCGGCTATATACACTCGGTGGAAATGTTTTCCGAGCAGAGAGGAGACTGGAGAGAGAGCATCCGATCTACGCTTTACGCTCCAGAAAGTGTACTTGCTCAGAAGATGATGAAGAAGCTCATGCAGGAAAAGATGAGCATTGCCGTTGTCGTGGATGAGCTTGGAGGTACAGCCGGAATAGTTACACTCGAAGATCTTTTGGAAGAGATCTTTGGTGATATAGAGGATGAGCACGACACTCTATCGGTTGTGATGAAGAAGATCGGAGATAACGAATACATCTTTTCGGGGCGTGCCGAGATTGATGACATTAACGATAAATTTGATCTTGATCTGCCTACCTCTCCGGACTATCTTACCATAGCCGGATTGATATTGGATCATCATCAATCCCTGCCCAATAGAGGAGATGCTATCTTCTTGGAACCAAGCTTTAAGTTTAATATTATAAGAGCGACAAAAAATAAAATAATGTTGGTACGTTTGACCATAGCTAATTCCCCTGAATAGTGTAGCTATACAGTAAAAAATATGTACCTTTGTTCCTCGTAAATCATGTAAATTAAAACTATAATATCATTATATGGCAACATTAGAGAAAATCAGAAGTAAGTATGCAATCTTGCTCGTTGTACTATTGGGCTTGGCTATGCTTGCATTTGTACTTGGAGACCTTTTCAGAGGAGGGTCTGCTTTGTTTCAAGACAGCCAGATGGTTGTATTGAGTGTAAATGGTGAGAATGTCAAGATTCAAGATTTTGAAAAGAGGGTGGAAGAGACTACTGAGAACTACAAGATGTTCAGTGGAAACAGAGAGCTCACAGAGGCAGACTACCAACAGATTCGCAATCAAGTCTACTCTATGATCATCATGGAGAATGTTTTGAATAGCGAAGCCGAAAAGATAGGTCTTACCATCTCTCCGGAAGAGGTTTACGATCTTGTTCAAGGTGAAAACATTTCTCCTCTTATCCTACAATCTCCGATGTTTAAGGATGAGCAGGGCAACTTTGACAGAAATGGATTTATCGAGTTTAGAAAGTCTATTGGAGAGAAGCAAGTAAACGAAGCATCTCCCGAACTTCGTCAGCAGTTGCTACAATACCGTGCTTACTGGTTGTCCATAGAAAATCAAGTCAAAGAGTTTCGCTTGAATGAGAAGTACGATGCTCTTTTGACCAAAGGAATTGTTGCAAATAAGCTGGATATAGCAGCTGCAACCACAGAAGAAAAAGAGATTGCAACCATCGCTTATGTTGCACAAAACTCTTTTGCAATGCCGGACTCTCTTGTCTCTGTCTCTGATGCAGAGATGAAAGAGTACTACAACACTCACAAAGAGATGTTCAAAGTGCCTGCATATAGAGTGGTTGATGTGATTTACTCTACTCTTCTTCCGAGTGAAAAAGATAAGGAAGACACAAAGAAAGATATAGAAGATGCTGCGGCAGAACTTGCTCAAGGAGACAACTATGACGATATCATCTCTTCTTATTCAGATATGAAGTATATCGACTCATACCTTTCAGAAGGTCTTCTCTCTTCGGAATACTTCTACACCGGAATGTTGGACGAGCTGAAGAGTGCAGAGGTTGGTGCCGTACTGCCGGTACATCACAACAGCGGTACATACGCAGTGGCAAAGCTTGTTGGCAGGAAAGTGGCTCCGGACTCAATATTTATCCGCCACATCCTACAACCTTCAACAGCCGAAGGCACTAAGGTTATAGACAGCCTTTTGAATGTATTGGGTTCTACTCCGGCAGCGTTCTCGGATCTTGCAGCACAGTTCTCTCAAGATCCCGGCTCTAAAGACAACGCAGGCGAACTTGGTTGGGTAACAGAGGTACAAGCCTTGCAATCGTTCGGTGAAGAGTTCCGCGATGCTCTTTTCTCTGCTCAGATCAATAAGCCATTCAAGTTCTCTTCTCGTTTTGGAGAGCACATCCTTTTGGTCGATAAGGCTACAGCTCCGGTCAATAAGTATAAGGTGGCATATCTTTCAAAGAGTGTAGAGCCTGGAACAGAGACATATACCAAGGCATACAACGATATCAGCTCATTCAAGGCTGCTTACAATAAGGCAGAAGGCATAGATACAGCTGCCATCAACAAGGGTTATCAAGTGCTTTACAACATGGAAGTTTACCCATCATCTTCCGCTATTGCTCAAAATATCCAAAGCAGTAGAGAGCTGGTACGCTGGGCATTCAATAACCCAAAGGGATCTATCTCCGACATTAAAGACTATGACGACAAGTTCGTAATGGCTGTTGTACGCAAGGAGATACCTCAAGGTTACAAGCCGTTTGAAGAATCAAAAGAAGAGATTCGTCCTGTATTATTGAACGAAAAGAAGGTTGAAAAGCTCTTCGCACAGTTGAAGTCTGAAAATCCTCAGTCTTTGGAAGCATTTGCAGCTGCTCACTCTCTTCCGGCAGATACTTTGAAACACTTGGGCTTTGCAAGTACCAGAATAGACGGTGTCGGTTTTGAACCTGCTCTTAATGCTGTGGCAGCTTCTGCTCCGCTCAATAAGGTTCTTCCTGTAAAGGGTATGAACGGCGTTTATGTAGTGAAGGTTGAAGAGAGAGTACCTAATATCAACTCTCCTCTAACCGGTGCAAACGCAGGAGATCTTATCCAAGCCAACCTTCAGTCTAAGGTAAGAATGCAGGCTTTGAGACTGCTCATGTCTAAGATGGATGTTGTTGACAATAGAGTACGTTTCTATTAAACAGCAATAAAGACATAGATAAAACAGAAAGGGGATCTTTCATCGGCTTTGCCCGGTCGAAGATCCCCTTTTTTATACCCTTATTCTACTTATTTGTTATGAACAAAATTCTACTCTTTCTACTCCTTCTTTCTTTTCCTCTGCTTTCTAATGCGCAGAACCGGGAGCAGGACGACACTCTATCCGTTACCGATACTCTTCCCGAAGGTGATATGTCCGACCTGTTGGACTTTCTGGGTGTCCGTCTCTACAAACTGAAAATCTCTTCCTCCTTGCCCCTGACTCATCCCAAGGCGATACTTATTGAGAAGATCGAAGGAGGCTCGGTAGCGAGAGACACGATCTCTTTCGCCGACATTTTGGCACATCGTTCCCAAAATGATCTATATACATCTTACCCTCTTTCCGGACTTGGGCAGATTTCAAAGAATAAAGATGGAAAAGCCACGTTAAAAGTGAGCTTCAATCTGCCCATACTCAAGCAAGATGCCACTCGTGAACTGAAAGTGGACGAGCAGCAGGCAAAAGACTATATCTTTTTCTCCGTCGCTCATGCCTATCCGAAGTTTGAACGCGGAGTCTTTACACCTTTATTTGTTTTCATTCCTCCCCTCTATATGGAGGACGGATTCGGTTCCTACTGCGCCATCAATTATAGCAAAGTTCCGCCCATTGAGTGGAAAACCAAGTTTGGATTGGACAACTACATCATATACTCCTTTCTGTTCGATAGGGTAGAGCCGTAGAAAGATTATCGGTAGAAGATTGCCTCTTATTTAAGATAAAGGCAGCCCTCACTGTTATCCCACTATCATAATCATAAAGACCATGTTTAGATTATCTGCTAAACATGGTCTTTTTCTTTCTTGAATAGGTTAGAAAGTTAGAAGCAAGGCTTGCTCTCTCCGCTTCACACTTTGCTCTTTCCACTTCATGCCTTGCTTTCCAATATTCAAAGCTCGGTTTTTACCTATCAAGCCTTGAACTACACTTCTGTAAGGCATCAATCTTTCTTTTATACGTGTATGGAACACTTTTCATTCGTGTTTAAGTTAGAAACAGAGAAGACACAAAGCTATCTAATAAAAGGGTAGAAAGTATTGATAAACCACCTAAAGCTTACTTTCTGATACAATAGCCTTCGTTGGATTTTGATAATAACAGATATATTATATACCTTTGATGCATAGTTTAATTAAAAATTTAGTTCTATGGATAGCATACTATCTATAAAAGGGTTGCATTTTGCTTATCAAGGCAACCAAGTCCTTCGAGGAGTCGATATGGAAGTGCCTCAAGGATCCGTGTTTGGCTATCTGGGAAAAAACGGAGCGGGAAAATCTACCACCATAAGGCTGTTATTGGGGTTGCTTCCGATAGGGAGGGGGGAGATTTTTTTTCGAGGTGTTAATCTTAAAGAGTCTCCACTCCTTCTGCGCTCTTTCTCCGGTAGTATGATAGAACACCCATTTTTTTATCCGTTTCTGACCGTATCGGAAAATCTGAACTACCTTGATACTATATTCGGGATGGGCAAACAACGAAAAGAGGAGGTATTGTCCCTAATGGGACTTAGTGATCATGCCGACAAGAAAGCCCTTTCTCTTTCATCCGGATTGAAGCAGCGTTTCGGTCTGGCCATGTGTCTGTTCAATCGCCCGAAGATGTTGATTCTTGACGAGCCTCTCAATGCGTTGGATCCCCAAGGGATATATGAGTTACGATTGATCTTGAAGCGGCTGAACCGGGAAGAGGGAGTAACCATATTCCTTTCGAGCCATATCTTGGAGGAGTTGGAGAAGCTGGCAGACCACGTCGCCATCATCCACGAAGGCAGAATACTTTACCAAGGGAATATTGACGGTCTGACAAGAAAACAGCCCGACATCGTAAGTTTTAAGGTCAATGATACCTCTGTCATCACTCGTCTGGGGTATGACTCCAACTTTTCTTTGCTGGGCGTTCATGATTCAAATCATGTGGAGTTTGAGATCGGGAACGAAAATGAATTTGCTCGCCTGATAGCTTCCATGTCGAAAGACGGAATCTCTATATACAACATAACCCACAAAGGCTCTGCTCTCGAAAATGCTTTTATCCACCTTACAGAATAGATAGTTATGAAATCCAAGCTCTCTCTTTCGGCTCTATGCGGAGCAGAGATCTATAAAGTTTTTCACAACAGGATCATTGTTTCCTGTCTGTTATCCCCTTTGCTCGTCTACCTGCTTGCACTTATCTATATGCTCTATAAGGGGCGGAGCGGACTTTTTGGCTATGAGATGCCTCAGTATGTCGGTAATCCATGGATGACGATCTGGTCTCGCCACAGCTTTCCTTTCCTTTCGTTGATGCTGCCACTGGTTGTAACAGTTGTATCTTATCTGCTTTGTGAGATCGAGTTTCAGAATGACAACATCAGGTCTCTCTTTTCTCTGCCCGTTACGAAGTGGAAGCTCTATCTGTCTAAAGTGCTTGTGCTATTTTTTCTGATCGTAATAGTGTCTGTTATTACGTGGGCAGGCTTCATTTTGGGCGGGTATCTGTTAGGTTTTTTAATGCCGGCATATCCATTTGCAGAGTATGCCGTTTGGTTGCCATCGCTACAAATTCTCTCAAGGATCTTGCTGGCTTCATTCTGTGTCGGGATGATAGAGTTGGTTTTCAGTTTGTTCTCCCGAAACTTTACGCTGCCCGTTATTTCGTGCATTCTTTTGACAGGTATTGCAATCTTTGTTACGAACGAACCGATTGGCTCTTATCTGCCATTTGCAACCTATACTTACATTGGCTCAGTACGTCCGATAGAAGAACTGATGGGATACGATATGCGAGACATTGCCAACCTGATACTCTTGGGAGGAGGGATGGTGTTGGGATACATATATTTTACACCGGAAAAGAGGCGTTTGCTGCCCTAAGAAAATATAGACCTTCGGATAAAAAAAGAATAAAACCTAAGGACTTAATAATAAGAGAATAACATTTAGTTTGCTATTCATTGCCCTTAATACCGGAATGTGCAGAACAGAAAAGATTATATCATTTCGTGTTTCTCTTAGCGAAATTCTTAACAAGTTATGACTGTATGGAGACCAACCTTTTGATTGTATAGGTGAATATAAGATAAAGGCTTTGTCAGATAGTAATATAAAAATGTGAAGATGCTTCGTATAGACATTGTTAAGGTAAAATAAATGTATTACTTTTGGAATATCCTATTAGAGTTAGAAAATTCTATTAGGGTATTTTTTGTTAATCGCTTTTTTATGATTACACAGATTGTAGGGCTACAAATGCACATGGGATAAAGAATAAATCCTTGACACAATCTTGAAGTTGATGTTTTAATCAATGAATTAGCATAGGGGCGAATTTCCTATAAGATATATTGCTCCTCTCTATACCTTATATTAAACCTATGAAACGTCTGCTCTTTTTGGTGATATTCATATTTACTACTTTCAAAGTCTCTTATGCTCAAGTTCGGATAGAAGGTACAATCACTCCAATTGGTGATAACTTAATATTCGTAATAGGGACATCTCTGCAGAATAATCGACCACTTTCGTATACGCAAGCAGATACAAATGGTCGCTATTCTTTAGTTATTAACGCTGCGGAGCTAAAACGGATTCGTTTGACAGTTAAAGGATTGGGTATAAAAACGATTGTAAAAGAGATAGAGAATAAATCACAAAAGATAGATTTTAAGGTAGAACAAGAAGTTCACAGATTGCAAGAAGTTACAGTCAAAGCTTCCAAAATAAGAACAAGAGGGGATACTATCAGCTATACTGCGGGAGCTTATTTCAGTAAGAATGATCGAGTTTTGAAAGATCTTCTAAAAAAGATGCCCGGTATTAGTGTCGATAATGAAGGTAAAATACAGGTCAATGGTCAGTGGATTAAAGATTTCTATATAGAAGGCAATAACCTGCTTGACGATAGGTACAATATTGCCACAAATAACATCAATGCAGAAGATATTGCTTCGGTTCAAATTCTACAACATCATCAAGAGGCAAAGATATTAAGAGGCAAAGAGTATAGCGACCAGCCGGCTATCAATATCCGACTAAAGCAGGGAGCCAAAGGAGTTTGGGCTTCTACTTTAGATGCCCAAGCGGGAGGAGTGCCACTGGCAAGAGATGTAAACTTTAATATAATGAAGTTTGCTTCCAAGCATCAGAATATATCTTTGCTTAAAAGCAACAATATAGGAACCGACTTGAGGCAAGAGCTCAAAGCACCAACCAATATCAATACTGAAGAGGGAATAGGACTGGTACTACCCAATAAAGCTCCCATCAATAACTCTTGGTCTTATCTGAATGATACTCACTCGGCTTCTATAAATCAGTTATTTAAGATTGATCAAGACAGGACTCTGGCATTAAATGTCAACTATCTCTATGATAAAGAGCAGAGAGAGTCAAACGATTATCGGAATTTCTTTTTGGATAACAACGAACAGCTTATTTTCAAAGAGCAAAATAGCCTACAAAACAGACGGCACTACTTAGCAAGCAATATCAACTATAAACTAAACTCGAAGAAGTGGTATCTGAAAAATACTTTTAATACCCACTTCAATACCGGTCATGCAGATGGAGATCTAAAGCAAATGAATGAAGCAGTTCAACAGAATTTGAGTCAGACAAATTTTGCCATATCCAATAGCTTGATAGTGCAAACACCCTCCAAACACTTATTGTCTCATATCTCCTCCAGGCTATCTTTTAGAACAACGCAATCGACTCTAAAAATACCACTTAATCAACAGACATTCGACAGATATTCTTTCGATACGGAGCACTCTTTGTCTTTATATCGGACGAAAGTGGGATGGACGCATTTTGATATAAGAGCCAATAACATCACCAAGGCTGAAAGACTAAAAATAGCACTATCCGATGAACACTCCAATGAGTCTATGATTCAATATGGTCTTTATGTAGTGCCTCGCTTATCCTATTTTCATCCCCATCAAGCATGGCAATGGTTTGTCTATTGCCCAATCGGGATAAAAGGCTATCAAAAAGAGAGCGAAAAGAACGAAATCCAATCGGAACATTATTGGAATATCACTCCAATGCTTTCAATCAATTACAAAGCGAGTGATCGTTTTGAGGTGAAGGCTTCCGCTTCTTATCAAGATGAGTACAATGGCTTACTTGAATTGTTGTCTCATCGTTATTATATCAACTATCATACTCTCTTTAACAACCAAGCAAGTTTGGCTCCTTTGCGTAACAAAAGTTTGAAAGCATCTGCCGTCATCAATTATAAAGACATATTACAGATGCTCTTTGCCAATATATCCTTTACTGTGGCTGATCTACGGAAAGGCTATATGAATGCTTACGGATCGGAAAATGATAAAATCATTCATCAACTTATTAAACAAGAGAAATATTATCAGGTTTTTCAGATTACTCAGGAGTTCTCAAAAGGTTTTTATAAATGGAACAGCAAAGTATCTGAAATGATCAGTCTCGGACGTGATCGGCAGAATTATCTAATCAGAGGCAAGCACTATGATGGATATACTAACTTCTTAGTGGCTCAGATAAGTGGTATGGCTCAACCTCTTAAATGGCTATCAGTTTCATCGAATAATAATGTCTCTTTTTCTCAATCTTATGTGACGGATCAAGGAAAAAAGGATAACTACTGGATGCTACAGAGCAGCAACAATCTTCTGATCAATCTATTCGATCCTGTTATGCTAAAAGCAGAATCTGAAGTGTATTACAACAGTTATTTCTCATCCGATAGAGTTACTCAGCTTTTCAATACCTCTCTTGAGTGGAAACTGAGACGTGCCACTCTCAATCTCATGTGTATCAATCTATTTAATCAAACTGTTTATCATCGCGCCATAGATAGTGGTGTTTTGCTTTCTGTCAATGATGTTGCACTGAGAGGACGTACTTTCTTGGTTGGAGTAAGAGTTAAGTTATTTTAATCATTAAAATAGAAATGAATTATGAATGCAAGATTTTTAGTCCGTTCGGCAATTCTTCTCATTATCTCTTTGAGCTATTCCATGCAACTGAAAGCTCAAGTTCAGATGTCTTATATAATGGATAGTCCCGAATTTGTATTAGCATCGCTTAACCCCAATAAGTACAGCGTATTGGATAGTGCCTATCTTACCTTAACCTATCATTTTCAGACCAAAGCATCAGAGAATGACACACAACTAAGTATCGAAGATGATATGGTGCTGCTCATTGGTAAGAGATACACCTCTTTCTTTAGTAAGAATCTCAGAGAAAACGACATACTCAATGATTCATTGGTTCGTGTAGTAGGATATTTTGAACCAAATGACATTGGCTGGCAAGGGTATGAGATACGACAAAATCTGTTGAAAAAAGAGTTTACGGTTGATAATAGAATTCCATTTACAACGGAAGTTTATCGTTATGAAGAAAAAGTGCCAATGATGACTTGGCATATTCAAAACGAAACAGACTCTATTATGGGATATAATTGTCAAAAAGCGACATTGCATTATGCCGGAAGGGACTATATCGCTTGGTTTACATCAGAAATACCTATCGGATTCGGTCCGTGGAAATTTCAGGGATTGCCCGGTGCAATTTTGAAGATAACGGACACAAAAAATAACTTCATATTCGAATGTGTTGGTTTGTCCCAACAAGCACGACCGATTCTCAATTATAATTGGAAATACAAGAACGCAACGAAAAAGGAGTGGCTAAAATTTGAGAAGTATATGTATGAGCAAGCCGGGCGCTTCATTAAGAATCTTGGCGTTCGCGTATTGATTATGGATAATTCTGAAAAAGGTAGCCACTCTGTTCCTGAGAGCTGGAGTGCATACTATAATCCAATGGAGTTCTAAAAAATGGACCCGGTATGGAAATCATAAAGAGCGAAAACAATTTTCAATGTGCTGAATGAAGAAGACTCTTATGAAGAAAATCGGAGTGTTAAAAACAAAATCTCCAGATTATTACCGCATAAAATTTAAGGGCTGACTTCCCATAAAGGAGTCAGCCCTTAACTGTTTCTTTGCTGTAATGTGAAAAGTACTTTCGTTCTATCTGTGTCAATCAATGTACAGAACGATACTTATAAGAGTATGGATGAACTTTAAACAACAAGATATATTCAGGACTTAGAGGGCTTTTTGCTCCCCTTGTAGATGAGTACGGCAACAATTATGACACCTATTCCCATGAAGATGTAACCTAAAAGGTGGCTGTTCTCCATGACATAGTCCATAAGTTTGTCTTGCGGAACAAATGAAGCGAAGTAGTAGCCCATGGCTGCAAGAATAGCGTTCCAAACACCTGCACCGATAAAAGTATAGAGGATGAACTGTGGAAGTTTCATCTTGGCAAGTCCGGCAGGAATGGAAATGAGTTGGCGAATACCCGGAACAAGCCTACCCATAAGGGTCGAGATGATTCCGTTTTTATAGAAGAAGCTTTCCGCTTTCTGTACTTTGGCTTCATTGATAAGGCACATTGCTCCTATGCGGCTATTGGCAAATCTGTAAACTATTTTTCGTCCGAGAAAGAGAGCCAGATAGTAGTTGATGAGAGCTCCGATCGTAGCTCCTATTGTTCCGAATAAGACTACAAGATAGACATTGAGTTCACCTGTTGCAGCCGCTTTATATGCGGCAGGAGGTATGACCACTTCGGAAGGAAATGGTATAAAAGAGCTCTCGATGATCATCAAGAGAGTAATGGTAAAGTAGTCCAAAGACTCTAATGCCCATTGAAATAGAGATGCTGTATCCATTGTATGGTGTTGTCTGTTTTATTCGATCGGAGTGAGCTTTGCATAGCGGGCTATGAGTAGCTTTTCTCCTTCGGTATCAAATATGATTTTTATTTTTATTCCATGATCGCTCTGAACCATCTCTTGAACGGTCCCATCCCCAAAGATATGATGATTGACGCGATCTCCTTCTTTGTAGGAGAGTGCTTGCGTAGTGGCTGCTTGGGGAACGTTTTTGAGGGGTTCCAGCTTTTTCTCTCGTGTTATGGCTTTTGCAAGAAATGAGGGAGAGTGTTTCTCTTTCCTGAATTTGAGATCGCTCTCGTTGTTGATGAACTTTTCATCAAGGTCGTACAAGAATCTGCTGGGGAAAGATTGTACATACTTGCCGTAGCTGCTACGAGAGTATGCAAAAGAGATACAACACTCGATCTTGGCTCTTGTGATAGCCACATAGAGCAGTCGTCGCTCCTCTTCCACTCCGTTTATGGTATCAATGCTCCGTTCGGACGGGATAAGTCCATCCTCCACACCTACTATAAACACATAGTCATACTCCAACCCTTTGGAGGTGTGCATGGTCATAAGTGTTATTTTAGGGGCATCGTCTTTCTCGTCTTGGTCTCTATCCGTATAGAGAGCAACCTCTTGCAGATACTCTTCCGGTGTAGGTGCTTCCACGCCTTCATCTTCCTTCAGAGCCGTATATTCGTCCATTGCGTTGAGTAGCTCCGAGATATTCTGCTTACGATCCTCTCCTTCTGCCGTCTTATCGGATTCCAGCAGGCTATACAGTCCGCTTTTGTGAAGGATATTTTGTGTTAACTCCAGCAGGTTGGAGCTTGCAGCCTCTGTCTTAAATCCCAAAATCATATCGGCAAAGGCTCTAAACTTCTTTACGGCGGCCGGTTTGAGGGCATTGCAAAAGTCGGGCTCATTGAGAATGGCACTCATATAGGAACACTCTTTTTCTTTGGCAAACGTGTGCAACTGCTCGAAAGAGGTTGCTCCTATACCTCTTGCCGGCATATTGTAGATGCGTCGGAAGGCTTCGTCATCATCCATATTGACCAACAGGCGAAGGTATGCGATAACATCTTTCACCTCTTTGCGTTCGTAGAAAGACATCCCTCCATATATCCTTAGCTTGATGCCCAACACTCTGATCTGGTCTTCCAATATACGGCTTTGAGCATTGGTGCGGTAGAGGATGGCTATATCTTCCGGATCTACACCGCTTTGTATAAGGTGCAGTATCCTTGCCCCTACTGCTTGTGCCTCTATGTTGGCAGAGTAAGACGAAATAAGGGTAGTCTTCTGTCCCGGTCCTTTCACGCTTACTACCTCTTTCGGGATGCGTTGTGTGTTTTTCTCTATGAGTCCGCTTGCCAAATCTACGATATTGGAAGTGGAGCGGTAGTTCTTTGTGAGCTTGAAGAGTGCGGCATTCTCAAAAGACTTCCGGAAGTTGAGTATGTTGTCTATCCGAGCTCCTCGAAATGAGTAGATGCTTTGACTATCATCGCCGACAACGCAAACCATACAGTCTTCACCACACAAAAGCTTCACAATCTGATGTTGCACCCTGTTGGTGTCCTGATACTCATCTACGAGTATGAACTTATACCGCTCTTGCAGCTCTTCCCTTACTTCCGGATGGTCATTGAGAAGCCTGTAAGTATAGAGCAAGAGATCATCGAAGTCCATTGCATTGGCAGCAATACACCTTTCGGAATAGAGCAGAAAGATATCTTTTATCCTTGGCATCTGACGCTTTCTGTCCGCATCTGTCAAAACAGGAGAAAGGGCATACTGCTTGGCAGATACCATGTTGTTTTTTGCCCCTGATATGATGCTCTGAACAGCATTGGGCTTATACTGCTTCTCATCCAGCTTCATATCTTTTATGATACTCTTGATGAGAGCACGGGAGTCTGCCGTATCGTATATCGTGTAAGAGGAGGTAAAGCCGATATGGGAAGCGTAGTGTCTTAGAATACGAGAGAATATAGAGTGAAATGTCCCCATGGGTATCATCTGCGCTACACTCCTGCCAACGGAAGAAGCTATACGCTCTCGCATTTCTCTGGCTGCCTTGTTGGTAAAGGTAAGTGCCATAATGCTGTAAGGAGCGTAGCCTTGTGCTATCAGGTATGCCACCTTGGTTGTCAGCACACGGGTCTTACCGGATCCTGCACCTGCAAGTATCAGGGAGTGTCCTTGACAGTATAGCACAGCTTCTCGCTGCTCATTGTTGAGAGTTTCGAGAGAGGATTCTATATTCATAACTCTTTGTTTAGAAAGTATGCCGTGTGAGATTTGGAGAGTACTTCCGGAGCAGTCATCTCTTCCGGAGTACCTTGAAAGATGATTTCTCCGCCACCCGTACCTCCTTCCGGGCCAAGGTCTATGATATAGTCTGCGGACTTTATCACGTCTAAGTTGTGCTCTATCACAACCACCGTGTTTCCTCTGTCCACAAGGCTTTGGAGGATGTTCAGAAGCATTCTTATATCCTCGAAGTGGAGTCCCGTGGTGGGTTCGTCCAGGAAATAGATCGTCTTTCCCGTATCTCTTTTGGAGAGCTCTGTTGCCAGCTTGATGCGTTGGCACTCTCCTCCGGATAGCGTTGAAGAGGGCTGACCAAGCTTGATGTAACCGAGTCCGACATCTTGCAGAGTCTTTATTTTTTTTAGGATCGACGGATTGTTTTCAAAGAACTCCACAGCCCTATTGACTGTCATGTCCAAGATGTCGGAGATGGATTTTCCTTTATACCGAACTTCAAGCGTCTCCCTGTTGTAGCGTTTTCCCTTGCACGCTTCACAAGGTACGTAGACATCGGGCAGGAAGTTCATCTCTATGGTTTTGTAGCCATTGCCTTTGCAGGTTTCGCACCTGCCGCCCTTAATATTAAATGAGAAGCGTCCCGGCTTGTAGCCGCGCATTTTGCTTTCGGGTAGCTCCACGAAGAGGCTGCGTATCAAAGTGAAAATCCCCACATAGGTTGCGGGATTGCTTCGAGGCATTCTGCCAATGGGGCTTTGATCCACGGCGACTACCTTATCTATATATTCCAGTCCCTCTATCTCCTCATAGGGCAGCGGGGCAGTCTGTGAGCGGTAGAAGTGTTGGCTTAGAATGGGGTAGAGGGTAGAGTTGATGAGAGAAGACTTTCCGCTTCCCGACACTCCGGTGATACAGGTCAATGTCCCGATGGGAAGGCGCATGGTATCTCCCTTGAGATTGTTGCCCGTAGCGCCTTTCAGCACCAAGAGTTCCCCCGAACCTTTTCGGCGAGAGGCGGGGACTTCTATCCTCTTTGTCCCTTTGAGGTATTGGGCGGTGAGAGTATCCTGTTCGAGCATCTCTTTCGGCGTGCCGGCAAAGACCACTCGTCCGCCTTTGCGTCCGGCTCCGGGGCCCAGGTCTACGACATAGTCTGCCTCCAGCATCATATCTTTGTCGTGCTCGACGACGATAAGAGAGTTTCCCTGATCTCTAAGATTCTTGAGGGAATGAATGAGCTTTACATTGTCTCTCTGATGCAGACCGATGCTCGGTTCGTCCAGGATATAGAGGACATTGACCAGTTTGCTTCCTATCTGAGTTGCCAGGCGTATGCGTTGGCTCTCTCCGCCGCTCAGGGATCCGGAGGAGCGGTTCAGGCTCAGATAATCCAAGCCGACGTCAAGAAGAAAGTCCGTTCTGGCATCTATCTCTTTGATGATCTCTTCTGCGATGCTCCACTGTCTGCTGTCGAACTTTGTTTTCAGGGACTTTATCCACTCTTTGAAGTCGGGCAGATGCAGCGAGGATACCTCCATGATGTCTTTGCCGTCTATCTTAAAGTGGAGGCTTTCGGTTTTCAGCCGTTTGCCCATGCAGAGCGGACACTGCACATGAGTGCTGAACTGCTCTGCCCACTTCCTTGCCGCGTGCGACTCTTCCATCTCCGCATACCGGTTGATGTACTCTGCAAGTCCGTTGTACTCCAGCAGCTTTTCGGGCAACATCCCGGAGGGGATCTCTTTGGGTCGGTTCAGCGTGTAGTTTGTTCCGTTCAGGATATCGTCTATCAGCTCTTCGGGCAGCTCTCCCACGGGGTCGTCTATGGAGAAGCCGTAATGCTCGCATATCGCCATGAGCTGTGCAAAGATCATGTTCCGCTTGAGTTTTCCTATCGGCTCTATTCCTCCGTCCCGGATGCTCAGCTTCGGGTTGGGGAATATCTTCTCTGCCTGCAAGGCTGTTACCTGCCCGAGGCCTTTGCACTTCGGACAGGCTCCCCGGGGCGAGTTGAAAGAGAAAGAGTGGGGTGCCGGCTCGGAGTAGGAGAGACCCGTGGTGGGGCACATGAGCGAGCGGGAGTAGTAGTGTGGTGTGTCGGGATCGTCGAACGTTATGACCACCATCTGATCTTTCCCCTGCTTGAGAGCGGTGCGGACGCTCTCCTTTATCCTGCTTTCGGAGCTTTCGGAGACTTTTATCCGGTCTATCACTACTTCAATTCTGTGGATCTGATACCTCGAAAGTGCCATGTTGCGTTCTATCTCTCTCATCTGCCCGTCTATCCGGACGTTGAGGTAGCCTTTTTTGCGCAGCTGCTCCAGGAGTTCGCGGTAGTGTCCTTTTCTGTCTTTCACGACCGGGGCGAGGAGATAAATCTTTTGCTCGGCGAAGGCGGAGCATATCGAGGAGACGATCTGCTCTTCGGTGTAGCGCACCATGGGTCTGCCGGTGTTGTAGGAGTAGGCTGTGGCGACGCGGGCGTAGAGGAGGCGGAGGAAGTCGAATATCTCCGTTGTGGTGCCGACGGTGGAGCGCGGATTTTTGTTCGTGGTCTTCTGTTCGATGGAGATCACCGGGCTGAGCCCTGTGATTTTGTCCACATCCGGACGCTCCATGTTGCCGAGAAACCCTCTCGCATAGCTCGAAAAGGTCTCGATGTAGCGCCGGCTTCCTTCGGCGAATATGGTGTCGAAAGCGAGGGAAGACTTCCCGCTGCCGCTCAGTCCGGTCAGGACGCAGAGGGAGTTGCGTGGCAGATCCGCGTCTATGTTTTTGAGGTTGTGGACACGCGCACCGCGCACTTGGAGCACGCCGTGTTCTATTCTGTCTGTATCTCTTCTCTTGTCAAGCTCTTTCATGGAGGGAAAGTGTTCCGAATAAACGCAGCAAAGATACGTTTTTCCGAGAAGCTTTCCAATCTTCTCCGGTGCCTCCGAAGCGGAAAGAAAAGCACTCTTTTTGGCAAGATTCCGGTCGAAAGCAAGGCTCAAAAAATTAGAGATTTTTAACGCAGAGCGCGCTCCCGAAATTCATTACGAGGGAGCCCGAAAAAGAGGTGTGCGCACGGAAGAAAATTTTTGTGCGCACAGAAAAAAATTTTCGTGCGCAAGAAAAAAAATTTTCGTGCGCACAAAAAAATATTTTCGTGCGCACGAAAATCCGGGCTTTTTGCCGACCCCCTCGCAGCCCAGTACTGATCCCGTTTCTGAGAGACAGGCAAAAAAGCCGTTTTTTCTCCGAAAAGGGAGGGTGGCGGACCGGAAAAAATGTGCTAACTTTCTCGCGTGAAAAACAAATTATTGTTGAACCTATGTTAAAATATGTGCATTATGAAGTGTTCCGTAGAGCTGAGTTATTACCCCCTCGGCAATGAGTTCAAACCGGCGGTAAAGGCGTTCATCGCAGACCTGAAAACGCATGACGAGATCAAGGTGGAGCCGGGAAGCATATCCACGCGCGTCTTCGGGGAGTATCGCACGGTGATGAGGATACTCACGGAGGCGATGGAGCGCGCTTTCGAGGCGCCACACTCGGTGTTCGTGATCAAGATCCTGAACATGGACAGAGACAAGTAGGCAGCCGCTCTGCCCGATGAGGACAAAAAAATATTCCCGATAAGAGATTCGCTCCTATCGGGAATTTTTGTCTCCTCGTGCGCCCTCCGGGCACGGCTCGTTACTCTATCCAGCTTCTGATGTCGGCAGGGAGATAGAGCTTGTCGCGCTTGTCCACATAGACCGCCACGGTGGGCATCTCCCGTTTGGAGAGGATCTTTTTCCCCTGCTTCAGCGTGGCGATGTTCGTGTACGCCTCGATCTCCAGAGCCTTCCCCCGCTTGCCTTTCACCGTGAGCGTGGCTTGCCCTTTTTCGTCGGAAGTCAGGCGGAACTTCATCCCTTTGAACACTTCGTCGTGCGGGGCAAAGTAGCGGTCGCTCATCGCAGGCAGCTCATCGCCCATGCCCAAGAGCGTAGCCATGTAGCGGTGCAGATCCGTGTTTTGGTTCACGCCCACGAGCTTGTCCACCTCCTCCGGCGTGTACACGGCAAGGAACACCTCTTCCGCCGTGTGCCCGTTGGTGGTGAAGCCGAGCGGTATCCGGGCATGGAAAAAGTGGTTGATCAGCGCCGGAAGAGTGCCCTTATAGCCTCCGTCGCCTATCTGCTCTTCGGAACGCTCCTCGGCAGGCTTGGGGCTGTTTTTGTACCCTTTGCAATCGGCAAGAAGCACCAACTCTTCCTCCGTGAGTGCAAAGCCGGCGTGCTTCTCCACGATGGCGCGAGCTTCGGAGTAGGGGTGCCTGTTCAGCTCTTCGGCTATGAACTCGGAGGTCTTTCGCACTGCGGTCAGAGCCCCGAACAGGTGCTGTCCGCTCGCCGTCGTGTAGGGCACTTCGCGCCGTCCCAAAGAAAATCCGCTGTTGCCGTGATCGGAAGTTACGATGATCACCGTGTTGCCGTCCTTCTTGGCAAACTCCAACGCCTCGGCAAACGCTTTGTCAAACGCGATAAACTCCGTGACGAGTGCCACGGGATCGTTCGCGTGCGCAGCCCAGTCCACCTTGCTGCCCTCGACCATCAGGAAGAATCCGTTCTCCGAACGCTCTCCCGAAGAGAGGCGGCGCAGCGCATCTGCAGTCATCTCCGCAAGAGAGGGGATCTCTGCCGGATCGCGGTCTATGTCGTAAGGGACATCGGCTTTCTCGTAGAGCTGCCACATCCTCGGATTGGTGTCTTTGGAGGCTCCCTCTTTGTCGTTCAGAAAGACACTCACGCCCGACTCGGTGAGATGTTTGCGGTGCTGCTCGGATAGCAGACCGGCACCTCCTCCGATGACGACATCGAGCCGGTTGTGCACCATCTGCGGCACGATCCAATCGTACCTCTTCCTCGAATAAGAGTGTGCCGCGCAGTCCGCCGGAGTGGCGTGCGGAAACTCGCAGGTGAACACCAGCCCGGTCTTTCTGTTGTGCTTGATCCTTGTAGCCTCGAGCAGCGTCATGAGCGGCCTCAAAGATCTGGTCGTATCCACCGGAACAAGGTCGGCTCCCGGAGTGCTCATGGGATAAGTGGAGATGTATCCCGCTCTCGATGGCATCCCGGTCATATAGCAGGAAGTGGTGGGCGCGGAGTCCCCGATGGGTGCGTCCGAAGAGAATGTGATGATGGTCCCACTCATGTAAGGGTCCAGATGCAGATGCTTGCTCTCCGCATCCATGTACCTCTGATACCAACGCGCTCCCGACACAGCAGAGAGTGAGGTGCCGTCGGCAATCATAAGGATGACGTTCTTGGCTTGCTTCACAGGTTTTCCGTTGGTGGTCTGAGCTGCCGACGGAAGGGATGCCCATACGGAAAGAACACAGACAGCAACCGCTGTCGCAGATTTGAGGGCGAGTCTTATTTTCATTGATGTAGTGTATTTGAGATGAATGTTACTTGACTTCTGAAACGACCTTGGATATTCTGTCTCCTATGCCTATGGTATAACCTTGGGATACGAACACGACACGTCCGAACGTATCGCAAACGGCAAGCAGAGGATACTCGAAAGGAATGGCGGTCTCCGTACCGGTGGTGAGGAGCTTCAGTATGGAGCCGTCCGTGTCTTTGCCCCAGAACGCTTCCGGAAGCAGACCCATGGCAGAAGGTGCTCCGTCTCCCTGCATCTGTTGAAGGACAACGACCGGCAGTGTGAGGCTCTTGCTCTCTTCGTTCCACATGGACTTGCGAAGATCTCTCAAGATGTGGTCGGTAGGCTCATGGTGATCCTTGCCCAGCACCAGTACATAGTAGCCTCTTCCCGTAGAGCTTAGCAGCGTTTTTTTGCTGTCTGTCTTGAGGTCGTGATACAGGGCTTCCGGATTCATGCTGCCGATGACGGATATTGCCGTGGTGTCTCTGTCGAATGCCATTATATTGGGAGTGTCTCCACAAGTGAGCTTGCGGAATGCAACCAATACACCTCCGGAAGCAAGACGTGTCCCGGTGATGATGTAGTTGTTTTCGTATTCCAAAGGATTCTTTACGGTCTCCTTGTAGCTCAGACCGTCTGCCATGTCATAAGTAACAGGCGCACCGGATGGCGAGATGTAGCCAAGAGAGAAGTTGTAGTAGTACTTCGGATCTGAAAGATAGGGCAGCGGTGTATAGTCGAGACTGATCTTGCATGTGCCCGCTTTGTCCGGATTCACTTTGCTCTCCTCTTCCGGAGCTATGGCAAAAAGCTTGTAGCCACCATCTTCGGTGTAGATCTTGGAGACGCCGATGGTGCCGTCGTATTCCGAAAGCACGCCTGCCGCACGGCACAAGCGCACAAACGTAAATGCCAAACTGCGGACATCCCCCACCTTGTGAGAGAGTACCGTTGCCGGAGAAAGCGGATGGCGGATGGGGTTATACTGCTCGTCCACTTTGAATGTACGAAGATAGGTGGCTATCTTTTCGGCTCTCTCTGTTGCGGAAAGAGCAGTCCAAGATGCTTCTTTCTCCGAACTTTCTGTGGCGTTATCGGCAAAGATGACCTTCAAGGCTTCGTTGAGAGCCTCTTGTACGGGGAATAGCTGTTCGGTGCCGACACGAGGAGAGAGGAGATACTTCACCTCTTTGTCGGATGTTCCGCCTTTATAATGTTTCATGACATCGGTCAGCACATCGTACGGAACGTCATGCAGGTCTTTCTTTGTGAGCGAAGAGAGAAGCAGAAGTCCGAGTTCCCTCTGTTCGGGAGCGAGGTTCTCCATAAACTTCAGGATAGTATGATGGTGTCCTCTGCTTTCGATATAGACTTTGCTCCAAAGTTCTTTGTTTTTCAGACCGAGCGACTTAAATGTCTCTTCCGCCCGGAGAGAGCCGGGGAAGGTCGCGAGGTAGGCTTTTCTGATGGAGTCGTTCTCCACGATGCGGAGAGCACAAGCCCTGATAGCCGTACTGTCGATAGTGTTGGAAGGTGTTACCGCTTCCGGAGGGTTGATGACCCAGTGAAGCTCCGAAGGCATCTCCGCAAATGGTTGGAGGTTCAGCTCCAATGTCTCGCCTCCTGCGCGTACCACGCCCATCGCCATGGCTTCTATTCCATGCTCCGCTGTGGCAAGCATGTCTCCGATGCCGGTTTCGAGAGAGGCTTCTCCGTTTTTATCCGTAAGAATGCTCGTGATAGGGAAAAACTCCGCATAGTTGTAGAGTCTGAACGATACCTTCACATCTTTTTGCGGAACGCCGTCTTTCAACACTTTTACTCTCGCCGGAGCTGTCGGCACATAGAGAGAAGTGAGGTTGAGCTCGGTGTATGTCGGGAACTGCTTCAAGGATGCTTCCGATCCGCTATAAGCACCAAATGCTTTGGTATGCAGCATCATGGCACGGCGTACAGGGGCATCGAACCAGGCGTTGTTGAGTACCGGTGCCGGCTCGCACGCTCCCAGATAGTACCACTTGCCATCTACCCAAGCCTCCACCCAGGCATGGTTGTCGTCCGTATGCGCCCATCTGGGAGTATAGACCTGTCTGGCAGGAATACCCACCGAACGCAGTGCGGCAACGGTAAAGGTACTCTCCTCACCGCAACGTCCAAGAGCATTTTGCAGAGTGTACACAGGAGAAGAGGTACGTCCGTCCGATGGCTCGTAGGTTACGTGTTCGTTGCACCAGTGATTCACTTCCAGCACGGCATCCATCATGGATAGACCTTTTACTCTGTTCTTTAGCTCTTCGTAGAACAACTCTCTACTATTGTCCAGAGCTTCGTTATTGACCCGAACGGGAAGTACGAAATGACGAAAAACATCTGCCGGAACAGACTTTCCCCAAGGCATTTCCTCTCTTGCCTTGTAACTGGTCTCTATGTTCTTTACATAGAATGCCGTGCTGTAATCGAGCATATCCGGGGTGATCATATAGCCATACAAAAAGTCCAATGCTTCTTGTACCGGTTGGGACACTTCACCTGCCGGAACATGGTCGGAAACAGGCAAGCCGAGATAGGAACATTTCTCCTGATAGCTTTTGATGGCTTCATCAAGAATGCTCTTGGGGAAGAGAGCAGAGTCCGTACTCTTCTCTCCGGACTTAGAACATGAAGAAAATGAAGATCCACCCAGCGTAACAAGCAGGATGGAAAGTATTAAAGATAGATTCTTTCTCATATAATGGATTGATTTAGGTTGTTTCTTCTCTATTGTTGCGGATGTTCCATTACGCTTCTATCCACCTCTTCCAATACCTTTATAAACGGCGGAAATTTGATCTCGGACATAGGCTTGGAGGTCATGGTGTGTAGAAGCGAGTAGCTGTACTCGGGAGATAAGAGGGTGTCCACTTCGAGGGCAAGTCCTCTCCAGACAAAGCTCTTTCTCCTTTTGTGTATAACGGGAGCATCCGGCTCTATATGTCTGAGATATATAACGAACTCTTCCGGTGTGATAAGGCGTTCTACTTCTGCACTCTTACCCTCCGAAGTGGTACGGAAGAAAGAGTGAAAATAGACGAAGTTGCCGGCTGTTCCGCGTTTCTTGATCTTTGTATTTCCTTTTATGTCCGTATTGAGCATGTACTCGAATATCTCTGTCTCTATACCATAAGGCACATCACCGGTTACCTCTACCTTGAATGTCCTTCGGGTTTCATCGGCTGTTTCATCTCCCACAACGCAGGCAATCTCACGGATGGTCTGCTCTATCTTGGCATCGAAATCACTATTGTTTTGGACGATGCGCAGGTTCGGATGCCCTGTCCAGGCACTTAGAATCTTACCATCCAACTCGCGAGCCAATTCTACCGTCTCTGTTCTTGCCGCATTGTTTTCGATGGTATAGAAGTCTTCCGCTCCGTCTGCCGCTGTTACCATGTGTATTACCGCATCGTATCGGGCATCTCTCAGCATCACTTCCGAAAGGGAGAGTTCGTCCAGCATGGCTTGCCACATATTTGGGTCCATGTATGCAGAAATATCCATGGTACCTCTGTCGGATATGATCAGTACCGGTTTATTGACAGACTTTGCCAGCTCATAGAAGATGTTTTCCATTTGGAGCTGAAACTTCAAGACCGCTTTCTCCGCGTTGTAGAAGTAGGTCTTGTCGTCCGTAAGGAAGTTCACGGAAGCCGCCGTAAATATCGTGGGGATTTCGGGTAAGGCATACACCAAATATCCTCTTATGGTAAATCGCTCTATGATCTTCGCCATTGCTGTGGTCTTACCGGCGCAAGGCCCTCCCGTGAGCGCTATTCGTACTATATTTTTGTTCATTTTTTATTGACTTTTTTGACCTCTAAAGTTAGCAATATTATTTCACAACAAGAGGGAGATAGCCAATTCCGAATCGGGCTATCTCCCTCTTTTGTCTATTGTGATTTCTTAAGGCAGAGAGCGCAACCTTTCTGCCCCGGAAGAGAACCATTTTGGGGTGAGGAGGTCAAGGTATCTGCTTGAAGCTTTCTGTCTGTACAATAAAAAACTTCCCTTGCAGTCTGAAACTGTAAGGGAAGTCTATGATAACAGCTCCGCAGGGAGCATCTGTTCTTGTTATCTTGGATACTCGTCAGAAACAGTTAGCTTAGCTCTGCCTTTAGCTCTTCTGGCTGCGAGAACTCTACGTCCGTTTGCCGTTGCCATTCTTGAGCGGAAGCCGTGTTTGTTTCTTCTCTTTCTGTTAGAAGGCTGGAATGTTCTTTTCATTGCTTTTTAACTTTTTATGCTGTTTTGATTTGTCTTGCTTTCTTTGGTCGGGCAAAGATAGTCAATTTATTTTAGACTGCCAAGAAAATAGTGCTATTTATTCAAGACCGAATCCGGCATAAACGGCATCATAAGAGCTTTGTACTCCGCTGTGTACCTGTGTCTCTCTACCTCTATGACCAGCTCGGACTCTTCTATTAAACCCTCTCTCTCCTCCATTTTCCATGTACTTAGAAAGCGTTTTACCGGAAGATCCTGTCGCCCTCGTATGGCTACTCTCCGGTGTAGTATCAGTCCGCACTCTTGGGCGGCTGCTTCGTACTCCTGTGCCATAGATGCAGGATATATGATGGCAACCTCTCCGTGTCGGCTCAGCGTCTGCTTTGCCCTCCGAAACAGAGTGATTGCCGGGAGTGTGATGGCGTGTTTGGCAAGAGTTTTTAACTCGGATGGAGAGCTGTGTGTAGCCGTAAAGTAGGGAGGATTGGAGACAATAAGGTCATAGAGGGGGAAGCGTTCCGAAGAAAAATGTTCTATATCGGCATGGACAAACTGCAGTTTGTCGGGATGAGGAAAACCCTTTCTGTTCTCCTCCGCATCCGCAATGCTCTCTTCGTGTATATCCACCCCCACAACGCTGCTACCACAGAATCTCTGCGACAGCATCAGTGCCACAATGCCACATCCGGTGCCTATATCCAGTATGGTATCCGGCTCAAACTGCATTGTGCTGCCAGCAACGGCTCCAAGGATAAGCGCATCCGTACCCACTTTCATGGCACTTCTGTGATGAGCGATGCTGAACTGTTTGAGATGAAATTTCTTGTTCACAATATTGTTTTAGGGTATTGTAACCGGGGCGGATGGTGCAAGGCAGTTTTATGCACTGTTTCCACTCCCGATTTTGTTTGCAAAGCTACAAGTTTTTATTGCTTTTCGGATGTTTTGGCGAGAGTGGATTTTTATATATTCCATCCCGAAAAATGCTCCCTTTTTTCTTGCTCTCTATTTTGATCGGAGGGGTCGTTTTCAGAGCATGATAAAATTGTTAAATTTGTCTCATTTTATTAACAAAAATTCCGATACATGTTCATCCAAAACGCTAAACGAGCATATTGTTTCGGCTTAACGTGTTTAATTTTTCAGTAAACACGTTTACCGATTTCATTGAACACGTTTACCGATTTCGATTAACGTGTTTAGCTAAAATTGCTAAAATGCTATATGCCAGTGTTTTATGTATTTTTACCCTAAAAAGTACCCAAAAAGGCAGATTTCTTTATTAGGAAACGTTTACAGGAGTGGGTGTTAAAATTTACACCAATTAACGCGAAAAAGCCCCATGAAATGGACTGAGAAAAAATTTTTTCCAAATTCGAGCTGATTTATATTTGCCTTATTTTTAGGGGATTATCCTCTTCTTGTGATTTGGTTGAGGGAAAAGAGAGCAAAAGTGGAAGAGAGCGGTGGCTCTTCTCTGCACTCTGTTTTTATATAAAAGTGCACGCAAAATCCCCCTATATTTTGGGGCAAAAGGAGCAGAAAAGAGAGACATAAAAAAGAAGCTCCGGTATGAGATTTTTCAATCTTCACACCGGAGCTTTTCTCCAATATTGTGGACGGAAGAGGTTACTCTTTTTTACCGACCTCTTTTAGCAATGTTTCTACTGCTGCTTCCATCTGTGTGTCTTTGCCTTTTAGGGCTTTATCAAAGTCGAGACGCACTTTAACGTCAGGGTGCAGCTCGTAGTTTTCAAGGTATATACCCTCTGCGGTTTTGTACCCAACGGCAGGAATACCGAAGTACAAGCTTGGATCTTGAAGTGTAACCCAGTTGACACTCGTCATGGTTCCCGGGACAGGCATACCGACGAGCTTACCTATTCCAAGGTGTTTGTACACCCATGGTGTACCGTGAGCGTTGCTATAGTCCGCTTCACACATGACCATGACAGACTCATGATTCCATCTGCGAGACGGCATTTCGCAGTAATCTTTTCCACGAATCTGCTGTTGCAGATATTTCTTTCCGGTAAAGAATACTTCCAAGTCTTCATGAAGACGTCCGCCACCGTTGTAACGAATATCTATAACGATGCCTTCGCGGTCGTAATAGCGTCCCATCACTTCGGAGTAAACCGTACGGAAGCTTGGGTCTCCCATTGAAGGGATGTGTACATAGCCTAAACGTCCTTTGGATAGCTTATCAACCTCATCGGCACGCTGCTTAACCCATCTCTTGTATAGCAGATCTTCGAGCTGTGAAGAGGAGATACCTTTCACGGTTTCGCTCCAACGCTCTTTGCTCTTAGGGGAGTAGAATGATACGGAAATGTTGCGTCTGATCTTTCCATTAAGGAGAGGGAAGTAGTCTTCGCCTGCCTTGATATCTTCACCATCAATCTTCTCGATGATGTCGCCGGCTTTAACTTTGCTTCTGAAGTTGTCAAACGGACCACCTGTTATCACTTCATCCACAAGCAGACCATCCTTGCCCTTTTCCCAAGAGAGGAATAGTCCGAGCTCCGCAGTAGGTTCGGAAGCTCCGCTTCCTCTGTAACCGGATCCGGTGTGAGAGACATTAAGCTCTCCAAGCAATTCGCTCAGCATTTCGGCATAGTCGTAGTTGTTGGAGATGTAAGGGAGATAGCGAGAGTAGTGTTTGGTAAGTTCGTCCCACTTTACACCGTGCATGCCGGCATCGTAGAAGCGAAGACCTTCTTCACGTTTAACGACATTGAACATATATTCGCGCTCAGCGGCAAGGTCTGTCTTCCATTCAGCCTGGTACGAGATCGGCTTAAAGGTCTCTCCTGCCACGGTCATCTTCTGAGGTTGAGCACCAAGGATGAAGATCTGCTTGCCCTCTTTGTCCATCTGGAACTGTGCTCCTCCCGAATCCATCTTTCTTAGCAGTTTTGTGGAGCGTTTTCTCAAGTCATAAGACCAAAGGTCGTATCCGCCTTCAAATGCAGAGAGGTAGTACATCTTCTTGCCATCTTTGGTGACGATAGCATCTCCCAAGGCAGAAGAGTTCGGTGTAAGACGAATGATGCGATCCTCCATGTTGTCGAACTCGATATTGAGATCTTTCTTTTCGGATGCTTTCTTCTTATCCTCCTCCTTCTTTCCTTTTTTCTCTTTCTTCTCTTTCTCTTCTGCCTCTTTCTTGATGTTCTTTTCTTCTTCCGAGAAGAGTTCAAACTCCTCTTCGTTCATCTTGAACTTGTTGTAGGCTTCTCTGTTCATGAAAGCGATCATGACATCGGACTGAGAACCCCAAGAGGCGTGGTTGCGCATACCGTAACGTTCGCTGTGGAAGATGATGGCATTGCCGTCCATAGCCCAATGCGGATTCATGTCGAAGTAGCCGCTGTTGGTTACATTGAATATCGGTTCTCCGCCTTTGGCACTAACGATACCTATGTCATAATAGGGTGCGTGGTTTCTGGCAACGTAAGAAATGGCAAACCATTTGCCGTCCGGACTCCACTCGAAGTTCATATCGCCATCTTCTCCATGCTGTGTAGAACCATCGGTGATCTCTCTTATCTTTCCGCTTTTGAGGTTGTACACGGCAAGTTTTTTACGTCCCAACACGAATGCTACCTCTGTTCCGTCGGGAGAGAATGCCGGATGCATCTTCTCCACTTTATTGCCCGGTATGAGAAGTTCTTCCTTAATAATGGTGGCATTGGGGAAGTTCTGCTCGTTCTTGTTTACTATTGTTGCTTTGTAGAGATCCCATTTGCCGCTTCTGTCGCTTGCATATACGATAGAGCGGTTATCTGCTCCGAAGGTTACACTTTGCTCTCCGGAAGGAGTGTTGGTTATTCTCTTTGTTGTGCTGTAATCCACTGATGTTACAAACACTTCGCCTCTGGATACGAAAGCAAGCTGTTTCCCATCGGGAGAGACACTTGCAGACTGATAGCCTTGTAGGAAAAGACGTCTGTCTTGAACATCAGAGATGTCTGTCGCAACAGATATATTGACCCGTTGAGGCTTTTGTCCCGGAGTCATGGTATATATCTCTCCTGCATATCCGAAGCATAGCTTTCCGTCTTTGGATGTGGAAAGGAAGCGAACCGGATCCCCTTTGAACGATGTCAGAGCCTTGACAGTCTCGCCATTACCATTGATGTCTGTTTCATATACATTCATAGAGCCACCCTTGCGTTCGCTTAGGAAGTAGACTTTTTTCCCGTCCGAACTGTACACCGGATCTCTATCTTCTCCATCATGTTGGACTACAAACCTGTGCTTACCACTCTTGAGGTCATATTCCCAAATATCTCTGGAAACAGAGGAAGTGTGATGCTTTCTCCACTCATTCTCGAATCCTTTGAGGTCTTGATACAAGAACTTGCTACCGTCTTTGGAGTATGATACAGCTTCAGCAGGTGTGGAGATAATCTGCTCGGGTCTTCCTCCATTGACAGACACGGCATAAAGCTCGGATAAACGTCCTGTGGGGAAAAGGGCACTGGTATGAGGGTCTTGGATGTGTGCTTTGAATACCACGCTTTTGCCATCCGGAGTGAATGTGTATGGCGTTTCCGTAGTGGAGTGAGTAGTAAGCTGCTTAGCCACTCCTCCCATTGAGGACATGATATAGATGTTTACACCGGCATTGTTGCGAGTGCTGGTGAAAGCAATTTTTGAGCCATCGGGACTCCAGACAGGGCTTTTCTCGTACCCCTCGTTTGTAGTAAGACGGACAGCCTGACCGCCTTGAGCAGATACCTTATAGATGTCTCCTTTGTAGCTGAACGCAATCTCTTTTCCATCAGGAGAGATTGCCGGATAGCGCATCCATAAGGGACGTTCTTGAGCAACACCGCTCCAAGCAATCGTGGCGAAGAACGTTCCTAACAAAACTCTTTTTAGTTTCATGATTTTGATTTGTGATTTTTAATAGAATATCTTTATTCTTGAATGTGTACTATCTGTTTTTGTTCCGGAAGAAATAATTGGGAATCAACTAAATATCGAGAATATTCTGCTGCATTACGGCTTCGTCTTTTCTGATATCCCTTGTTGCCAATATGGTTTGCCACTCTTGATCGAACCGCTTATAGGTCTCTTGTGAAAGATTTTCAAAGCCCAAGGTATCCAACGCGTGTAATATTTTCTGCACACTGATGGTATGAATATCTACGTTGGGCATGTATCTGAGAGTTCTCGGGAGATCAATATTGGGGATCTCACGTATAAGCCCTGTGGCAACAAGCCTGTTTAACATATCTCTTACAACGGTGATTGGGATGCGGCTCTCTTTTGAAAGACCTTCGATAGAGTATGGTTTGCTTCTCTCATTCTTGAATGCCGTGGCGATCTTCTTCATTAGTATCAAGGCAACAAAGTCTTGGAATCTTCTGGATACGTTATCTTTTTCTGCTCGGAACAGATATAGCGATGTGTTTTCTATGGCATAGCTTAGATGCGCACCGAATAGGCAGATGACCCATGAAAAGTTGATATACATGAGTAGAAGTGGAATAGCTGCAAAACTTCCATATATCGCATTATATTTTGTAACCCAAAGCATTCCGGAGATATACACCCATTGGAATAGGGAGAAACCAATACCAGCAACCGTTCCCCCTATGAGCGCACTGGAGAAGTGTACTCTTGTGTTGGGAAAGATGAGAAAGAGGGTAGTGAATATACCTATAACGATGCAGAAAGAAACGGCGTGAAGAAGAAGTGTAACAATGGGTGTGAGACTGATGCTATCTATTATGTTTACGTTGCCTAAGGATGAAATGAAGATGTTGATACCGGAACTTAAAGTCATCAGAACAGGGAGGAGGATAAAGGCAGCAAGGTATCCGAGAATACGTCTGCTCCAACTTCGAGCTTCTTTAATCTGCCAGACATCATTGATAGTATCTTCTATCGAGGAGAGCAAAGAGATTACCGCCCATAGAAGAAAGATAACACCAATACCGATGAACAGCCCTCCTCCTTTTGTTTCAGCGATATACTTTTGAGCAAATTCCAGCCCTTGCGACAGTTCTAAGCGGTGTGCAGGGAGATATTCATACAGCTGCTGTTGTACGGTTTCCTGTACACCAAATGCGGCAGCAATACTGATAATAATAGCCAATAACGGGACAATGGACAGAATGGTAGAGTAGGTCAGAGCTGCGGACTTGCGCATCGTGTTACCTTCAATAAACTCCGCTATGGTGATATAAAGCACCCTAAGAGTATTGGTCATCTTTCCCTTCACTCCGGTAGTCTCGTCAGGGAATATGCGCCACATATCTACAGTGATAAATTTGTACGCCATCCGGAAGGAGTAAGACATACATTTTGCAAGGCTCTTCTTGGGTTTTCTTTGCCCGTCAGGCTTCTTCTTTGGAGCAGAGTCTGTCATATATCGAATATAAAGTGTGAAGAACGAAAGAGACAAAGCTATAAGCCGGGTTCTGTGCCCTCTCAGAAGATCAGGTGCTTGTCATTTATCTACTATTGCAGTCGCCTGCAATCTCTAGCGATCTACCCCCCGACATTGTGCGAGCAACACTTAGACGTCGGTATACATGATCTTACAACCCATAACATACATGGACGAGACATATCACTATGCCTCCGGTGAGCTCTTACCTCACCTTTTCACCCTTACCGTTAAAGTCGAGACTCCAATGGCGGTTCTTTTCTGTTGCATTAGTCTGCCTTTTTCTCTATCACGCATGAAAGGACAGGCAGCTTCCCGTTAGGAAGTATGGTGCTCTACGTTGCCCGGACTTTCCTCTCCGCCTTGAAACCTTAGCGCAGCGACAAGCTACTTTGTCTCTTAGTCCGTTCTTCAAAAAAGTTACAGGTGAAACCTAACATAAGATTCCACCTGTACAAAAATAGCATTTATTTTCCAACTATTTCGAGCGAGCGAGAAATAAAGCTGTCCAGCTGCTTCCCGTTCAATAGTCCATTGGCAAGGAGTGCAAGATCTATCAGTTGTGATATTATCTTGTCCTCACTGCCGTACTTTTCAAACAGATCTTGTCTTTGCTGTTCGATATCCGAGAGCTGTTTTTTTGTTTCTTCAAGATCGGCTTCCAATGTTTTCTTTTCCTCTTCCGTCTTATCGGTAGAGAGTTGTTGTGTCAGCACATCTCTTCTGGCTTCAAATCCTTTCAGCTCTCCGTTCAGCCTTTTTGCTTCTTCTGCGTGAGTTGCATTAAAGTCTTCCCAAACCTTTTTCACTATCGGGTGATCCACGTTTACCAAAAGCTCGAAGCTGTCCGGTAAATCCCCATAGAAGTTCATCCCTTGCTGGAATTGGGACATATCTTTCATACGTCTCATAAATTCATTTCTGACGATAGTGATAGGTCTTGCATCTGACCCCATGTGAGAAGGAATGATATGGAAATTCTTTCCATTTGCTTTAGGAACAGCCCCTGCAAAGAGTCCGTTAAGACCTGCAAATAGCTCTTTCTCTACCTCTTTTTTGTTCTCTTCTTTGGGGATCAAGTTTGTTATGGCATCGCTATCGACGCGTGCAAAGCGAACATTCTCCCACTTTTGTTCGAGCATTGATACAAGAGGCATATCCAGTCTGCCATCCAAAAGAAGTACATCATATCCTTTATCCGTTGCCTCTTTTACGGCAGAGTATTGCTCTTCTATATTGGTGGAGTAGAGTAGAACAAGCTTACCATCCTTGTCTGTTTGAACAGAGGAGATAAGGTTTCTGTACTCCTCTTCCGTATAGAGCTTCTCTTCCGAGTTTTTCAAAAGGAAGAACTTCTTGGCTCTGTCGTAGAATTTTTCTTCCGTCAGCATACCATATTTCACGAATAGCTCTAAAGCAGACCACTTTTCCTCGTACGAAGGACGGTTGTCTTTGAACAGTTCGTCCAGCTTATCTGCCACTTTTCTTGTGATGTAAGAAGATATTTTCTTGACGTTGCGGTCGCTTTGGAGGTAGGAACGAGAAACGTTCAGAGGAATATCCGGAGAATCAAGCACACCATGCAGAATGTTGAGATAATCCGGAACGATACCTTCTACGTTCTCAGTAACAAAAACCTGATTGCTATACAGCTGTATCTTATGCTTGGAGAGGTCTATATTATCTTTTATACGAGGGAAGTAGAGAATACCGGTAAGATTAAACGGATAATCAATGTTCAGATGGATCCAGAAGAGAGGCTCATCCATACCGCCGAAACCTGCAGAGGGATAAAGCTCATTATAGAAAGAGAGATAATCTTCGTCTTTCAGGTCGGCAGGTTTCTTGGTCCATGCAGGTTCTGTGGTGTTGATAATAAGTTCTTTATCTGTAGCCACATATTTGCCATCCTTCCACTCCTGTTCGTATCCGAAAGCAATCTGTACGGGAAGGAAGTGGCAGTACTTCTTGAGCAGGGCTTTTATCTTGTCCGGATTGAGAAACTCCTTATTCTCTTCATCTATATATAATATAATGTCTGTACCTCGTGTCGTGCGAGTACCCTTTTGCATTTCAAAAGAGGGAGTACCGGTACAGCTCCACAAAACAGGCTCTGCTCCTTCGTTATAGCTTAGAGTGTCTATCTCTACCTTGGAAGCCACCATAAAAGAGGAGTAGAAGCCGAGACCGAAATGCCCGATGATGGCAGCGGCATCGTCTTTGTACTTCTCCATGAACTCTTCAGCTCCGGAGATTGCTATCTGATTGATATATTTCTCTATCTCTTCGGCAGTCATACCTATACCGCTATCCGATATGATGAGCTTGTCATCCTCTATACGCAGACGTATGGTAAGGTCTCCCAGCTCTCCTTTATACTCGTTCTTGGCACTGAGAGTCTTGAGCTTTTGCGTGGCATCCACTGCATTAGAAACCAATTCTCTCAGAAAGATCTCATGATCGGAGTAGAGAAACTTCTTAATAATAGGGAAAATGTTTTCGCTTGTTACACCAATGTTTCCTTGTTTTGTACTCATATCATTTATTGTTGTTTTATGTCCTGTCTGTTGGAAGTGCTGGTGTTATTCCTGTACCTTTTTTTGAGGTTCGATATTCAGGTTTTCCATACTGAACACTTCCTTTACGATTGTATCGGTTGCATTGCCGTTGTCATCCTTGACAACATCTATCAGATAGCACTTTCCTTTCTGTACTTCTCCCGAAATCATACCATCCGATATCTTGTTTTCTATATACTTGCTTATGGCTCTTTTGAGAGGACGAGCACCATAGGTGGCATCGTATCCCTCTTTTGCGAGGAAAGACTTTGCTTCTGGAGAGATTTGCACCGATATTTCTATCTCTGCGATACGTTTAAGAAGAGATGCAAGTTCGAGGTCTACTATTTTAAGTATAGACTCTGTACCCAGTGCATTAAAGGTGATGATGTCATCTATTCTGTTCAAAAACTCCGGAGCAAAAGTCTTGCGCAAAGCTTTTTGTATCACTTGCTGAGAGAGAGAGCTAAGGTCTCCGGATGTGTCGCGGAAGCCTATCCCAACGCCGAAGTCTTTTAGCTGGCGAGTGCCTATGTTGGAAGTCATGATGATGATCGTGTTCTTAAAGTTCACGGTCTTGCCATTACCATCGGTCAAGATACCATCATCCAACACCTGAAGCAGGATATTGAACACATCGGGGTGGGCTTTCTCTATCTCGTCGAAGAGCACCACAGAGTAGGGACGGCGGAGCACTTTTTCGGTCAGCTGTCCTCCTTCGTCGTATCCTACATATCCCGGAGGAGCTCCCACAAGGCGAGAAACGGTGTGTTTCTCCATCAGTTCGCTCATGTCTACCCTGATGAGAGCTTTCTCGGTTCCGAAAAGTTCTATTGCTATCTGCTTTGCGAGATAAGTCTTTCCCACACCGGAAGATCCCAAAAGCAGGTACGAACCGATAGGCTTTTTAGGGTCTCTCAATCCGATTTTGTTGCGTTGTATGCTCTTTATAAGTGTCTCCACAGCATGATCTTGCCCTATCACTTTGGACTTGATCGTAGGAGCAAGAGTAGATAGCTTGGTAAGATCATCCGCCGATATGTTTGAGACCGGTACTCCGGACATGAGAGAGACCGTGCGCTCGACATCCTCGACCGTCACGGCAGGAGGGGGAGTCGTGAAGTCTTTATTCTTCAAAGCCTCCAGATAACGCTCTATTTCCTCTTTTGTGGCAGACTCCCGGTCTCTGTATTTCGCTGCAAGTTCGTAGTTGTTCTCCTTTACAGCGGCATCTTTTTTCAGCCTGATCTCTTTAAGGGATTCTTTTAGGGAGTCCAGCTTGTTTGGTTTATTCTGTTCGAGGATTGCAATATAAGATCCCGCTTCATCCATTGCATCTATCGCCTTATCGGGGAAGTTGCGGTCTGTTATATATCGGGCAGTAAGAGAGACACATGCTTCGAGAGCCTCTTCTTCATACTGAACGTGGTGAAACTTTTCGTAGGTCTCTTTCAGGTCGAGCAAGACATTTTTGGTCTCCTCTTCTGTCAGAGGATCTATCATTACCTTTTGGAATCTTCGTTCCATGGCACCATCTTTTTCGATGGACTTTCTATACTCATCCAGAGTCGTGGCTCCGATGCAGCGGATATCTCCACGAGCCAATGCCGGCTTCAGTATATTGGCAGCATCCAAACTGCCTTGAGAGTTTCCCGCACCCATGATGGTGTGTATCTCATCTATGTACAGGATGATGTCGCTATTGCTCTGCACCTCATCTATGAGCTTTTTCAGTCTCTCTTCAAACTGACCTCTGTACACCGCTCCTGCGAGTAAGCCTGCAAGGTCGAGAGAGTATATGGTTTTGCCCATAAGGAAAGGAGGCACTTCTCCATGCTCTATGCGTTGTGCAAGAGCCTCTACCACTGCGGTCTTTCCCACTCCCGGCAGACCGAGCAGAATCGGATTGTTCTTCTTTTTTCTCAGAAGAATCTGTGCGATGCGCACTATCTCCTTGTTTCTTCCATATACCGGATCTATCTTTCCTTCCCTTACTCTTCTATTGAGAGATATACCATAGAGATCGAGGTTGGGTGTACGGCTTTTGTTCCCTTTGCCTTTTCCGGAGTCGGAAGAGGTTTTTGCGGCACTGCTTTTGTCGTTTTCTCCGGTCAGTAGTTCGTCCCAAGACTCTCCCTCTTCTTCGGAAGAGGGCTGCTCTGTAAGGGCAGAGTCTACTACCTCTTCCATGACAGCTGTCATGAATGGGCTATCGGTTGTTTCGTCTGTAAAGACAGTATTGTATCTGTTTTGCTTCATATCGGTCATGTTCTTTGGTAAAACCTTCCGAAGTTTATACATACATATACTATGCCAAGAGGGAATGCCAAGAGGAGAAAAGGGGATCATGGCGTGTCTTTTTATATAAAAACGGATTCCGTTAGTGGACTCTTTTCTTTTTCGAGACCTTCTTGTTTCAAATCATCTTCACTCAAGACATAAAGAGACGAACTATATAAATATCTTACTATAAGGGAAATACGAAAAAGTGGAAATTCGGAAAATTTTTCCTCTTGGTCGGATTCAGGGGCTGTTTCTGCGTTAATATAGGTGAATTTTAACGCCCATGTTTGTGAATGAAACCTAATGCGATTTTGAGCCTAAAAGCAGCAAAAAAGAGCGCAAAACACTCAATCCTCTAACTGTCAGTACTATAAGTGAAATTTCTAAACACGTTAACCGAATCCGGTAAACGTGTTTAATGAAATCGGTAAACGTGTTCATTGAAAAATTAAACACGTTAAGCCGAAAGAATATGCTCGTTTAGTGTTTTTGCTTAACAGGTGTCGAAATTTGTGTTAATAAAACAGCCCGAATTTAACAGTTCGGTTATGCTCTGAAAACAACCTCTTCGATCAAAATAGAAACTCTAAAAAACGGAATGGGAAGAGGTGTATGGAATATATAAAAAATATTTTTCTCCTTTTGAGTTTTAGGTGAATTTGACAAGTGAATTTTGTTCGGAAACAAGGCAAGTCCAGTCAGCACTTTTTCTGTCGGTAGAGAACGACCAGCAGAGTAGATGAAGAAATTCGTTCATTTTCCTTTATTTTCTGGAATATCTTATCTTTGTTGAAAACTTGGTACAATAATCTAAACGAAGCAATGAGTCATGATTCGACTCTCTACATATAGACCTCTCCGATTTTATCTGCTCTTAATGGTGCTGTTTTGGGGTATGTCTTTTTTAGTATCCTGTTCTCGTAAGAGTAAAGATGCACGTAGCTCTTTCTCTTCTCATGCTATCTCAAAAGAGCTGTTTCGAAATAGAAAAAACAAAGACTCTCTTCTCTACTTACTGAATAGAAGTTTGGATAGAGGAGATGACAGAGCGGCAATGTTATGTTATAAGACTCTTGGAAATCTTCATAGAGCAAACTCCTCCTTTTCGGAAGCAATAGAGTTTCATGGAAAAGAACTTGAGATGTCCCTTAAATTAAGCGATACTATTTTTATTGTACAGGGATTGAATAATCTTGGTACCGATTTCCGTCGTATAGGAGCACTTTCTCAAGCATCGGAGTATCACTACCGGGCATTGGTCTATTCCGAAGCATTTTCTAAAGTAGACACTCCCGAAGGATTGAAAGGTAAGATCTCCTCCATGAATGGTATCGGGAACATCTCTCTGACTCTTGGACATTACGATGAGGCTGAAAAGTATTTTAAGCAAGCATTGGAGGGGGAAGTCTTACTTGAAAATAATATCGGGCAGGCGATCAACTTGGCTAATCTGGGAGCAGTATATGAGGCTCGGAAAGAGTATGATGCTGCTCAAGAGTATTACGAGAAATCTTTGGAACAGAATCGGCTGGGCAAATCCTATGTTGGGGAAGGGCTTTGTCTCTCCTATTTGGGAGATATCTATAAGAAGCAGAAACGCTACGAACAAGCCAAGGAATACTACCGACAGTCTTATGATATAATGCAGGAGCACAGCGATAGATTCCATTGGCTTACTTCCTGTATATCTATTGCCGAGATCAATCATCTTGTTGGTAACAAGTCGGAATTTGAACGCTATATATGCCAAGCAGAGCAAACGGCTTTGGAGATAAATGCTCCGGAGCACCTCTCAACCATATATATGTTGAGGCATGAGCGGGATTTTCAAGATGGAAATTTCTACTCCGCTCTCAACCATTACAAGAAAGGTCAGGTCATTAAAGACAGTATCTTGAGTGTTCAGAAGGCAGATCGGTATATAGAACTGAAGGTAAACTACGAACGCGAACAAACTTTTCGCCAACTTCAAGAGATAGAAACTGAGGTGAAAAAGAAGAAAACCGAAAAAGAGAGAGCCATATACACGCTCTGGGCGGTGATTTTAGTGGCTCTCATGACCTCGGCTCTTTTTTACTATGCGTATAGGCAACGGACTCGGAGTAATAGACTTCTGAAAGAGATTGAAAGTCGTCGGACGGAGTTCTTTACCAATATTACGCATGAACTTCGGACACCTTTGACGGTTATAAAAGGGCTGAACAGACAACTTGCAGAAGCAAGAAATCTGTCCGAGAAAGAGAGACAAGTCTATCACTCAGCCATAGACAGGCAGGGGAGCAACCTGTTAAAGCTGGTGAATCAGCTACTTGATATTGCGAAGCTGAGAAGTGGAGGATATGAGCCGGACTGGAGAAGAGGAGATATTGTCTCTTATCTTCAGATGATAGTAGAGACTTTCAAGCTATACGCAGCGGAAAAAGGAGTTACGCTAAACTTTTATAACCGGGCTTATGTTCTTGAGATGGATTTTATACCATTCTATATAGATAAGATTTTTAGCAATCTGCTTTCCAATGCCATCAAGCATACTCCTCCGGGGGGATTTATTAACGTTGTACTTACTAAGGGACGAAAAGAGAAAAATATCCAGTTGCAAGTATCGGATACAGGCGAAGGGATTCCGAAAGAAGAGCAGGATAAGGTCTTTGAAGTCTTTTATCAGAGTCCGAATACCAAGAATGATACCGGCTCCGGAATAGGTCTCTCTTTCTGTAAAATGATGGTGGAGAAAATGAATGGAGAGATTTCCGTTTACAGCGAGCCGGGTAAGGGTTCCACATTTACGGTATCTCTTCCGGTAAGGAGTAAGGCTCCATTTAAGTCTATACCCGTTGACGAGGCTTCTCATTCTCTTCTATCTCCATCCGATATTGTTATTGTAGATCATAAGAAAAGCGATCCGATAGAGTCTTCCGAGCTTAACGGCATACAGCCGATGATTCTTATTGTCGAGGATAACAATGATGTCTCTCTCTATCTTAAGTCTATGCTAAGAGAGCATTACAATCTGTTGTTTGCTCAGAATGGGGAAGAGGGATTGGAGTTGGCAGAAAAGCATATTCCCGACATTGTTATAACGGATATTATGATGCCTGTCATGGATGGATTTGAATTTTGTAAAAAGATGAAGGAGAGTATGTTACTCAATCATATTCCCATTATAGTGCTTACGGCAAAAGCTTCCGATCCGGATCGATTAAAGGCTTTGAACTTGGGTGTAGAGGCATATCTGCATAAACCATTCAGCCCGGAAGAGCTTCGGATAAGGATGCGGAATATCCTTGAAAACAGACGTCTTTTGAAACAGAAGTATAAGGAGGTTATAGATAAAGAGAACGGATCCGAGCTTCGAGAGCTTAACGATAGAGACTTGAAGTTCTTACAGAAAGTGACGGATCTCATATATTCTCAGTTGAGAAATCCTGAAATGAATGCTTCATACTTGGCAGACAAGATGGCTATGAGCCCCTCTCAACTGAATCGAAAGCTGAATGCCTTGACCGAATACTCTACAATATCTTATGTTCTTCAGATCAGACTCTCCAAAGCAAAGAAGATGTTGAGAGAAGAATCTCTCTCCATCGTAGAGATTTCCGATGCTTGCGGATTCTCCGATCCGAACTATTTCTCTCGTGTTTTCAAGAAAGAAGTGGGCGTTCCTCCCTCTCAATATCAGAAAATGACGCTTGACACATAATGCCTAAAAAGCATATTCTTCAATAAAAAACAAGGAAATCGTCTATTCTTACACGATTTCCTTGTTTTATTTTGTCTTCTTTGTCTATATTTTTATTTTATTGGCAGTAAGTGTTTTATATGCTTTTTATGCTTGAATAGTACAGATAGGCACAACTGTTAATGCCCTGAAAATGTAGAAGTGTGCAGATATAGTGAAGAGTCGAAGCCGGCTAAAGATCTACATTTGTAGTGTAAAACAAGTCAATTATTAAAGTCTGCTTCAAGAGCTTATTGAGCTTTGAATAATGAATAACTAACGCAAGAATCCTTTTGAGAGAATCTGATATTTTGAGGAGACTCTTACATCGAAAGTTATGAAGCGAATGGAATAGTTGTCAAATAGTGCGTGTTTTCAAAGAATTGCAGCATCCGTCGATAGAGTATAAGAGCTTTATGGCGGATGCTTTCTTTATGGTATTTATTTTACTGCTTTAGGCTTTTTTGTTTTTATTTTTTTATCTCGGTGCGCAGATCGTTTGGGAGGAACCATATTCTCTTTACTTCATTTTTCTTGTAATTTGTAACTTTGGCTTTCTATCAAACATTTCTATTTATGAGACATTTTTTATTCTTAGGATTATTCCTATCTCTTCTTCTTACAGCCTGTAATGGAAACAATGTGGAGGAGTTTGACCTCTTCATGAAACAGTTCAACGAGGATCTTTCGTTTCAAAAAAGCCGGGTGATTTTTCCTCTTAAATACGAGGGGTATGATATTGAAACGGACTCTTTGATGCTTCAAGAGATACCGGAAGAGGAGTGGGAGGAAGTGGATCTAAGTTGGGATCCATCCTATAAAACACGAGAAACCGATGCTTACGACAGGGAGATTATAGAACGGAAAGATACTACGATAGTGCACTTTCAAGGTGTAAACAATGGTATAAACCTTGAGGCCGTCTTTGTTTGTAAGAAAGGGAAGTGGTTTTTACTGCATTTGTCGGACAGATCTATGTAGATCTGTGGGCAATACAGTTGCAGAGAAATAAAAAAGATTCGCATAGAAATATGCGAATCTTTTTTTCTGATGTTTTGAAAAGGAGTTGTTTAGACGTTATCTCAATCTGTCTGCATACTTTATAGTTCTATGGTCTATTGCTATGCCCCGATAGGCAAGAAGCTCCAAGATAACCGCTACGATCGGAAATGAGAAGGCGTATGTCGGTTTGAATCCTTCCAATGTTCCGCCCAAAGCTTGGTAGCCATAGAACAGGAATGCCCCGATCATGCCCAATGTGATAAGCGCGGAGAACATTGTCAAGCGCATCTGCAATACTCTTCTGTTGTAGAGAAATATTGCAATCATCGGAATGAGAGCAGAAAGAATCAGAAGAAACAACAATCCCCACTTGGCTTCAAACAGAGACTCGTCAAGGGACATAAATCCTGTTCCGTCAAGTAAGAAAATATCTCCTGAGAGATTAACGGTAGCCACAGGTATGAACGACAACATCGCCATAAGGATAGAGGCTACCAGCAGATATATGGTCTGAATACGTTGAATCATGACTGTATAAGGTTGTAAAGAGTGCTTTGTTGTCTGTTTTCCCTTTTATCGACAAGGGCGAACATCAATCGTCGTCTCTCTCTATTGCTGTCTCTGCTTCTCTAACCGGGTTGCGGAAATAGAGACTGCCTGTTTCAAACTCTTTTGTCGCTATGAGAGATGCTTTAGGAAGCTTTTCATAGTAACGAGAGATCTCTATCTGCTCTCTGTTCTCAAAGACCTCTTCCAAGCTGTCGGATACGGCAGCAAAGCCTTGCAACTTTGTTTCCAAATCTTTCTTCATCTCTTGAGAGATCTGATTGGCACGTTTGGATATCACCATTACCGTCTCATAGATATTGCCGGTAGGCTTAGAGAGTTCTACCACATCGCGTGTTGCCGTAGTCAGAGGGGCATTGATTTTCTTATAGTCCATTATGAAAGAACCTGATATTTATTGGTTTGTACTTTTATATTCTTGTTACGCCTTTTCTTCGGCGGTATCTTCTTTAGTTGTTTCTTCTGTCTCCACCAGATCTTCATCCTGAGGAAGCATCTTGTCTATAAAGTTTTTGAACTTGACGGTCTGCTTCAAGAACGCCCCGTCCGGGTATTCGTTCAGATAGCTGTAATATTCGTCCCGAAGTTCTCTCACACGTTCTCCTTTCTTCGACTCGATACTGTTGTAAGCCGTTTCGTACAGAGAAGCCAGTATGAGGTAGCTAAACTCCTCCTTGTACTTGGAGTAGGGATAGTCCTTTATGGCATTACGGGAGGTGATGATGCACGAAAGGTAGTTGTTGAATAGGTAGTTGCCGAGGTTGTAATAGAGTTTGGCAGCGAGAAGCTCCTTTTGTGCAAGTTTTTCTTGCAGTTCGAAAAGTATCTTCTTAGCCTCATCGGCATAAGTCCCCGTAGGATAGTAGTCCAGATAGAGTTGCAGTTCGTTGATCGCCTCCAAGCTCATCGCCTGATCCAGACGCACATCCGGAGAGTGCAGGAAAAGTGCATAGCCGCTCATGTATCTGGCATACTCCTGATATTCGCCCGTGGGATGAGAGGAGTAGTATTTCTTGAAATACTGGTGCGCAAAGTCGTAGTTCTTGGATTGGAAGTAAGAATCCGCAAGCAGATAATCCACCTGTTCCGCTTCATTACGCCCTTTGAAGTAAGGGGTAATCTCTTCCAACAGCTCTATGGTGCGGCTATATTTTTTTGTGTTATAGTACTTCTTGGCATACGAGAGCTTTTCCATGATGTCATTGCTCTTTTGTACCCGAACATACTCTCCGCAAGAAGAGAGTAGAAAGATGCTTAGAAGGGAAGCAAGTACTATTTTATATGTTTTGTGCATGACTGTTCTACAGAGTATATAATACTATTAGCATGCAAAGATAACCAATTGTAACGAGATGAGAAACCCCTTTTGTGCAGTATCTGCAAAGTTTAAGATATTTAAGGGAGTGGAGGTCAAGATAATCGGCAAAAGAGTCGTTTAAGTCTGCCTTCAAGATAGAGTCTCTCTGTTTGAAAGCAGCAAAAGCTTTGCGAACCTGTTAGAAAGATGCTCCGAATAGCTTTGTATCTTTTGCCAAACGTATTAAAAATTAAAAATCAAGCCTTTATGTATGGAAATCAAGCTTTGATTCTTAAAGATTAAGACCCGGTTTGTGAGGTTCAAGCCTTGATTTGATATTTTATAAGGCATCAAAGCTTTTTCCGAACGTGTTAAAGAGAAGTTGTGAACAGGTTTATTTTGAGATCTCCATCGGGTTGTTTTTCAGATGAAACCGATACAAAAGAGAGTGAAAAAAGAGAGGGCGGAGAGTGGAGAATGATAACTCAAGTAATGAATGGGGAAAAAATCGTAATTTTGTAGGTCAGAAAATAGATATAACACATATAAAGTATTATGAACATCTCGTTAGCATGGCTAAATAACTATATCCAGAGTACATTGGATGTACAGGAAGTGTCTGAAATACTCACCTCCATCGGTCTCGAAGTAGGCGGAGTGGAGGAGCATGAGTCGGTTCGCGGCGGCCTCAAAGGCTTGGTCGCGGGAAAGGTACTTACTTGTATAGACCACCCGAACTCCGATCACCTTCATATCACAACGGTTGATCTGGGCGATGGAGTGCCTACACAAATCGTTTGCGGTGCTCCCAATATTGCTGCCGGACAGACTGTTGTGGTAGCCACATTGGGAACAACTCTCTACTCCGGAGAGGACAGCTTTACCATAAAGAAGTCCAAAATACGTGGTGAAGAGTCTTTCGGAATGATCTGCTCGGCTAAAGAGATTCAGGTAGGGCAAGATTCGGATGGGATAATGGTGTTGGCTGACGATGTGAAAGCAGGTACGCCGGCAGCCGAACTTTTTGACCTCAAAAGCGATTATATCATAGAGGTGGACATAACGCCCAACAGGGTGGATGCCACAAGCCATTATGGTGTGGCAAGAGAGCTTCATGCCTATCTGAAAACCCATGCACCGGAGAAGATTGTATCGTTCACTCCTCCGATGAAGAGTGTGGAGCTTCTTCACGAGAAGCAAAGTATGAAAAATCCTGTTACCGTAACGATAGATAAGGAGAGTGCCGTGGTGAGATATTCCGGCATTGTAATAGATAATCTGAAAGTGGCAGAAAGCCCCGAATGGCTCCGAAAAGCATTGGAAGCAATAGGGCAAAAGCCGATCAATAACGTGGTGGATGTTACCAACTATGTGCTTCACAGCATCGGTCAGCCGCTTCACGCTTTCGACCTCGACAAGCTGTCCCAACATACCATATCCGTTCGCAGTGCCAAGGCAGGGGAGAAGCTGCTTCTCCTTAGCGGAGCAGAACACGAACTTGTGCCTCAAGATGTCGTCATTGCAGACGCAGAGCGTCCGCTCTGTTTGGGTGGCGTGATGGGAGGAGAAGATTCGGGCGTATCCGAATCCACCACTCGAATCTTTTTGGAGAGTGCCAACTTTAACGCTACTTGCGTCAGGAAGACCGCACGCAGGTATGCACTCAATACGGACTCCTCTTTCCGCTTCGAGCGTGGATTGGATCCGGAAGCCACTCTGCCGGCTTTGGTCATGGCAGCAGAGCTTCTCAAAGAGATCGCCGGGGGTGAGATAGCATCTCCTCTTACAGACTATTATCCGGAAAAGAAAGAGCCTTATCGGGTCGATTTTTCTCTCCAAAAGCTCACAGCCACCGCCGGATACGAAATACCCGAAGCTACGGTACGCACCATATTGAAGTACTTGGACATCAACATTGCAAAAGAAAGCAATGGGTTATGGGCTTTGGATGTTCCTCGTTATCGTGTAGATGTTACCAGAGAGATAGATATGATAGAGGAGGTGATGAGAATATTCGGATACAACAATATCCCCATGTCTTATACCCTTAAGGCTTCTCTCAACCATGTTACCGAGACGGACAAGAGTGTCGAAGCACAACGCATCATAGCCGAAATGCTCACAGGCGCAGGGTTTGCAGAGATTTTGAACAACTCTTTGACCTCATCCAAGTTTTTCCTTGACCACTCTCTCGTGGGAGAAGATGAGATAGTAACGCTTGTGAATCCGCTCTCTTCGGATCTTAACGTGATGCGTCCGAGCATGGTAAAAGGAGGATTGGAAGTGATAGACTTCAACTCCAAGAGAAAGAGCGGACCTCTATCTCTGTATGAGTATGGTTCTGTTTATCACCGGATAGATCCACAGCTGAAGAGTCCTACCAAAGGATACAGAGAAGACAGCATGCTGGCTTTGTGGATGAGCGGAGACAAGTGGAACGATCACTGGGCAACCAATAACGATAGTGTCTCTACCGTATTCCATCTTAAGGCTTATGTCTATAATATCATGAGACGTTTGGGGATTGCTCCTTATCATGTCCGCTATGAGAGCAAGAGTGATAGTCCTCTGTTTGCTGTATGCGAGGAGATCCGAGACGTTAAAGGCGAGCTTTTGGCGAGATGGGGTCGTCTATCCAAAGCGGTGCTTTCCGATGCGGACATAGCTTTCCCGGTGTTCTATGCCGAACTCTACTGGGACAAGCTGTATAAGATTGCGCATTCCTCGGAGATCAAGATGAGGAGTATATCCAAATTCCCTGCCGTACGTAGAGACTTTGCTCTACTGATAGACAATGGTGTCTCTTTGGTGGATATAGAGAGAGTGGCCTACAAAGCGGAGAAGAAACTTTTGAAAGGCATTACTCTGTTTGATGTTTATGAAGATCCCAAACATCTTCCTTCGGGAAAGAAGTCTTATGCCGTTGCTTTTGAACTGCAGGATGAAGAAAAGACTCTTAGCGATAAAGCCATAGAGTCGGCAATGGAACGCATACATGCTGCATTGGTTAAGGAGTTGGGTGCATCACTCAGATAAGAAAAACGTAAAACTTATATCATAAAAATAGAATCATGGGAAGAGCTTTTGAATACAGAAAGGCGAGAAAAATGAAGAGATGGGGCAATATGGCTCGCGTCTTTACGAAATTGGGAAAAGAGATCACTATTGCCGTGAAAGCCGGCGGACCTGATCCCGAAACCAATCCTCGCCTGCGTGTTCTCGTGCAAACAGCAAAGAAAGAGAACATGCCTAAGGAAAATGTGGACAGGGCTATCAAGAAAGCATCATCCAAAGACTTTACAGACTATAAGGAGATGAACTATGAGGGATACGGACCTTTCGGTATAGCCATCTTCGTAGAAACCGCTACCGATAATACAACACGTACTGTGGCAAACGTAAGAAGCTATTTCAATAAGTTCGGAGGCAGTCTCGGAACAACAGGTAGCTTGGAGTTTTTGTTTGACCACAAGTGTGTATTCCATGTGAATAAACCGGACGGACTCGACCTTGAAGAACTCGAACTTGAGCTTATAGACTATGGCGTGGAAGAGCTTGAAGAAGATGAGGGAGAGGTGATCATCTACGGAGAGTTTGCCCAAAACAGTGCAATACAAAAGTTCTTGGAAGAAAAAGGCTTTGAGATCACTTCCGCAGAGTTTACTCGTATTCCTAACGATGAAAAGGAAGTTACTCCGGAACAACGCGAGCAACTGGATAAGCTTATAGAGAAGCTGGAAGAAGATGAAGATGTGCAAAATGTCTTTACAAACATGAAAGCCTCTGATGAGGAGTAATAACACGAAACAAACATATCACTTTCTACCTATAATAGAAGATCCAAGTGCACACTCTCTTTGTACTTGGGTGATTGCCGGTCCGTGTAGTGCCGAAAGTTATGAGCAGATGAGAGAAACAGCTCTTGCTCTTTCTGCCATGGGTGTTACATGGTTTAGAGCCGGAGTGTGGAAGCCTCGTACTCGTCCGGGAGGCTTTGAAGGCATGGGAGAGGAAGCATTGTCATGGATACGGGAGCTCAAGAAAGAGTTTCCGTATATGACTTTCTGCACTGAGGTTGCCACAGCTACCCATGTGCGTCTCTGCCTTGAGTACGGATTGGACGCCCTTTGGATAGGAGCCCGTACAACATCCAATCCTTTTATGATGCAGGAGATTTCGGATGCTCTTCAAGGGGTAGATATTCCGGTGTTGGTGAAGAATCCTGTCAGTCCGGATATTGAGCTTTGGATTGGAGCCATAGATCGCTTGTACAATGCAGGTTTGCGTAGAATCGCTGCTATTCATAGAGGTTTCTCCAGCTTGGGAAGAGGGTTGTACAGAAACCCTCCACATTGGAGCCTCGTCATGGAACTGAGATCTCGTATTCCGAATCTCCTTTTGGTGGGAGACCCCAGTCACATGGCAGGACGAAGGGATCTCATCCCCAGCTTATGCCGGCAACTCATACATCTCCACTATGATGGCATCATGTTGGAGGTACATCCCTCTCCGGACTTGGCGCTGAGCGATGCGGCTCAACAACTCACTCCGGACGGTTTCTTGGAGATATTGCAACATATCTGCATTCAGGAGTCTCCTTACAATGCTGAGATTATCCTTGCTCCGTTGCGAGAGAAGATAGACGGGTTGGATCATTCGATCATAGAACTTATCTCCGAACGCATGACCATCTCTGCCGAGATAGCTAAGCTGAAAGCCCTTAACGATATATCGGTGGTACAGCCGGAACGCTACAACTCTCTCTTGCAAGAGAGATTGCAGTTCTCTAAAAGTCAAGAACTTTCGGAAGCTCTTATAAAAGCTATATTCGATCTCATACATGATGAGTCCATCGCTCTTCAGAATAAAATTGTATTGGGATTGAAGCAGTAGATTTTGCTACTTATCTTGATACTGAACAATAGAAATTTAGAACTTGTTTGCAGAAGCATCTTTACCTGAAAGATGCTTCTTTTTTGTTTTTTAAGCTCCACTTTTTGCATCCTTTATTATGTATCTCTTGTTAATTTAAGATAATAATGAGTGGTTTGATTTGCTCTTTTAGTGGAATTACAATACATTTGGAAATAGAATAACTATTACAAAAGCGATTATGAAAGTAGGATTATTTATTCCTTGCTATATCAACGCAGTGTATCCGCAGGTTGGAATAGCGTGTTTTGAGTTACTCAAAAAACTGGGAGTCGATGCGGATTATCCACTTGGACAGACTTGCTGTGGACAGCCAATGGCAAATGGAGGATTTGAGGGAGAATCTGTTAAGTTGGCTAAGAGATTTGAAGAGCTTTTTCAAAACTATGATTATATAGTCGGTCCTTCTGCCAGCTGTGTTTCTTTTGTAAAAGAGAATCACCCCCGTCTTCTTGCCGAACATGAACACCATGAATGTCGTAGTGCAAAACATATATACGACATCACGGAATTTATTCACGATGTAATACAGCCGGAGAGAATACCCGCGAGCTTCCCTCATGTAGTGAGCCTGCATAACAGTTGTCATGGTGTAAGAGAGCTGGGACTTTCTTCTGCTTCCGAGCTGACTGTTCCTTACTTCAACAAGATTCGGGCTCTTTTGGAAAAAGTAGAAGGAATAACAGTAAGAGAACCGGAGCGTATAGATGAGTGTTGCGGTTTCGGAGGATTGTTTTCCGTGGAAGAGCATGATGTCTCTGTGTGCATGGGGCAAGATAAAGTGAAAAACCATCTTGCAACGGGAGCTTCTTTTATAACCGGAGCAGATAGTTCCTGTTTAATGCACATGCAGGGAGTCATAGACAGAGAGAAGTTACCTATAAAGACTATCCATTTTCTTGAAATACTAACATCACAGCTATGAGTACGTATCATTCAAAAGCCGCAGCAGCGTTCTTGAAGAATAAGGAGAATGCAAGCTGGCACGATAAAACTCTCTATTTTGTACGAGAGAAGAGAGATAGACAGTCTCATCAAATACCGGAATGGGAAGAGTTGAGACACATGGCAAGGGAGATCAAGATGTATAGCACATCTCATCTACCCGAGCTTATAGAGCAATTTGAACGGAATGCCGTGTCTAATGGCTGTCATGTTCATTTTGCCAAGGATGATAAAGAGTATTGCCAAATCATCGAGAGTATTCTTAAGAGACATAACGTCAAGAAGCTTGTCAAGAGCAAGTCCATGTTGTCCGAAGAGTGTGAACTCAATCCTTACCTTATGTCTAAAGGTATAGATGTGGTAGAAACAGATCTTGGAGAACGTATTTTGCAACTTATGGAAGCGCATCCCAGTCATATTGTCATGCCTGCCATACATATCAAGAGAGAAGCCGTGGGAGTTTTGTTTGAAGAAAAGTTGGGATCGGAAAAAGGAAATTACGATCCTACCTATCTCACTCATCAGGCTCGCAAAGCTCTCAGACAGGATTTCTTGAATGCCGATGCCGGAATGACGGGAGGAAACTTTGCAATAGCTTCCACCGGAGAGGTGATGGTTTGTACCAATGAAGGCAATGCAGATATGGGGATGGCTTGCCAGAAGCTGAATATTACGGCTTTTGGTATAGATAAGTTTATTCCCGATTTGGAGAGTGCAGGTGTGTTTACTCGCTTATTGGCTCGTTCTGCGACCGGACAGCCTATTACTACCTATACTTCCATGTTCGGACGACCAAGAGGAGGAGGGGAACAACACTTCATCATCGTAGATAATGGAAGAAGCAAGATATTGGGCATGAAAGAGCATCGTAAGATACTCAACTGCATACGTTGTGGTGCTTGTATGAACACTTGCCCGGTGTATCGCAGAAGTGGAGGATATTCTTACTCCTATTTCATTCCCGGTCCGATAGGTATAAATTTAGGTATGCTGCATAATCCGAAAGAGTATAGCGGTAATGTCTCTGCCTGTTCTCTTTGTTTGTCTTGCTCTTTTGTCTGTCCTGTAATGATAGATCTCGGTGAGCAGATATATGTTTGGCGTCAAAAGCTTGACGGCATAGGAAAAGCAAGCAGAGAGAAGAAGCTTATGTGTAGTGGAATGAAGTTCCTGATGGAAAGACCGAAGCTGTTTCACCGCACTCTGAAGATGGCTCCGATAGCCAATAATATGCCTCGTTTCTTGATCTATAACGGTCTTAACGGCTGGGGTAAAGGGCGAGAGATGCCTACATTTGCCAAGCAGTCTTTTGAGAGCTGGTGGAAAAAGACTCAAATACGAAACAAATAAGACAAAGCAGATCCTATGAACAGTAAAGATACGATACTACAAAGTTTGAGAGAGAACATTCTGGAGGTCTTCCCGAAGCCGGAGATCCGTATCTCTCACATGAGATTTGAAAATAAGGTAGATCAGTTCAAAGAGATATGTCGTGGAGTGGGAGGCGAAGCGTATGAGCTTCAAGATGGAGAAACCATAGACGAAGCGATAAAGCGCATATATCCGGAAGCAAAGAGCATCGCTTGTAATATGCCGGAAGTAACTTGTGCCACGCTCAATCCGGATAATGTCAATACTCCTGCGGAACTCAATGGAACGGACCTTGTTGTTTGTCGGGGGATCTTTGGTGTCTGCGAAAATGGCGCAGTCTATTACGAGCAACAGTATAAGCAGAGAGCCATCTACTTCATTGCCGAGTCTCTTCTTTTTATTCTGCCTAAGAGTGAATTGGTAGATACCATGCACGAAGCGATGCCGCGCATCTCTCATAAGTTTGAGGGAGAATTCAGAGGATTCATATCCGGTCCCTCCAAGACGGCAGATATCGAACAGGCTTTGGTAAAAGGAGCTCACGGGGCAAAAGAGTCTGTGGTCCTCTTGATCTGACAAGAGAGAAGGTGTATATATGTGTAATTAAATAATAGTAGAATTATGGCAGTCTTATTATCCGTATTACCTATTTTGCTTCTGTTTGTGCTCATGTTGGGGCTTAAGCAGCCCGGACACAGAAGCGCATTCATTACTCTTTGTATCACCATTCTTATAGCATTGTTTGCTGCTCCGGCTCTTGGGTTTGCAAAGGATGGTTTCTCTATGCCGGGAGTAGGTTGGGCTGTTGTGGAAGGCATTTTGAAAGCAGTTTTCCCTATCCTTATCATCATTCTCATGGCTATATACAGCTACAATGTTCTGCTTGAAAGCAAGGAGATAGAGGTGATAAAGAAACAGTTTACCTCTCTTACGGACGACAAGGGAATAATGGTGCTCTTGCTCGTTTGGGGATTTGGCGGACTGTTGGAAGGGATGGCAGGTTTTGGAACAGCGGTAGCCATACCTGCGGCGATACTTATAGGGTTAGGCTTCAAGCCCGGCTTCTCTGCATTGGTTTCGCTGATAGCCAACAGCGTTCCGACAGGTTTCGGTGCCGTAGGCGTTCCGGTTACTACTCTTGCCAATGAGGTTGCTGCCAACGGTGTGGCTACTCAGGCGGAAGTGTGCGACATCTCTGCAAAGTTTGTCTTGCAGTGTTCTCCGCTGATGATACTCATACCATTTGTGATACTCACCATTACGGATCCTTCCGCAAAGAAGATTGTCAAGAACATTCTACTATCTCTTTGGGTGGGAGGTATCTCTCTTGTCGTGCAGTATGTCGTTGCAAAGAATCTCGGAGCAGAGACGCCTGCGATCTTGGGAAGTATTGCTGCAATCCTGGCGATTATAGCCTATGCCAAGATTTTTGCACCAAAGAAAGAAGAGAACACCTCTTCCGGGACGACGCTTTACGGTGCTTTCAAGGCATGGAGTGTTTACCTGTTCATCCTTCTCTTCATTGTACTGAGCGGACCGTTGGTAAAGCCGATCAACGAACTTCTAAAGTCCACACTGGTCTCCAAGATTCATCTTCCCATCTATGAACAAGGCAAGTATTTCGCTTTCGGCTGGCTCTCCAATGCCGGACTGATGTTGTTCCTCGGCACCATTGTTGGAGGACTTATACAAGGACTTTCATTCAAAAAGCTCATGGTGGTACTGGCGAAGACCATTGTCAATCTGAGGAAAACGACAGTAACCATTATCAGTCTCGTTGCCATGGCATCCGTGATGAACTATGCCGGAATGATTCTTGTGATTGCAACCGCATTGGCAGGCGCAACGGGAGCTTATTATCCGTTCTTCGCACCATTGATCGGAGCGATCGGAACCTTTGTAACAGGCTCCGACACCTCCTCCAATATCCTCTTCGGCAAGCTGCAAGCCAACGTTGCAGGTCAGCTCAACTATGCCGATCCCAACTGGCTCGTGGCGGCAAACACTACGGGAGCAACCGGTGGCAAGATCATCTCTCCGCAGAGCATTGCCATTGCGACAGCTTCCTGCGACATGCCGGGCAAGGATGGAGATATTCTCCGCTCCGCACTGCCTTATGCTCTCGGATACATCATCATAGGAGGATTGATGGTTTTCTTTGCAGCCTGATCTTTCCGCATTCATTAAACTATTCATAAAAGAAACCCCGCCGATCTTGCAAAAGAGGTCGGCGGGGTTTTCTTTGATGCTTATCTCGGCATCTGCCCGGATGCGGATTTGTCCTGAAAACAGCTCAAAAAAGGTTCTGTTCCCGATGATCGGAGGCTGAAAAGCAGCCGAGTAAAAGTTCTGTTCCCGATGATCGGAGGCTGAAAAGCAGCCGAGTAAAAGTTCTG
>NZ_JRAP01000021.1:0-75091 GCF_000768895.1 Porphyromonas sp. COT-108 OH2963 | reverse complement strand
ATCGGTCGCGTAGCTCAACTGAATAGAGCATCTGACTACGGATCAGAAGGTTACAGGTTTGAATCCTGTCGCGATCACGCAAAGATTATTGCAGAAAGGCTGCTGAAGATCTCTCTTCGGCAGTCTTTTTTTTCGTTTAACCCGTTTGCAAAATGAGCTAAACACTATTATAAACCGGTCTAAAAGTACATAGAATCCGGTTTCAAGGCTTGATTTGTAAAAATCAACATTTGATCTGCACAATTCAAAGCCCGGTTTGCAGGAACCGAACTTTGAAAAAGAGTTCCGAACACGATAAACGGGAAATATTAAAGTGGTAAGAGGATACTTCGGAAGCGTTAAAAAGAAAAGTCCGACACCATTGCCGGACTCTCTCTGTCTATCTTCGCAGGGGGCAGACTACTCGTTTCGTCGCTTCTCATCCCGTTCTATCTGTTCGGGAGGGCAAACAAAGGTCTTTGCCAAAGCAAAGTTTTCAAGAGCCACATGGCAATACCCTGCGGGATTGGCGGTGAGATACTCTTGATGATACTCCTCTGCACTGAAATAGTTCTTCAACGGCATGCACTCCACAACGATACTCTTCGTGTACTTTTTCTGCAGTAGAGCCAGGCTGTCTGCAATAATAACGGCATCCTTCGGATCTGTATAGTAAACTCCCGTACGGTACTGCGTTCCGACATCTCCACCTTGCTTGTTGAGAGAAGTGGGGTTGATGATGCGATAAAAAGCAGACAGCAGGTAGCTCAAAGCTATTTTGGAGGGGTCGTAAATCACTCTTACGGTCTCCACTGCCTCTGTCCGTCCGCTGCACACCTCCTTATAAGTGGGGGTGGCAATAAGGCTGTTGGCATATCCTACCTGTGTAGAGCAAACGCCGGCAATCTTCTTGATATAGTGCTCCACCCCCCAAAAGCAACCTCCTGCGAGGTATATTTCTCTTGTCTGTTCCATCTGTTTATCTGTTTATATTGGTTTGCTGTATCCGGCAGGAGCTTTAGGATTGTAGTGAATATCAAAGCACGCTGCAACGTTTCGTACAAAAGCATGTGCGCTTTTCTCCATGACAATCTCTCCGGTATCTTCATCCACCGAGCAGAGTCCGTCCTCCGCCATCTCTTTTAGAGCATCATACTTGAGAAATGATATGGTATGCAGGCTATCCGTATCTATGCCGAAATCGGAAAGTATCCGAACAGGATTGCAGCGATAGTTGCACATCAGTTCGGTAATGATCTCTTTAATAACCTGCTCTTCTTCGGTAAGGCTGTACCCGGTAACCACGGGAAGCGTATCACGATTCAGGAATGAGTAGTAGGTCGAAATATCTTTACAGTTTTGGGCGTATGAGCCGTAAAGCTGAGAGATGCCTGTAATGCCCAAAGCATAGACCTGTCCGGTGATCTCTTTTGTGCAGTAGCCTTGAAAGTTTCGATGCAGACTCCCCTCTTGAAGAGCCATGGCAAGAGCGTCTGTGGGAAGGACAAAGTGGTCCAGACCAATCTGTACATAACCTCTTTCCAAAGCGACACCCAATGCTTTGGAGTACATCACGGCTTTCTCCTGCGGGGTAGGCAGCCCCACTCTTTCCAATGCTTTCTGTATGGGATGAACCCATGGAACGTGAGCATAAGAAAAGGTTACGACTCTGTCCGGTCTCAGATCCAACACCGCTTCGATGGTTTTACCGAACGACTCTGCCGTCTGCAACGGAAGACCGTATATAAGATCTATGTTGATCTCGATACCATTGGAACGCAGGAGAGAGACAATCTCGTGAAGAGGGAGCTTGCTCTCTGTCCGTTTTACCTGCCGTAAGACTTTGCTGTCTATATCCTGAATACCGATGCTCATCCTCGTAAATCCCATATCTATAAGGCTTTTCCAAGCCTGCTCATCCAGATACCCGGGATGACATTCGATAGCCACTTCTGCTCCGGGAGCGATGACAAACTTCGATCGTATCGCCTCCAGGATTTTCTCTATGTAGTTCAAAGAAATAGAGGTAGGCGATCCGCCACCAAAATGGATCTGATAAACCTTTCGGAGAGGATCTATCTTTTGAGACAATAACTCCAACTCTTTGAGAAGATAATCCACATAAACAGCGACTCCATTCCCATCCTTCGGCATCACTTGCTTATTACAACCGCAATAGAGACACAAGCTGTTGCAGAACGGAATGTGTATGTAGAAGGAGAGTTTGTCCGTACCATTACTATTGGAAAGCAATACATCTACTTCGTACTGCGCTGAACCATACAGAGAAGAGAAGAGATTTGCCGGAGGATAGCTGGTATATCGTGGAACAGGAATATTATATTTATTTAGAATTTCTGCTTTCATCGACACGAAGGTACATATTTTTAATATATCTACAGCCTTGAGTATAAAGGAGAAAAAGGAGTATTTATCCCCGAAAAAGAGCAAGAATAAAGCTCCTATACTCATTTTTTGCTACATTTGTAGGGAGAAGAGTAGTGCGGTAGAAGCAGAGCAACAAAGCTTTCGGACTCTTTGCCGGAGTTTTGCTCCGCTGATGTGTCGCAAATTCAATCTCATCAACACCTCTTTTTCACTTTCAACCATGATGGTTAAAAGATAAGAGGAGACAAAACAAATGGATATTTATAACATCTAAATAACAGAAAAACAGAGCTATGAAGAGAAAAATGACGCTAATTTCATTTGCTTGGGTCCTTTTGGCATCCATGAGTTTTGGTGTTTATGCCGCAACAGAGGAGACAGTGAATACAGTAGAAGAAACTCAGACACCTCCTTCTCAACCGGCGAAGAAGAGACAATACACCATCATCGTGGGTGATACGGATAAAGAGACCACATACTCTCACCGAGAGAGAAGATTGGTTATGGGAAAAGACATTACCGGAAGAAAAGATGTGTATCGCGGATACTCCAAGACAGCACATTTCAGTGGCTTCGGAGTAGGCTTCATCTCTATGAGTCCTATGGATGACAGCGGTAAAGATATGGCGAGAAATGTGGATATGTCTTCGTCTTTGAAGTACGATCTCTCTTTCTTTGATGTCAAATATTCATTGGGAGCGAATAATCTTAGCTTTGTCAGCGGTTTGGGTATCGAGTTCAACTCCATCCACTTTACCAAGAACCACTTCTTGAACTTTGCCAGAAATCAAGCATTCGTTACCGATGACATCCCGGCAGGCAAGAATATGTCCAATGCGAGATTTCATACGACATACCTAAAGATCCCTGCTCTCATAGAGGTAAACAGCGGTAAGCGACACGGGGTATCTTCACCGATGTTCTTCAACTTCGGTGTTTTGTTCAAGGTAAAGACAGCTTCTAGCTCGAAAGTTTGGTGGGCAGCATCGGAAGAGAATCACTCTGCATCCAAGCAGATCATAGATAAAGGCTTGGGACTAAGACCTGTACACCTCGACTTTATCGTCCAAGCAGGTATAGGCAACTTCGGTCTTTTTGCAACCTACTCCCCTATCTCTCCTTTCCAAAAAGATTTCGGACCGAATGTTTCGACATTCAGCACAGGTCTGAAGCTCTATTTCTCCCAATGGTAAACCGATCATGCAAAGAGTAGTACTACATCTGCAGCGTTGTCTGTTCAAGCATCCGTGTGTGGTGGTACCACAGTTGGGTGCATTCATAAAAGCCGAAGAGCACTCTTCCACAGGAGGCATGCTCGGACCGGGTAAGGTATCACTCTGCTTCAATGCCGAGTTGAAACACGTATCGGACGGTATTCTGATACACAGTTATGTCGCTCGGTACGGCATAAGTTACAGAAGAGCAGAACAGATGTTGACGAAAGATGTAGAGGCTCTACTGCATCATCTCGGCAGCCGTACCTATGTGGAGCTGGAGGAGATCGGTCGCATTCGCTTGGGACACAGCTCGGAAGGAGCCACTCCTATATTTGAACCGAATCCGCACCATCCGTTTGCAACAAATCTGTACAGCCTTACCGATATTGCTTCTCTGCCCAAGCTGCTTGTTATGGGAGAAGAGACGAAAGAGGTGGCAGATAACACCTATTATCTGCCTATCAATGTGAAAGCATTGAAGTACTTTACTGCCGCCATGGTGATCTTAACGTTGGGTCTGCTGATGCCGTTCCGCGCTGTGGAGACCGAGATGAAAGAGTACCAAGCCGGTTTTGTGCCTCACTTCCTGACAGAGAAAACAGCTGAAACGACAAAGGCGGAAGAACCCGCAGTACCGGTAGAAGCGGAAGCAGTAACCGAAGAAAAGAGCATGGAAGCTCCTAAGGAGACTCACGTGGAGAGTAACAGATTTCTTGTGGTAATAGCCACACTCTCCACAGAAAAACAGGTGGAAGAGTTTGTCGGCTACCATAAGCTGAACGACTATCCGGAGTTTGGCATAGACCGCAGAGGCAAATCGTACAGACTCTATCTCGGCAACTTTGCCTCCCAAGAGGAGGCTCTGAACAAGATGAGAGAGCTTCATCGGGAGAAGAGATTCAAAGACGCCTGGATATATAAGACGAAATAACTCTATTGAAGTACAAACGAAAAGCTGTGCCGAAGGGATCCCTTCGGCACAGCTTTTCGTTTATAGTCCCGACCAAGCGGGATTGTCCTAAAAGTAATACGAGAAATCCAGTCTTACGGAACGTCCTCTCAAAGGATAAGATGCCGAATGAGACTGTAAAGCATCATGAACGGTGTAGGCAAAAACACTCTTGTTCAGAAGGTTTTCCACGACAAAAGAGAGAATATATTTATCATACTTATATCGGGCAATACCACCCAACAAATTTCCATGGGCATAGAAAAAAATTTCCATGGGCATAGAAAAAAATTTCCATGGGCATAGAAAAAAATTTCCATGGGCATAGAAAAAAATTTCTGTGGCCAAGAAAAAAAATTTCTGTGGCCAAGAAAAAAAATTTCTGTGGCCAAGAAAAAAAATTTCCGTGGCCAAGAAAAAAAATTTCCGTGGCCAAGAAAAAAAATTTCTGTGGCCAAGAAAAAAAATTTCCGTGGCCAAGAAAAAAAATTTACGTGCGCATAGAAAAAAATTTACGTGCGCACAAAAAAAAATTTACGTGCGCACAAAAAAAAATTTACGTGCGCACAAAAAAAAATTTACGTGCGCATAGAAAAATATTTACGTGCGCACAAAAAAAAATTTACGTGCGCACAAAAAAAATATTTACGTGCGCACAAAAAAAAATTTACGTGCGCACAAAAAAATATTTACGTGCGCACAAAAAAATATTTACGTGCGCACAGAAAAAAATTTCTGCATATACAAAAAAAAATTTCTGCATATGCGAAAAAAATTTTTTGCATATGCAGAAATTTATCCGCGTGCGCACAGAAAAAAAGTTTCGTGAGCTTGGAAGTATTTTTCCGTACTCACGAAACTTTTCACGCGTTGCGAAAGAAGTGTCAAAACATCCTCTTATTTTTTGATTTTCAATGGCTTATATCAGCACCTTCGTGCCTTTTCTCCGAAAGCCGGGGAGCCTTTCAGGCAGAGTGCTCTGCGCACCTCTCGGAGCGGGAGGGGCTATCTGTTCGGCTTCAACAGCTCCGGGCGTAGCAGACGGGTGCGCTCTTCGGCTTGTCGGAGACGCCACTCGGCGATTTTTGCCTCATGCCCGGAGAGAAGAATGTCGGGCACTTTCCAGCCGTTGTAGTCCGCAGGGCGGGTATAGACCGGTGCGGAGAGGAGCCCGTCCTGAAAGCTGTCCGAGAGCGCGCTCTGCTCGTCGCCTATGACTCCCGGTATGAGCCGAACGACCGCGTCCGCGATGATGGCTGCCGGCATCTCCCCTCCGGTGAGGACATAGTCGCCCACCGAAATCTCTTTCGTGATGAGATGCTCGCGGATCCGGTGGTCTATCCCTTTGTAGTGTCCGCAGAGAATGATGATGTTCTGCAGCAAAGAGAGTTTGTTTGCCAACGGCTGCGAAAAAAGTTCGCCGTCGGGAGAGGTGAAGATCACTTCGTCGTACGCCCGTTGGCTCTTCAAGTGGGAGATGGCACGATCGACAGGCTCGACCTGAATCACCATGCCGGCTTCTCCTCCGAACGGGTAGTCGTCCACCCGTTTCCACCTGTTCGTGGAGTAGTCCCTGAGGTTGTGGAGGTGTATCTCCGCCAGACCTTTGTCCTGTGCGCGCTTGAGGATGGAGGTGTTGACGCATCCGTCTATCATCTCCGGTATCACTGTGATAATATCTATCCGCATGAGAAACAGTTTTTTTCTGTGGGTCGTCTTATTTCATGTTACAGAGATAGGCATCGAAGGTACGCACGCCCGGCTTTCGCTCGCCGCCTATCATCAGAAGCTCGTCTCCCTTGGAGACCAAAACGGCTCCCGCGGTGGAGAAGATCGCAGAGTCTTTCAAAATATTCCAGAGATCCTGCCTGTGGTCGTACCGGAGCAGACGCGGCGAGAAGCGGTAGCGGCTCTCCGGCTGCAAGAGGTAAGAGCGGTGCTCCTCCTTCAGCCTCGCCTCCGCCTCGGCATCCCGACGGAATACCGCCTTCTTCAGAAGATAACCGCGAGAGATGGCGTCCTGAAACAGCACGGGATCGACACCGCCGACAGCATAAACCGCCCCGGAAACTTGGTCTTGTGCCACGGCGACACCGATAAAGCTGAGCGGAGAACCGGGCTTCGCTTCGGGAGCATTCAGCTTCTCCCAGCTCTTCGGTGCACTCAGGTTGAGCTTCCATGCCGTCCTGTGAACGTAAGGCTCTTCTCCCGGAATCCGCACATCGCCACCGGGGAAAAAGCCTCCGAAAAGAAACAGATAGCCGTCGATGACAAAAAGATTGGGCTGGAGCCTTGCACCATCGGGCAGAGAAATCACTTTCGTTGTCTCTCCCGATCTCAACGAAAAGGCATAAAGATCCGTCACAAGCTCCCCATCTTTCCATCCGCCCGTTAAGTAAAGACTTTTTCCATGCTCCGCCGCCGCACCTTCGTACCACCCGAAAGGAAGTGCAAACGGATACTTGGAGAGCCTGATCTCCCCGGTGTCTGTCATCTTGGAGAGCATCATGATCTCACCGGAAGCTCCCCGCTCTCCCACTCCTCCCACAAGCAAAAGCATATCTCCCCCGCCGAGAGAGACAGATGCCCCATAAGCAAGAGACTTGGGAAGGAACGAAATGAAAGTTGTCTCCCAACTCTCCCCTTTCCCGGAGAGTGCGTAGAGAGATTTGTAGAAGACTTTCTGTCCGCCGTCTGCCACGGGGATGTCCGGAAAGTTGCACCCGCCACCATATATATATGTATCCCCGACAGCTCCTCCGAACGCTCCGGAAACTCCCTGCAAGAAGCCCGGCTCGGCGTATAACACACTGTCTCTGCTGATCTCTACGGATGAGATGTTCACAACATCGCTATATGACGAAGCCGACCCACCCTCTCCGCAAGAGAAGAGAGCCAAAGCAAAAGATACGAGCAGCGGTAGGAGTGTCGCCTTTGAGTGTAAGTATTTCATGTCCGAATATCTGAGCGGTAATGCTCCAAGAAGATTTGTTTTTCGAGTGTAAGCCGAAGCCGTTACGAGCTAAGCGCTTCCTTTTCCGATCTTTCTCAGAGCGAGTTTCTTTTTCGATGCCTGATTGAAATGGTCGTCTGCATGGTACGAAGAACGCACGAGCGGTCCGCTCTCCACGTGAGTGATGCCGAGACTCTCTCCAAGCTGCTTATAGCGTGCAAACCGGTCGGGATGCACATACTCTTTCACTTCGATGTGCCTCGATGTCGGTTGCAGATACTGCCCGATGGTCAGGGTAGATACTCCGATCGCCGCAATATCTTTCATCAGCTCCACAACCTCTTCTTCTGTCTCTCCCAACCCTACCATGATTCCCGTTTTGGCTATGGCGCCTCTGTCGACAATCTGCTTCAAGACCTTCATACTGCAATCGTAGGTAGCGCGATGTCTGACCTGCGGTGTGAGTCTCCGAACAGTCTCAAGATTATGTCCGATCACGTCCGGTGCTGTCTCTATGACCATATCCACACACGCCTCGTCTCCCTGAAAGTCCGGAATCAACACCTCTATCTTAGTCTCCGGAGAGCGTTTGCGTATCTCGTTGATGCAGCTTGCCCAGTGTCCGGCTCCATAATCCGGCAGATCGTCTCTATCCACGGATGTGATGACTGCGTACTTCAACTTCATCTGCGAAACAGAAGCCGCAAGTCTTAAAGGCTCTACCGGATCGGGCGGAGAGTCGGGCTTTCCGCTCTGAGTGGCACAGAAACGACACGCACGAGTACAGACATTGCCACAGATCATAAACGTAGCTGTCCCTCTGCTCCAGCACTCTGCCTGATTCGGGCACTTTCCGCTTGCGCAGATCGTATTGAGCGCTCCCTGAGAAATGGTTCGTCCGGTGTGCGTGTAGCTGTCTATGCTGGCTCTGCTGATTTTGAGCCATTCGGGTTTACGTATATATGTTCTTCCTGTTTTCTTTTCTACCATTTTCGGAATTAAAGAGATCTGTTCAAAAATCTTAGAATACTGTTGTAGAGATGCTTTCTCGTATTCCCTCCGTAGATACTGTGGTTGCGATCCTTATATATCAGCATCTCGAAGTATTTATCCTCCTGCACAAGAGCCTCCACATACTGCATTGTATTTTGGACATGCACGTTGTCATCCGCAGAACCGTGTATGATAAGAAGATTACCGGAATGATTCGCGGCTCTCGTCATGACGGAAGTGTGGTCATATCCGGAGTTGTTTTCCTGCGGAGTACGCATGAAGCGCTCCGTGTAAGTCGTATCATACAGACGCCACGATGTAGGAGGAGCTATCGCTATACCTGCCTTGAACACGGGAGAGGTATGAGACATCGCCATGAGAGTAGTGTATCCGCCGAAGCTCCAACCCCAGATAGCCATTCTCTCTTCATCTATATATGGGAAGAGCTTGGCCGTGGCGGTGGCTCCTTCGCACTGGTCTTGCGACTCAAGGAGACCAAGATTGAGATATGTACACTTTTGGAACTCTGCTCCTCGTCCTCCCGTTCCTCTTCCATCGAGAGAGACCACTACGTAGCCGTTCTCAGGGAGCACGTATTCCCAGTCGAACTTAAATCTGTTCTGCACCTCTTGAGAGCCCGGACCACTGTATTGTGTAAACAGAGCAGGATATTTCTTTCCCGGCTCCATATTCTTAGGTGTGATGATATATCCGTTGAGGGTTACTCCGGAAGCGGTGGTTACTTGGAAGAATCTCTTTTGAGCGAACGAATACTGTGTCATCTCATGTTTAAGCTCCGCATTATCTTCGAGCAGCACCATCTCTTTGGCATCCTTCGTTCTGTTGAGCGAGTATCGTGCAGGAGTTTCCATGTCCGACGAAGTGAGCAGATAATAGCTCATATCTTTGCTGAATACGGCTCTGCTGTTTCCTTTTTCCGGAGAGAGAGTACGGCTCTTCCCGTTCTTCAGATTTGTTGCCACTATTATCCTGTCCATAGGGGTCGGATAAGCCATAGCATAGATTGCTTCTCCCTGATCCGACACACCGTAAAAGGCCGTAACATCTGCATTGTCTCTGCTGATCTTCTTCTGAACAGCACCTTGTTTGGAATAGAGATAGAGCTGATTATAGCCGCTTTTATCATTGACATAAGTAAATCCGTTCGAAGTATATGCCAGCTGTCTTGCCCATTCCGGGTCTATGTATCTCTCGCTCTTTTCTTCAAGGAGCAGCTTCGAGAGTCCGCTCTTCGGATTCACGGTAAAGAGTCGGAAGTGGGTCTGATTCCTGTTGAGCGTAAACACCTGAAGCGCACCGTGAGCATAATCCAAGCGAGGGATATAGTACTCACCGCGAATCGGCAGTTCTATCACCTCCGTTTTTTTGGAACGAATATCGAACGAGCGCAAAGAGATCTCTGCGTTTCTCTCTCCCGGCTTAGGATATTTATAGCGATAATCCTCAGGATAAAGCCCGCTTCCAAACATCTGCATGTTGTAGACCGGAACTTTCGACTCGTCCGTCCGCACAAATATCAGCTGTTCCGAGGAGTCTGCCCACTGCATAAGGTTTGTGGCATAGAGCTCCTCCTCATAGACCCAGTCCGTCGTCCCGTTCAGGATCGCGTTCGGCTTACCATCGGTTGTTACGGCAGACTCGGTATTGTAGTCGAACTTCGCAACATATATATTATTATCCTCCTTCACAAAAGCGCACATCCGCCCATCCGGAGAGAGCGTCGGGATACGCACCTTTCCACCGGAAGCAGACAGAGGCTGCACCAGATTCCGCCTCACATCGTACCGATACGCATTAAACTTCCGACTCCTTCTATATATATACTCCGTATCCTTAAACAGCAGGATCTGCAAACCGTTCGGAGCTATCACATAATCGTCGAACGTCTCAAACTCGCACTCTCTTGCCGTTTTCGTATAAAAGAGCGTATCCACCACCTTTCCTGTGGAATAGCTGCACTTCAGCACGGCTCTGTGATCCTCGCTCACCACGGAATAGTGCGCTCCATCCTCCATGGGACGGAACCCCGCGCCGGCACTCTTTGCCGCGAACGTTCCGTTCGTGATCGAATCTATCGTAAGCTGCTTCCCTCCGTTCTGTCCGTAAGAGAGCTGAATCGCCCCTGCCGCAACCAATGCGAGTACCGCTAACTTTCTTCTCATAACTACTATTTCTCTGATATTGTCAATAAAAACCATGCGTCAAATAGACGAAAACAAAGATAGCAATAATGCCCCAATCTCAATGGAATGCACCTCCCCACTCCTCTCCCACTTACGGAAGAATACAAAGCCTCTCTCCATCTCCCGAAAGAGACCGTCCTGCCCTCTTCCGTACAAGCCGACAATCAAGACAAAGATTGATAATTACCAATCCGAGAAACGGTAATTACTAATCCACAAAACAGTAATTACTAATCTATGAAACAGTAATTACTAATCTACGAAACAGTAATTACCAATCCACAAAACAGTAATTACCAATCTACAAAACAGTAATTACCAATCTACAAAACAGTAATTACCAATCTACGAAACAGTAATTACCAATCTACGAAATGATAATTATCAACCTTAAAAATGATAATTACCAATCCGATAATCACAAATCCCCAAATGATAAGGACTAATTTTCAAAAAGAGCCTGAGAGTAGCTATTTACTCTCAGGCTCTGTGTATTGGTACGTTATCGACTAACGTTGCCCTATTCGATCAGGCATCTATATTCGCATAGTCCGCATTCGCCGTGATAAAGTCGCGACGAGGAGCAACATCTTCTCCCATCAACATGGAGAACACAACGTCCGCCTCAACCGCATTGTCTATCGTGATCTGCTTGAGAAGACGATTGTCCGGGTCCATTGTTGTCTCCCAAAGCTGCTCGGCATCCATCTCTCCAAGACCTTTGTAACGCTGTGTAACGACTTTCGACTCGTTTCCTTCCGCATACTTCTGAATGAACTCCATCCGTTGGCGATCGTCCCAGCAGTACTCCACGACATCTCCCATCTTGCACTGATAAAGCGGTGGTGTGGCAAGGTAAATGCAACCACGCTCCACAAGGACACGCATGTGGCGGAAGAAGAACGTAAGGATAAGCGTGGCAATGTGGCTTCCATCCACATCGGCATCCGTCATGATGATCACCTTGTTGTACCTCAGCTTCGAGATGTTGAGTGCCTTTGGATCTTCTTCCGTGCCGATGGTTACTCCCAACGCAGTGTACATGGCTCGTATCTCATCACTTTCCAAGACACGGTGCGGCATGGCTTTCTCTACGTTCAGAATCTTTCCGCGCAACGGAAGGATGGCTTGAAACATAGAGTCCCGACCTTGCTTTGCAGTACCGCCCGCCGAGTCTCCCTCGACAAGGAACAGCTCACAACGTGCAGGATCTTTGCTTCTACAATCCGACAGTTTGCCCGGAAGTCCTCCTCCGAACATAGGTGTCTTGCGCTGTACCATCTCTCTTGCCTTGCGAGCAGCGATACGTGCCTTTGCCGCCAATACGACCTTGTCCACTATCATCTTCGCTTGCTTGGGGTTCTCTTCCAGGTAGTGTCCCAGAGCTTCCCCCACTGCGGTATCAACTGCACCGGCTACTTCGGAGTTGCCAAGCTTGGTCTTTGTCTGTCCTTCAAACTGAGGCTCCGCAACCTTGATGGATATGACTGCCGTGATACCCTCGCGAAAGTCGTCTCCAGAAACATCTATCTTCTCTTTCTCAAGGATCTTGGACTCTTCCGCATACTTCTTCAGCGTTCTTGTCAAAGCGCGTCTGAAGCCGGCAAGATGCGTTCCACCTTCTATCGTGTTGATGTTGTTCACATAAGAGTAGACATTCTCGTTATAGGAAGTATTGTAAGTCATCGCCACCTCCACAGGTATATCCTGCTTCTCAGTAACGATGTGTATGACATCGTCTATGAGAGGCTCTTTGTTGGAGTCGAGGTAGGAAACAAACTCCTTGAGTCCGTTCTCGCTGTAAAAGATCTCTTTCTTGGGATTTCCGTCCTCATCTCTGTGGCGATAGTCTGTAAGGGTCAGCGTAATGCCGGCATTAAGGAAAGCCAACTCACGCAAACGATCCGAAAGTGTCTTATAGCTGTATTCGGTGGTGATGAAGATAGAGTCGTCCGGCTTGAAGTAGATAGTCGTACCGGTCTCCGTACTCTCGCCTATCACTTTTACATCATCGGCTGGGACACCTCGGTGATACTCTTGCATGTAAACCTTTCCCTCTCTCTTCACTTCCGCTCTAAGAGTTGTCGATAGCGCATTCACGCAAGAAACCCCCACTCCGTGAAGTCCTCCGGAAACTTTATAGGAGCCTTTGTCAAACTTTCCTCCCGCATGGAGCACCGTCAGTACAACTTCCAAGGCACTCTTTCCCTCTTTCTCGTGCAGATCCACAGGGATACCTCTACCATTGTCATGGACTGAGATGGAGTTGTCTTCGTTGATCTCAACATCTACTTTATCGCAATAGCCTGCCAGTGCTTCGTCTATGGAGTTGTCCACCACCTCGTACACCAAGTGGTGCAAACCTTTCTCTCCAATGTCTCCAATATACATTGCAGGACGCATACGAACGGCTTCGAGCCCTTCGAGAACCTGAATGTTACTTGCGCCATAGTTGGCAGCTTCTTGCCGCATATCTTCAGTCATATATTATTATTCTAAATGAAGTAGTACTTAGTCCGATTTCTTCTTGAAATCTCAAGATACAAAGATAGCAATTTTTCCCACAATTGCGAATGACTTACGGCTCTAAAAACAAGGCGAACCAACCGAAGAAAATCCGATTGGTTCGCCCATTTATATAATCAATTATGCAAAAAAAATCAGAAGGTCCACTTCGCTGCAAGAGTCGGAAGTGCATAGAATTTGTTCGGGTTAAGGAAATTGTAAGAAAGTCTAACCTCTGTACCGAGACTCAAATTGAAATTGTCATGAAATCCGACAAGTTGATTCAGATTGATCCATGCCTGTGGTTCCGAATATACCACCACTCCGTGGCTCTTATCGGAAGCTTTCTTTGTCCAGACATCCACAAATCCGTTCAGGGTAAATACACGATTCCAGCTGTTCCAACCCCATACGGCAGTAAGCTGCATACCATGATTGGCGTCTTGAACACCCTCTATCGCTTGATCGTAACGGTAGCTGGTGCTTATGCTAAAGTTCTTACTGAAGTCCTTACTTGTCCAAAGGTAAGAAGCACCAACGAGGTAAGCGTTGTTGATGGAGAAGTTTCTATCCACGCCGCCATTGTACTCCAAGTGAAGAGCAACGGGTGCTTTCCAGAACTTCAACTCTCTTGCGATCTCAAAATAAGAGTTTGAGATACCTTTTTCCGTATGAACGAAATCGACAAAAAGGAATGTCTGTCCCCATCTGTCTGCCTTAAAATGTTCTACGGTAGTAACAAAAGAGGGAGTTTTTTCCATATCCTTGTAGAGATGACGCCCTGCTTGATAGTGTGTCTGGATGTTCTGCCCAACGGCTGTAAGGGTTCCCAATAGAAGGGCTACGCCCAAAAGAATTTTCTTCATAAGTATGTATTTATAGTTTGTTTATCCAAATAACAATCCGTTGCAAATTTCGTTTCTATCCTTGAATTATCCAAATCTCCTTCTATTTTTCTCTACGCTCGTTTGGGAAAAGCAGTCTCAGCAGATCCAAACGCTTGATATGGGTCAGAGATTTCCGGATAGCACCTTTCATCTCCGGCTTGTACCAGAAGAAGTACTGCCGTTGCCGCTCTTTCTGTTCGGGTGTAGTGGCAGTGAAGACCCTTTCCATCGTGTAAGGATGATACCCTGTGTAGTATATCACAGTGGATACCGTCATGGGAGTAGGCGTAAAATCTTGCACCTGTTCCAGCTTAAACTGAAGATTTTTAGTGGCTACCGCCAGTTCTGCCATATCTTCTTCCCTGCTTCCTGGATGCGATGATATAAAATAAGGAATCAGTTGCTGCTTGAGACCATACGCTTTATTGATCCGGTCAAACTCCTTTTTGAACGTATAGAAAAGAGAGAAAGAGGGCTTGCGCATCTGCTCCAACACTCTGTCCGAAGTGTGTTCCGGCGCCACCTTGAGCCGTCCGGATGTGTGATGAGCTATTACCTCCTCCATATAGGTACGTGCTGCCATCTTCAGCTTTTCATCTTTATACGGATGGAGGAGGAGGTCATATCTTATACCACTCCCGATAAAACTCTTCTTGATACCGGGCAAGGCATCCACTTTTTTCAGGATATTATTCAGCGGAGTATGGTCTGCATTTAGATTCGGACAGATACCGGGGAAGATGCAAGAGGGTCTGAGACACTTCTCGCAGGCTTTCAGGTTGCGTCCTCTCATGGCATACATGTTTGCACTGGGTCCTCCAAGATCGGAGATGTATCCCTTAAAGTCCGGCATGTGAGTGAGATGCTTTGCCTCTTCCAGAATGGAACGCTCGCTTCTGGAAACGATAAACTTCCCCTGATGAGCCGAGATGGTACAGAAAGAGCATCCGCCAAAACAGCCACGGTGCATGTTCACGGAAAACTTGATCATCTCGTATGCCGGAATGTGTTTACCCTTATACTTCGGATGAGGAAGCCGTGTATAAGGAAGATCGAAAGACTCATCCAACTCCTCCGAAGTCATAACGGGATAAGGCGGATTGACCACTATGTATCCCTCCCCTACCGGCTCTATCAACCTTTTAGCCTTGACGGCATTGCTCTGCTCCTCTATATGTTTGAAGTTGGCTGCATGTTTCTTTTTCGATGCCAACGCCTCCTCGTAGCTGTGAAGCACTATATCATCGCTATCGGGAGCGGGGGTATACGCGCCTTTTTCCAAGTAAGCAAGCTGCGGAATCTTCTTCATCTCCTCGATGCTTCTCCCTTCGGCATAAGCATCAGCCAGCTCCACGATAGGCTTCTCCCCCATACCGTAAATGAGGAAATCTATCGGAGCCATCACCGGCATACCGGGAAGAAGTTTGTCTTGCCAGTAGTCGTAATGCGCCACACGCCTCAACGATGCCTCTATACCGCCTGCCACGATCGGGACATCGGGGTACAGCTCTCTCAAAATCTTGGAATAGACGATGGTCGGATAGTCCGGACGCATATCCGATCTGCCGTCCGGCGTATAGGCATCATTGCTACGAAGCCTTTTGGCAGCGGTATAATGGTTAATCATAGAGTCCATTGCACCGGGCGATATACCGAAAAACAGGCGAGGCCGTCCGAGCTTCTTGAAGTCTCTGAGGTCGTCTCGCCAGTTGGGTTGCGGTACTATCGCCACCTTGTAGCCGTGCTTTTGGAGGATGCGACCAATGACCGCCATTCCGAATGAAGGGTGGTCGATGTATGCATCACCGGCAAAAAGGATGACATCAAGGCTGTCCCATCCCAGTCTTTCCACCTCCTTCTTGGTTGTCGGAAGCCATAAAGAGGGATCGGTAGGATTCTCTTTCTTCAAATTCTCTACTTCTATATCGGTCTAAAATCAGTAGCGAGTGATGATGCCACCCTTCTTGGCATTTGTTGTCGTCGTGGCATTCCCGCCATAATGCTTGAGTGCTTCGGGCAGATACTTATTGATGGCATCTATCCTCTTCTTATCCGAAGGGTGAGTGCTAAGCATATCAGAGGTCTCTTTGGCACCTTGGCTCTGCGACATCTTCTCCCAAAATGTTACAGCCATACGAGGGTTGTAGCCTGCCATCGCCATTAGTGTAAGACCGATTCTGTCGCTTTCGTACTCGTGTGTACGGCTGTAAGGTAGCATGACAGCCACATTGCTGCCGATACCATACACAGCTCCTGCAACCGCCCTTACCGCTGCGCTCTGCTTTCCAACGGCTAAGCTGAGAGCCTCGGCACCGAGTTGCTGAACAAGAGCCTGAGACATCCGTTCATTGGAATGCTTTGCCAGTGCATGCGCAACCTCATGAGCCATTACTGTAGCAAGCTCATCGTCGGTGGAAGCAAAGCGAAGGATGCCTTCGTAAACGACAATCTTCCCTCCCGGCATACAGAATGCGTTTACCTGATTGGAGGCTACAAGGTTGAACTCCCATCTGTACTGCGATACCTCCGAACCTAATCCGGCATTTCTAAGGTAAGCCTCTGCCGCCTTGGCAATCCTGTTCCCCACCTCCAACACTCTCCTTGTCTGTGCAGCATTTTTGGAGATAGGAGCTTGAGCGATAAACTCTCTGTATTGACTCGAGCTTAGAGAGAGGATCTGCTGATCCGAAACCAAGTTGAGCTGCTTCCTTCCCGTGAGCGGAACGGTAGAGCAACCCAACAGCAACAGCCCCATAAGACAAGCCATGGAGAGCTGTTGCACTCTTTCGATATATCTGTTTCTCTTCATTTTATGATTGCTTTGCTTTATTCAAATACGACATCACAGAACGATACAAATGTAACTAAAAAAAATAAGTAACCCGCACGGCATCACCGCTCATGCCGATATAGATATTGAGAGGGCACTCTCGAAAAGAGTTTTCGCGCTCCTCATCTGTTCCGTCATAAACCCTCCTCCACTCCCCCATCACAGCTGTCTCAAACTCCCAAAGGGTCTGCAAAATCTCTTGAAGCCGTCAACAAAATTCATTAAACAGGGACAAAAATCGCTCTGATGCCTTATAGAGTTGGAAATCAAGAGCCGATGGATACAAATCGAACCCTGACTTCCAAAAGTCAAAACTTGATTTCTTCAAACCGGAGCATGATTTCAAGATTTTACAAGGTTTAAGAGAAGTTCCGAACAAGTTAAAAAGAACATCCGAAAGCGTTAAAATAAAACTCCCGACAAGGACTAAATAAAACCGGACACAAAAAGGCCGATCTCCGGCAAACATTCTTCTCATTGCCATCCTATAAGGACTGTCGGACAGAAACAGCCGCCAAAAGAAAGCAGAGCAATGTGGCTTTGCACTATCCTATTTCCGGAATGATGTATGTAAAGCACCGGAAAGCTGTTTTTTCTGTATATTTGCTTGTTGAATACCGAATTGCAAACAAGGAAAGTTGTAAGAGAGAACAGATGCTTGGCTTACTGAAAAAAAAGATAGAAGAAGTAGGACAATACTTCTTGCTGATGAAGCGGGTTTTTGAAAGACCTGACAAGTTTCGTATGTTCCTTCGGGAGATGCTGAAGGAGATGTACAAGCTGGGATATGATTCTCTTTGGATCGTCATCATTATATCTTTCTTCATCGGAGCTGTAATAACCATTCAGTTGGGACTGAACCTCACATCGCCTCTGATACCCAAGTTTACCATCGGGTTCACAACGAGAGAGATAGTGCTGTTGGAATTTTCTTCCACCGTGATGTGCCTTATCCTCGCAGGCAAGATAGGCAGTAGCGTTGCCAGTGAGATAGGAACAATGCGTGTATCGGAGCAGATAGACGCGATAGAAATAATGGGGATAAACTCTGCCAACTTCCTGATCCTTCCGAAGATTGTAGGTATCATGCTCTTCGTTCCGGTATTGGTCTTGATAAGTATGTTTACCGGTATCATCGGTGGCTATATCGCTTGCAGCATCAATCCGGAAATGCCTATCAGTGCATATATTCAAGGAATCCAGTACCTTTTCGAGCCTTACTACCTCTTCTACTCCATGGTCAAGAGCGAAGTGTATGTATTTCTCATCGCCTCCATAGCCGCGTTTTACGGATACTTTGTAAAGGGAGGAGCATTGGAAGTGGGCAAGGCAAGTACCAAAGCGGTGGTATCAAGCAGTATCATGATCCTTGTGGCAGACTTGCTCCTGACCCAACTCATGTTGGTGTAGGAGAGGTTAAACGTTAGAATCCGAATAGAATGATAGAGATAAAAAACGTACAAAAATCTTTTGGCGGAAAGGATGTATTGAGAGGCATATCCGCCACTTTCGAGTCCGGCAAAACGTCTCTGATAATAGGCAAAAGCGGTGCCGGAAAGACTGTACTGCTGAAAAGCATCGTAGGGCTTGTGTTCCCGGACAAAGGCGAGGTGCTATACGATGGCAACTCTATCTATAACCTTTCGGAGAACGAAATGAAGAAGCTGAGACAGGAGGTAGGTATGCTCTTTCAGGGATCGGCTCTGTTCGACAGCATGACAATACTGGAGAATGTGATGTTTCCGCTTGATATGTTCTCTCCACTGCCTAAAGCCCAACGGATAAGTGTGGCAAAAGAGTGTCTTGCCAGAGTTAAGATGGTGGATGCAGGCAAGAAATATCCTGCCGAAGTAAGTGGTGGAATGATGAAGCGAGCAGCCATAGCCAGAGCAATAGCCCTTAAGCCGAAATACCTTTTCTGCGATGAGCCGAACTCCGGACTGGATCCGCAGACCTCTTCGGTTATAGATGATCTGCTGCTTGAAATCACTCACGAGTCCGGCATGACTACTATCATCAATACTCATGATATGAATTCGCTGGAGAAGTTGGGCGAGAAAGTGATATTCGTTCATCGCGGACGCATCGAGTGGGAAGGGAGAGGAAAGGATATTATGAACTCAAACAACGAGAGACTCAAGCAGTTTGTTTTCGTGAACAAAGAATAATGACATAAAACAATAGAGAAATACCATAAAGAGATATAATATGAACACACATGACAGCGTAGCAGGAAACACCAAGATGGAAAGCGGAGAAGGAAAGTCGCTGAACTTCATCGAAGCCATAGTAGAAAAAGATATAAGGGAAGGACTACACGACGGTCGCATACAGACCCGATTTCCTCCGGAGCCCAATGGTTACCTTCATATCGGTCATGCCAAAGCGATCTGTATAGACTTCGGTATCGCTGAAAAGTATAATGGTATCTGCAATCTCAGATTCGATGACACCAATCCGATAAAGGAAGATGTGGAGTATGTGGATGCCATAAAAGAGGATATAGAGTGGCTTGGATTCAAATGGGGAGAAATCTTCTACGCATCGGACTACTTCCAACAGTTGTACGACTTCGCCGAAGATCTTATCAAAAAGGGGCACGCCTACGTCGAGGAGCAGTCTGCAGAGCAGATAGCCGCTCAAAAAGGCACTCCAACCACTCCGGGTATAAACAGCCCGTTCCGCGACAGACCCATAGAAGAGAGTTTGGATCTATTTAGAAGGATGAATAAAGGAGAGTTTCCGGAAGGTTCTCTGACACTGAGAGCAAAGATAGATATGGCGCATTCCAATATGCACTTTAGGGATCCGATCATCTATCGCATCATCAATGTTCCTCATCATCGTACGGGTACGGCTTGGAAGGTTTATCCTATGTACGACTTTGCTCATGGGCAGTGCGACTATTTTGAAGGTGTTACTCACTCGATATGTACGCTGGAGTTTGTTGTGCACAGACCACTTTACGACTACTTCATAGACCTGCTCATGAAGAGCGATTATCGCCCTCGTCAGTATGAGTTCAACCGTCTCAACCTCACATATACGATGATGAGTAAGCGCAAGCTGCTTCAACTCGTACAGGAGAAAGCCGTTAAGGGATGGGACGATCCTCGTATGCCGACCATCACGGGGCTTAGAAGAAGAGGATATACACCCGAATCCATCCGAAACTTTATAGACAGAATCGGATACACCAAATACGAAGGGGTGGTAGATGTAGGACTGTTGGAATATGCGGTAAGAGAGGATCTGAACAAGCATGCTACTCGTGTAAGTGTTGTGTTGAACCCTGTTAAGCTGATCATCGCCAACTATCCGGAAGATAAGAAAGAGGAGATGGTTGCCATAGATAATCCGGAAGATCCAAACTCCACAACCCATACGATAACTTTTGCACGCGAGTTATACATAGAGCAGGAAGACTTTATGGAAAATGCACCGAAGAAGTATTTCCGTATGACTCCGGGGCAAGATGTGCGTCTTAAGAACGGATACATCGTTACCTGTACCGGCTGCAAGAAGGACGAAACAGGCAAGGTGGTCGAGGTATATGCGGAGTATGACCCAAGCAGCAGGAGTGGATCGGATACTTCAAACCGAAAAGTGAAGGGGACATTGCACTGGGTTGCCGTCGATGATTGTATTGACGTCGAAGTGCGTCTGTATGACAGACTCTTTACGGTAGAGAATCCGTCGGATCCTAAGATTGAAGATTTCAGAGATTATCTCAATCCGGACTCGTTGAAGATCATCACCAATGCCAAAGCGGAAAAGTATTTGGCGGATGCTCAACCCCTGCAACACTTCCAGTTCCAACGCATTGGATACTTCAATGTAGACCCGGACAGCACACCGGATAAAAAGGTCTTTAACCGCACCGTATCGCTAAAAGATACTTGGAGCAAAAAGATAAACTAATAGAAAATCCCATACTAAGAGATAATGAAAACACTGAAATGGATAATGTGGAGCCTCGGTGTCTCTATGCTTTTTTCACTGCAACTCCATGCTCAAAAGAGAACAATAATAGATGAAATAGCTTGGGTGGTGGGAGATGAGACAATCCTGCTATCCGATATAGAGAATCAGCTCATATACCTAAAGCAGAGCGGATCGAAAGTGGATGGCGACCCGATGTGCTTTATCCCTGAACAGATGGCGATACAGAAGCTGTTCTTGAGACAGGCAAAGATAGACAGTATCTCCCCGAACGAGTCGATGGTAATTCAGGCAGCCGAACGCTGGATCAGCCAAAAGATCAACGAAGTGGGGGGAAGAGAAAGACTCGAAGAACTTTTAGGCAGAACCATCTCCCAGATACGTGAAGAGCGTCGCAAGGCACTACGGGAAGAGTCTGTGGTGCAACAGGTACAACAGACCATTATGGGCAATATAAAGGTGTCTCCGTCCGAGGTTAATCGTTTCTATGAAAAGGTAAACAAAGACTCCCTTCCCTTTATGCCGGAAACGGTAGAGGTACAGATCGTAACCATCAAACCCAAAGTGTCCGTAGAGGAGATAGATAAAATCAAAGCAAAACTTCGGTTGTACGCAGCGGAAGTCAATGCCGGCAAGAGAGACTTTTCACTATTGGCCCGACTCTATTCCCAGGATAAAGGCTCGGCTCTAAAGGGCGGAGAGCTTGGGTTCTATGGTAAAGCGGAGTTGGAACCGGAGTTTGCAAATGTTGCTTTCTCCATGGATCCCCAAAAGGTTTCCCGCATAGTACAGACGAGATATGGCTATCACATCATGCAGTTTATCGAGAAGAAAGGCGATCTTGTGAACGTACGGCACATCATGCTTCGCCCTTCACCTTCCGAAGAAGCAGTTACCGCTGCAACAGCCAGACTCGACTCCATCGCTCACAAAATAGCCGTAGACTCCCTTTCTTTCGCAGATGCCGCAAGGTATCTATCTTATGACGAAGATACGCGAAACAATAGCGGCGTCATGGTAAACAATAAAGCATCCGGCTCCGGACACCTTCAAGGTACAGCCCAATTCCAAATGGAAGATCTTCCACAAGAGATCGGTCCTATTGTCAGCAAGATGAAAGAGGGAGAAGTATCACAGCCATTTACCATGGAAGACAAGGATGGCAATACGGTTGTGGCTATTGTGAAGCTGCGCAAACGCAATCCGGGACACAGAGCAAACGTGTCTCAAGACTTCCAGATCATCAAAGACTTTGTCTTGCGAGAGAAACAACAGCAAGCTCTGAACAAGTGGATCCAAGAGAAGCAAGCAGAGACATACATTAAGATAAATCCTAAGTGGCGTCACTGTAAATTCATCTACCCGGGATGGATAAAAGAGTAAGACAGGTCGTTTTTTGCTGTATAACCGCTTTCTTTATCATAGGTGTGGGTGGTGCGACATTGCGTTCATCCTCCGCTCTCTTGCCCTATTATCAAAACCCTCCGACCCAACAAAAAAAGAATCAGGAGGTAGAGAAGATAGAGGCGGAAGCCAGACGATTGTGGTACGATAGGGATATCAATCCGGATGCTAAGATATTCACGGGAGATGTCAACTTCTATCACAAAGGAGCGGTAATGAAGTGCGACAGTGCATTGTTGTACGAACAGCGCAACGCCATAGAGTCTTTCGGAAATGTTCATATCATTCAAGGAGACTCTCTGCACATTACCTGCGACTATCTCGACTACGATGGCATCAGCCTGATAGCTCGTTTGCGTGGCAATGTGATCATGCGACACGGAGAGAATACCCTCTTTACCGACAGTCTGGACTACGACAGAAACATCGGTTTGGGCTACTACTTCGAGGGCGGAACCATAGTGGACTCGCTGAACACACTCACTTCCCAGTACGGAGAGTACTATACGGACAACAAGACAGCCATATTCAAGTTTGATGTGAGGCTGGAAAACCCCAACTTCACACTCTATTCCGACAAGCTCTTTTACAATACGGAGACTAAGGTTGCAGATATTAAAAGCCCCTCTCGCATCGTAGGAGACAGCGGATATATCCTCACATCCAAAGGAGTATACGACACTCAAAGAGACATCGCTTACCTTTTGGACAAGAGCAAACTCTATTCAGGCTCTCGCACTGCTACGGGAGACTCTATGGTGTATAGCCGTAGCGAATCTCTGGCAAAGCTCTTCGGGAACGTAGAGCTGAAAGATACAGCCGAAAACGTATCGCTTCACGGAGAGTATGCGGAGTACCATGAAAAAGAGGGCAAAGGCTTGGCAAGAGACAACGCTTACGTGATGGACTTCTCCTCCAAAGACACGCTTTGGGCGCACGCATTGGAGATGCAGCTGATACGAGACACCATCAACGGAGACATTGTAAAGGGCTTGGAGAATGTTCGGATATATCGAAAGGATGTTCAAGCCGTGTCCGACACTCTCCTTTACCGCTCCAAAGACTCCGTTTTGAACCTTCTGGGCAAGCCCATTATATGGAGCGACAGTTCACAAATATCGGGAGACACCATTCGTCTGTTCATGAAAGACGGCAACCCGTACAAGGCACAGATCTCGAACAATGCGTTGGTCTCCATGGAGCTGACCGAGGATCTCTTCTATAACCAAATGGTTGGAAACGAAATCCTTGCCTATTTTAATGACAACAAGATGGACTCTGTCCGAACCAGTGGAAACGCTGAAACCATCTACTATACCGTAGAAGGAGACTCTGTTGTCTCCTCTCAGGTTCGCGTTCAGAGCGCATCCATACTGATGCTGTTCCAGAAAGAGGAGTTGGAGTCTATCTCTTTCCTTGAAAAGACAAAAGGCATCGTCAATCCTATTTTCCTTGTAGAAAGTAAAAATTACAACTTCCCAAACTTCTTCTGGTTTGCTACCGGACGTCCGCTCTTTCCGAAAGATATTTTCCGGACAACCCCAAACAGAGGCAAGAAAGAAGATAAAGAGAAGAAAGAAGAAAGCTCCGGAACAGAGTCTCTCAATATTACTAACAGAGAAGAAGAATCTTAACCATGAAATCTTTTTTTAATCCTCAAAAGCCTAAAAGCTTCAGATACTCCTACATCTATACAGATGTCAGGAAGCAGGAGCTGGAAAAGCGCGTAAGACGCATCCAGAGAGAGCTGAACGGAGACGAGGCCTCTCTTTCTGCGGAAGACTATAAAGATCTCATCGAAGGCTCTATCTCCAAACAGTCCAAGCATCTCCAACGCAGTAAAGACAAGGGACAGAGCAAGGAGAGCCGTGCAAAGTCCAACTGGTGGATGCTTCTTCTTCTCGTGGTGCTTGCTGTGCTCTTTTACGTCCTATATTACAGATAAACCTGCTGTATGAAGAATGTCATCAATCTTCTTCCTGATAATATTGCCAATCAAATAGCAGCCGGAGAGGTCATACAACGACCCGCATCCGTCATAAAGGAATTGGTCGAAAACAGTATAGATGCAGGAGCCACAGAGATAGAGATAGAAGTCTTGGATGCCGGGCGCACCCTTCTCCGCGTTATAGACAACGGGAAAGGGATGTCTCCCATAGATGCCCGAATGGCTTTCGAGAGACACGCCACCAGCAAGATAAAGACAGCCGATGACCTCTTCCGCCTTTGTACTATGGGCTTTCGGGGAGAGGCATTGCCCTCGATAGCAGCCGTGGCAGAGGTGGAGCTTATCACCCGCCAACACGATGAAGATACCGGTGTGCGCATAGAGCTCAAAGGAGGTCGGGTTATCTCCAACGAGATAGCCACTTGTCCCCCCGGATCCATCTTCTCGGTAAAGAACATCTTTCACGAGATACCGGCTCGCCGCAAGTTTCTAAAGACCAACGACACCGAGTTCAGGCGCATACAGACCGAAATATACCGTATTGCCGCAGTCTGCCCACAGATCAGATTTCGCCTCTTGCATCAGGAAAAGGTTATCTTCGACTACCATCCGGGCGAACTTAAAAAGCGTCTCCTCGACCTCTTCGGGCACAGACTGGAGAACAAAATACTCAAGATAGAAGCCGAGACTCCTCTTGTCCGCATCTGCGGATTCACAAGCGCACCATCCGAATGCCGTAAAAGAGGAGCGCAGCAATACTTCTTTGTAAATGACCGATTCATGAAGCACTCCTACTTTCATCGGATGCTCATGAATGCTTATGAGGGAATGATTCCATCGGGAGATATGCCAGACTACTTTATCTACCTCTATGTCGATCCCTCCTCAATAGACGTAAATATCCACCCGACTAAGACCGAAATAAAGTTCGAGAACGAAACCTATATCGGGCAGATACTCAATACCGTCCTTCGAGAGACGCTCATGAAAGGAGCAGTGGCGCATGCCATAGACTTCACTCAAGACAAGATAGACATTCCGAACTATAAATCTCTTTCCGATAACGAGTTGGTAGAACCCAACATCGGAGGAGAAAACACGGACTATATCCCTTCATTCGACCCGGACGACTATAAAGATTTCGGAGGTTTCGAGTTGGAAAAGGATGTGGAATGGGAAGCCTTCTACAAAGACTTTGAAAAAGATTCCGGCATAACGACATCATCCCCCGGCGGCATCAGAGTAAAGAGGCGCACTTCCTCCCTCTCCTCTTCCGTATCACAAGAGCCGGAGACAGCTGCTTCCGTATTCACGTCTCGCTCTTCATCCCTAAAGCCGGACGACACAACACATACAGACTCGCTCCTGACCCCTGCTCCCCAAGAGAGAGAAAGCCTGTCGGATGAGCCGGAGAGAGAGTCTCTCATCATCCTTCGCCAGCGATATATCATCACTATGGATGAGGATAGTCTTTCTATTATAGATGCTCATCAGGCGGCAAGAGCTATTTCGCACCACAAATATATGGCACGTCTTCTTGCCTCTAAGCCGGTATCTCAACCGCTGATGTTCCCTGAACTTCTCACGCTCAACACTCAAGAGGCACATCTTTTACACAGATACATGGATGAATTGAGTGAAGTAGGCTACGACCTTACCGATATGGGAGGGAACACATTCAGCTTGGTAGCCATTCCGGAAGGAATGCCGACAGATCCCGATCTTCTTGTCCAGATACTGTATGAAAGTAAGCACTTGGAAAAGAAATCAAAAGAGATTGTCCTCGAACAGATTGTTGCTTCGATGGTAAAAGCTTTACACAAAAGAGTTACACCTATTCTGCGAAAACAGGAAGCACAAAAACTTCTCTACTCCCTACGTAAACTGTCAGAAACCAGAGTTACTTTTGATGGACATACAATCTTTTCTAAAATAACGGCAGAAGAAATACAAAAAAGATTTGGATAAGCAACTCCCTACGAGGATAAATTTATCCGTTCATATCTGCGCCATTAAATCTATTTTTTTTGTATCTTTGCAACGTGAAGTCCGTATTTCCATTACAAAACATATAAAATAGTTCTTCTAAATAACAATAAATATTCCAACAAAGGTTCTACACAAAATATCTGTTTTGTTTTTAGTTATTGTTGCGGACAAACTAAATCAAATTTTTGATTTATAAAAAGACATAGCACCTTAGTTGGTTTTTTTGAATATATGACTACAAAAATAGAAACTCTTAAAGATGCCCTTTCGCATCGCCATTCTCATTATGCTATCCGTCCGGAATGGGTAGCTCCACGCGAAGCCGTCGAAGACCTTCTCGGTCATGTTCTACAAAACATACCTTCAGCTTTCAACTCTCAACCTGTTCGTATGGTACTTCTTACGGGAGAAGCGCATACCGCTCACTGGGAACTTATAGAAAAGGCATTGATAGGGTTTATGGGGCAAGAGAAGTACGAAGCTAATACAGCACCTAAAGTACGTCAAGCTTTTGCAAGCGGTGTCGGCACTATTCTTTTCTTTGATGTACCTTCTGTCACAGAAGGCCTTCAAGCATCTTTCCCCGCATACGCTGCAAACTTTCCTCTTTGGGCTCAACAGACTCAGGGCTCTCACCAATACGCCGTATGGATGGGTCTGGATGTACTTGGCTTTGGAGTAAATCTTCAGCACTACATCGGTATGATAGACGATGAAATCAAGACCCTTGCAGGTGTAGACCCTTCATGGGTACTCACAGCACAGATGCCTTTCGGAGCGCCGGTTGAAGAGGTGAGTGCAAAAGAAAAACTCTCTCTTGCAGAGACACTTATAGTGAAGTAAAACAGAAGATAGAAGATTCGTTTTATCTACTATTCTACACTCGGGTAAGATAAAATCACCCGATTCAGATGGCACTATATGTAAAAAGCGAGATAATGCTCACTTTACATATAGTGCTTTCGTTTCACTTGGGAAATTACTTAAGTTACATGGCTTCATAGTGTGTTGTTCCCAGAAGAAGAGATATAAAACAATCCTCACACTCTTCAGAACATCTCTACGGATAGATTGTCGATAACCAATTTATAAAAAGCTATACACAATCCACATAAGATTTAATTAACATGAAAAATTTTGTAATTCACAAATCAGAAACACGTGGTAAAGCTAACTTCGGATGGTTAGAATCCTATCACACTTTTAGCTTTGGCAACTACTACAATCCCGAACGCATACACTTCGGTGCACTTAGAGTAATCAATGATGATACCGTTGCAGCAGGAATGGGCTTTGGTAAACATCCGCACGACAATATGGAGATTATCAGCATTCCTTTGGAGGGAGATCTTGAACACAAAGATACTCTTGGCAATATTGCTGTGATCAAGCAGGGAGATATTCAAGTCATGAGTGCCGGGACAGGTATTCAGCACAGTGAATATAATAGGAACAAAGATCGTCTGACCAAATTTTTACAGATTTGGATCTTCCCAAACAAAAAAAATGTTGCTCCTCGCTACGATCAAAAAAGCTTGGATATAAACAGCATGATCAACCGATTCCACCAAATCCTCTCCCCCGATCCGAATGATGAAGGGGTATGGATACACCAAAATGCATGGTTCCATATGGGAAAGTTTGACCACGGCACAACATCCGAATACAAGATAAAGCACAAAGGCAACGGCGTCTATGCCTTTATCATAAAAGGTAAAGCCACTATTTCGGGCCACTCGCTCTCAACAAGAGACGGTCTCGGAATTTGGGATATAGACACTCTCTCCGTGACGTCCGATGCTTCGGGCACCGAAATACTTCTTATGGAAGTACCTATGACTGCCTGATCAGAGCAATACAGAAAACAGACACAAAATAAGACAACATCAAACACACAATATCATTATGGATAGAAACAAAGATTTAGGCATTTTGATCCTCCGACTCTCGATCGGGGTGATGATGCTGTTGCATGGCATCGCCAAACTACAAGGAGGCATGGGCCCCGTACAAGGGATGCTTGAAGCAAAAAGCCTACCTGCATTTATCGCCTATGGTGTATATATAGGAGAGATTCTGGCACCTCTTCTGCTGATACTTGGAGCAAGGACACGCTTAGCGGCACTCCTGTTCGTATTTAATTGTATTGCCATTATCTGGTTAGGAGGGCACCCCGTTTTTTCTCTCAATCAGTACGGAGGATGGGGGGCAGAACTACCCGGACTCTTCTTATTCGGGGCTCTTGCTCTATTCTTTACAGGCGGAGGGAAATATGCCGTCTCTACAAAAAATAAGTGGGACTGATACTACCATAACACAAGAGCGAAACATTACTGTTTCGCTCTTCTATTTATCTCCAAGTTATCTCCAAGCTCCGATTCTACTCTCTTTTTCTCGGCACGCGTTTGCGCTCTTGCTCTCTCTTCGAATATTCCCATGCTTTCCTTCCGTCATTCCTCTTTTGCAGCTTCCATGCCGCAACAACATCCGAAATCGGACCTCTTCTTATCAATTACTTCACCACCCAAAGTCTCAGCCCACTCAAATCCGATAAACGAACAGACAACAACATGGCAAAGAAACTAAAGGAGTATTATAATCAGGAGTATTGCCTCTTTCTTGGACATAAAATAGCATCGGTATATCCTCCGTTTGATACCGGCAAGTTTATCAACTTGGTATCGCAACGGCTGGAGTTCTTAGAGTTCAACGACAGACAAATCCTCATTGCCACTGCGCTCAAAGCATGCCTGCCTGAGAGCTACGAACAGACACTAAGTATCTTCATCCGGATTCTCGGACCGGAAGTCGAAGGGAGCTTAGGTATGTTCAGCGAGGGGTGGTGGCTTTGGCCCGTGGGCAAGTTCGTAGAGCTATACGGAGACACTCACTTCGAGCCGAGCACGGCATTCAGCAAAGAGCTGACCAAAAGATTCACAGGCGAATACTGTATGCGTCCGATCCTCATTCGATTTCCCGAAAAGACCATGCGGCTGATGTTGGAGTGGAGCAAAGACGAGCATCAAAGAGTACGTCGATTGGCAAGCGAATGCCTCCGCATATACCTCCCATGGTCAAAGAAAACAGATGTCGCGCTACGGCACTTTGATCTCTACCGGAGGATTCTCTCTAACCTGAGGAACGATCCGGACAAAACCATCCAAAAGAGCGTTGCCAACAATCTGAACGATCTTTACAAAGCCGATCCTCTAAAGTTTGAGCAGATCATTACCGACTGGGAAAGCCCGGACATGACAAAGGAGTGCGCATGGATCATCAAGCATGCCTCTCGCACCAAGAACAAAGATGCCATGCGCTCTTCGTGCGAAGAAAAATAAACAGATAATAGCCGAAAAACCGGAGCCAAGATTAGAAAAGCCTTCAACAGATACCTTTTGCAGACACCCCACAAAGATCAACATGGCAGGAAAGGCTAAGCAAAGTACACATCCATAAGGCTCCGCAAAAAACGTCATACATAAATCGTTTCTCACGCTCTCTTGTTCACAAGAGAATAATCACTGACAGATCCACAAAACACCCCTCTCTTCATCTGAAACAGTGTGAAGAATTTATAGTCTGACCATATTTCAAATTTCCAAAGAACCTGTTCACTTCCTTCGGTGAATACGTTTAACAAGAGAAATCAAAGCTCGGTTGGTAAAAATCAAGTCATAATTTCCAGAATCCAAACTTTGATTTTCAGCAACCAAGACTCACTTCATATTTCTAAACACCTTTCACCTATCTTTCTAACACGTTCAAATGATTTTCTAAACAGCTACAATCCGACTATTCATTTATCTTAAAATTATAGGGAATCAAATATAGAAATAAAAACAGCCAATTATCGGATTCGTATAACTTCCGATAATTGGCTACTGAGATTAGTAGCAACGAGTAGGAATACTACTTATTTAATAATTCCTCCTTGAAGTAAAAACAAAAAAAACATTCTGATTTATAACAGATTGCAATAGCATGGAGTAAATATGACTACTGAAATCAATTATAAACAATCAGAATATTATTACCGGTTGTTTGGGTATTACTTTCTGACAACTTCTATTGATTCCCAAATTGATTCTCCAATGATTTTTTTTGCATTGGTTTCATTGTATTGTCTGCACAGCATTTCTGCACTTTGTTTATATTCGGGGTAATGCTCCAAAACCTCTTGAATTTTTTTCTCAAGAGTTTTGCAGTTCCACTTTCTCATAGGTATCCGAATAGCAGAACCAAACGCCTCTAAATGCTCCAAATTGATTTTCTGTTCAGGTTGCGTAGCGACTCCTATCAAAGGAATTGCGCTCGTTATTGCTGTTTGCAGCGTTCCTTGTCCTCCATGGCATATTACTAAATCAACTCTTTTACTAATAGCTTTTGCCGGAACAAATTTATCGGTTACATAAACATTTTTATTGTTAAGCAGTCGTTGAGACTCTTCCAATGGACAAACAGAAGGAGGAGAAAGAATAATACCACCACACTTCATGCCCCAAGGAGAGTTGAACATCTTTACTATTTCTAATAACTCCTCCTTGCTTCCTGATGTTCCAAGAGTGCAAAAGAACTTTTTGCGTGTATTTGTATCATCAAGAATTTTGAGAATTTCTTTGTCTTTTATTTCTTCTTGCTTTTCCTGAGCATACACCGGTCCTGTAAAGATTACCGTACTGTCGTATTGCTCTGTATGGTAAAAGACTGCCAAATCATTGACCAATAAAAGATCAGACTTAAGCATCTCAAATATGTTGATTAAAGGAGATCCATCCCATCCGGATTTTTCAGCAGCCTTTCTGATTAAGGAATGCTTTAATGCCGGATTCCTCTTTTTAAATGAATGGGGAATACAGCTCATTACCCACTTCTGAAACTTAGCTGGGAATCGAGAAAAGAATAATTCATCAGGAAAGGTGAGGCTCTCATTTAGAAAAGTTTCCGTTAACGGCAGTGGCAGGAAAGCAATGCTTTTTACACTTGGAATAGCCAAACGCTTTGAGATGCTCCCTATCGGCCAAAATCCATAAATGAGTAAATCGGGGTTGATTTCTTTATATGCTTTAATCTCCCCCTGCAATATATCATAAGCTAATGATTCGTTTCCGATCAGCTCTCCGAATTTAGTTTCGAAATCATCTTGATAGCGAATACCTTCCAATCGAGGAGTAGCCCGATAGAGCTCAAATCCTGCTTCAATAACTTTATCTTCGTATAGGCTTCCTCTTGTGAGGAATACAATCCTGAGATTACAATTCTCTGGTTTATATTCATCTATAATCTTCGCTATCTCAAGGGCTCTTGTTGCATCCCCTCCGTTTTGAAAGATCGTAGCTATAGCTATGGTTATGTTATTTTTCATATCGATTTTGGTTGAAAATTAAAAGTTAACACTTAACCCTATCCTGAATTCTTCTCGATATAATACTGTCATAAACAGGTTTAAGTCCACAAAAGCATCACCGAACATATTTATCTGTTTCTGGTTTTTCTCCAATTGTCTAATGTGAGTTTCGTGAAATGTTCTGTGCGAAATTCATTCAATAATGGAACTGCTTTGTCGTGCTCTGTGTGGCTGTAAGTAAATCCACATTTCTCTTGTACACGCCTTGATTTTTCATTTCCGTCAAAATAACCGCACCAAACGACAGTCTGCTTTAAGTCATCAAAAGCATATCGAAGTAACTCATTTATAGCTTCGGGTATCAAACCCTGTCCCCAAAATGGCTCTCCAAGCCAGAAGCCTATTTCGCACTCGGTATCTGCCATTTTTGCAGAGTGAATTTCACTTCTTGCCGTCATTAACCCAACGCTACCGACTGCTTCTCCTGTCGCTTTCAATACAACAGCATAAGTTTCAGGAGTCGAAAGAACGCTCTTAATAATCTCACGACTATTCTCTATGCTCGTATGTGGGGGCCAACCGGCTATTGGACCAACATTAGGGTTTTGCGCATACTTGTAAAGATCTTCGGCATCGCTCTCTTGCCATGGTCTCAAAATTAAACGTTCTGTTTGTAATTCCATATTCTTACTAAATCAAGATTTCACTTTATTATCATCTTGTCATATCATCTCTCGCCTATCACTAATGTAGGATAATGCACTAACACAAAGATATGAAATGGAATAATGTGTTAGATAGAAAAAAGCAAGATAAAAATCAGAGATTTTATCTTCATTACCTATTCTATCTCGCCTCTTTCCTTTATTTGGCTTCTACTCAATGATATAACCTTATTAGAACTATAAAAGTATAACCGACCAAACGATAAAAGTACTATACCTTCCTCTAGTTAGGCATAAGGGATGAGGTAAAAAGAAAAATCGCAGCAAGCTAAACACTTGCTGCGATTTTTCTATTTATGTTGGAATCTAATGCTTATTTGACTTCTTCAAAACAAATCTATACTGATTTACAGCAGATTGCAATCACATGGTACAAATATGATTTCTGAAATCGATTACAAACAATCGGTTATGGTTATATTGTAGACAATGTAGTAGTGTTTCTGATTTATCTACTCTCTGAGCTTCTTTACCATTACATAGTCGTCTTGATTCTCTTTGACGACATAAAATCCACTGCGTACATACAGTTTAGTAGCAAAATTTGTTTTTTGTACAGATAGAGAACATTGGTGATAACCAGCCAGAAAGAGATGATCAAGTAATGTCTTCCAAAGTTTTGTACCGATGCCTTGTCCTCTAAAGTTTTGATGTAGCGAGATGGAAAGAGAGGGCGTTTGATCATCAATATGTCCATAGTCCATCATGATACGTGCCCATGCTGCTCCGATTATGATTCCATCCACTTCAGCTACTACTGCTAGATCTGAAGCTTTACTCCCAAAGTCTTCAATGTACATATATAGCTCTGGTAGATAAATAATGTCATACGGAGGAGGCTCTACTCCTTCAGGTATGAAAATGGCTTCATACAAAAAGTCCTCCAACATGCAATACTCATGAGGGAACATTCTTCGAAAAACTGCATTATTTGACATTTGCTATAGTATATATGTTTAAACCTATGATAAGTGTTTAACCACAACAAAGGTATATAAAACACCATTTTGTAGCTGTACTGATTCTCGGAAGGAGTGCTCCTGTGAGCACGACAAGCAACAAAAGACTGCTCAATATTATGTACAACACATTCTTCACGTTCTATTTGATTATTATCCACTTTCCAGCCTTTGTAGAGCCTTCGTGCTTGATGACACCTTGCTTAGTCATTTTCTCAATGTAATACTTTATTTTACCCGTTGAACATCCGAGTATCATTTCCATTTCTCTCCGTGTAATCTCTGGATTTTCTTGGATTATGCCTAATAGTTCTTCTTGGATGTTTCTTGGATGTTTCTTGGATGTTTCTTGGGCTTTTCTTGGGCCTTTCTTGGGCTTTTCTTGGGCAGTTTCTCCTCCAAAGCCCTCTTCAAAATACTTTTGAGAAACGTTCTCAACTACTCGAAAAGCTGTAATCAATGAAAAATCAAAATAGGCTTGCCCGTTACCGTTTTCTTCCAACTCCTTCTGAACTCGGTAGACTCCACGGCTGAATCGGTTTACATACCCCAAGACTTTCATTGCTTCGGCAATAAAGGGATTCCGATAATCACTCACATTGGGGAAATTATCGGGACTAACCTTGCCATATAATCCGCCAGGGTTTTGAATCTCGATACGGTCGTCATACTCATAAAACTGAATAGGTGCATTCCCTTCGTAATCCCTATGCATAATGGCATTCATCAACAACTCTCGAGTAGCCCAATATGGGTACTTGGAAACTGTTTCTTCCCGAAGTACACTTACGGGAATGGGACGCTTTTGTGAGATACTTGTCTCGACAAAAGCATCAATCTTAGGCAATACCCTACAAAGATTTCCGCTAAACTTATGTTCATTGAGAATATCACCCGCACGATCCTTACCCTTGAAGCGTACATATTGAATATACGCCCCATGTACGTGTCGCTCAGGATTCTTTCCAAACAGGACAATAGCCCCATTAGTCGGACAATTATAACGCAAATCATATAAGCCAAGGGAGGCGAGTTGATTCGTAATATCTCGTTTGTCCTCAGCGAGAATATCCTCTGCCACAGCCTTGGGCAAAAACTCCTTACGAATGAGAGATACATCCAAGTCGTCAATGCTCGTTCCAAGACAAGGCATTGCGTCAAAGGTACGAACATTCGAAAGTCGCCTTTCTGTGAGTATCTTTTCTTCTGCCTCTGTTGCAGTGCTCTTCCGAGGGCCGACACGCACCCAAACACGACCACGATAACGTACAGGCGGAAATTCTGAGGGCTGGACTTCTGCCACCAATACATCCCCTTCATCAAAATGGAACTTCTCTACTGTCATGGTGGGCTGAGGGAGAATGTTGCCATCCGTCCGAATATTGGCAATCTGCAATAAGAGTTTGTCATCGACCTTCAGACCAGATAATTCTCCATTGTCCTTGGCTCCAATAATGAGATAGCCACTCTTCCCTCTACCCGAAATATCATTTGAGAAAGCACATATAGCCTGACAAAACTTATCCATATTGCCAGTCGATTCTGTCCTCTCGATATTGTAGCTCTCAGTGTCTGAAAGCATTTGTAGAAGGTTTTTCCTTGTAATCATATGTCTACTTTGAATTATTTACATAAAGAATCAATTATAATGGGTCAGAGTCAAGAATTATATTCAGCAAGAAAGGGAGTATTTAAAGTCTAATTAGACTTTAAATCTTTTCATATTGTAGTCATACAATACTCGATACCAATGTTGAAAGAAAGAGTCTTGCATTTCTCCTTCTTTGTAATTATGTCTGTCTTGCCTCATCTTTTCCTCCTCTTTTGATAGCTTTGCTACTAATTCATCAAACTCGTGTAAAGAATGGAATGTTTTTTTTAATGGCTCTCCTACATCTTCCACTGCCTCTATAGAAGCTATACGTCGAACCAATTCATCAAACTTTTCATAATAGTGCATATTGTTGGCAATATGAATATATTCCCCAATTTCTAAACCAAGAATACTTGAAAAATATTCTAACATAAAGGTGTAGTTAAAAATATTTACTGCACTTGCCCCATAAATTAAATCATTTGATCTCATACTGACAATGAGATCAAGTTTGTCACTACTTGCCTGCTTGACAAACTGTAAAGTACGCGTACATGGAAGATCCTTCGTAGTTTTGAGTTTTCGCTCACTGTCAAAACAATCCTTCATAGGATCTCCCAAGTCTATAATCGCTCGGCGAGTATTAAGGTCTTCTTTAAAACAATCCACAATGTACCTAAACTGGTCTGTTTCTTTCTCAGATTCATTGGATATTACTCTATGATCATAATCTTCTGAGCTACCATTAAAATGTCGAATCCTTGGGCCATAGCCTCCTCTCATGGTTTCCTGGTTGTCAGAATAGTTTCCCATTCTATTCAGATAGTGGTTTATAAAGTAAATATCATTTCTTCCTGATGCAATCCACAAGGATTCTGCATACGGTAAGACTTTTAACCATTTACGCTCAGGTATAGTTATATGGCGGGCACAAGGATTTTTTATTTTGAACATATATGGTCCATTCAACTCAAAGCATTTGTGCCCTCGGGTATCTCTTGCTTGAGCTTCTTTTAGTAGAAGTTTACAACTACCTACTAAAAAAGAGTTTATTCCATCAAATTCTTTTGTGTACATTCTTGATTTATTTCTACACCCCATTTTTCAGGGAATCTAAAGAGAATTCTAGTTCTTGATGCATTATACTTCTGTTTAATGCGGATATTGCCAACCTGTAGGGTAGGCACTTTCTCTCGCAAATATTTGTCGGTCTCGCAAAAACAATTTTGCAGGTCCAGTAGTGTTGGCTCATGACCTGGAAGAGGACGAAAATCTGTATACCCATATCTTGCTCTTAGTACATCTATGTTGTCGTGTACATAATGGATCGCATCTTCAAAACTATCCCCATACGAGACAAAACACTTTTTTATCCCTCTTATAGCACCTATACCAGCCTTTACAAAAGAATTCTCACTATAGTTTAAATATGGAGAATAATTGAAATCAATAGCAAATTGATATGCTAAAAAATCACCTAAAAATGAACACTTGCGCAAAGTCCGATATACACCTTCTAAAGAATTTACATTAAGAATACTTTCAACAACTTCATTGCCTAAAAACTCCTCTTTAACCATTGACAACCACTTTTCATGCTTGGATGGCAAGTAATTATATTTTTTATGAGTGCCAGTCATCATGTAAGCATTATTGAAAATAGGAAAACACCTTCTTCGTTCTGAAAGAAGGTTGCTTATTTCTGTTACGTCAAAATGATTTATTCTTATGTTTCCATACACTTGTTCTACATATTCCCACGTTTCGATTTTGTTAAAGATCTTGTATACTAAAATGCGTAACAACATATCCTGTGGGGTATAGTCTTCTATATCTTTACTTATTACATCACGAATAAGATATTGACTGACTCTATCACAAGCTCTATACACATTGGTAAATCTATACTTTTTGAGGATGGGGTCTTCTGTCAATGGTTCATGTCCCTCATATTTTCGCCAAAAAATACTCATGCGTTCCTGCATGAAATAAAAATAATATCGAAGAATATCATCATTGGGTATTATTTGTTTATGATTGACCATCATACCTTGTAAAGTTTTTAAATAAATTAGGGGTGTCGATTAGTCCCATTTCATAATTATTATGCAGGTATGACCATAGTGCTATACATTGCATTTCATCTGGACAGTGATGCCCAATCCCTCTATGGATACACTTCTCATACTCTTCAGGCACATTAAACATTGATTTTCCAAAGTAAAAAAACTCTTCCGCTATCAATACATTATCAGTCATTCCAGTATCCCTTCTTAAATTATACATATTGGTAGAACCGTCTTCATTTGAATGATGAGAGTCTTCCTGCATCCATATTTCATCTTCGTGATGGTAAATATTATCACCGTACAACTTTTTATAGCTTCCATTCATTATAGATTTCTTGCAGGCATAGTTTGGATCCTGCCAATATTCATCAAAAGTGATAATTTTTGAAGTTTTCGCCATATATATGAGTTTATTACCTGATGCTTTATCTGAATTACCTATTATGTAATCTCCGACCCGTACATACTTGCGAATTTTAGGTTTGCATGTAGCTAGTGTCAAAAATCCATAGAAAGGATTGGGTGCAAACCCAAAATCTCGTTTGACTATGTAACTAAAACCTCGTGCCATATTTTGCAAATATGAGTTTTGTGTATTTTTTTTAATTTTCACTCATACTCAAACAGTTTTTCCTTCAATATATGACTGTGTAATCTTTCCCCACAAAGCAACTATATATCCTGTTTTTTCAGTATAAAGTATAGACTTCCCAAATAAATAAATCAAAAGTTGAATATTTAACACGTACTTCGCCCCATAGAAATAAAAGGGCGGACAGATCCATCTGCCTTTTCAAAATACGATTCTCCACTAATTGCAGAAGAGATTTTATCTTTTCGCCATCCAACAATAGCATCTGCAAACTCTTCTAGGGCATCAGGAACATCTGCATCAGTTGCACCATGGCAATATACACCAATAATGCGTTTACCCATCTTTCCTGCCTGTCTTATTTCCCAATCAACCCATTCACTATTATGAGTGTTTTCTCCAATCAGACAAATAAAAGTACCAGCCCAAGAAATAAGAGGTTTAAGCAGAGATTTAATATAGTCTGGATTTTTTGCTCGATTGAATTTTTCTGATGTAACAGAGCTGTTTTTCATTTCATAATGTTCTCCCATTAGGCTTTTTAGGGCCTTAATCTGTCGTTCATCTTCATGATAATGACTCACGAAGATATTTATTCTATCTAGTTTTTTTGCCATACTCATTATCCTATTTAATAGATTTAACTATTTCAAATTCATCTTTTCTATCTCTAAGTTCAATTGTTTTATCTATATATGTTGAAGGATTCCTTACGAAATCTTCCCATTTTACAGATTGGATATAGGAACAATCTCCAGAATAAACCCAACTTCCCTCACAAATTCTTCTATTAGGCTTTTTTACATTAAACATATTTTCTCTTAATATCTGAAATAGAAATGGGGTATTTAAACTTCTGCAATTGCAAATAGTATCTTGCGTTATGTAATATTCATAACTGCCATTCTCATCTGGTAAGACGACTGCTATTACACCGTTGGTTTTACTTCTACCATAATCTCTAGTTTGCTCTTTTAGTGAGTAAGAAATCTCCCATGGTATCCATTGGTCTCTTTCTGGTTTGCTTTCTTTCATACCTTTTGATACTAACACTATGGTTACACTACTATCAAAAATTTTATCGGCTAATTTAGACCCAATTGTACTATCTTGAAAATCGGCTAAGCTCTCTCCATCATCTTCTCCTTTATAGATATGATTTTCCTTTTCAAGAATTCCTGTTAGTTTATCTACATAATGGCGTGCTGTTGTTGTTTCTCCCCAAGGGGTATCACTTAATCTACAAACTTTTTTATCTGAATATTTATAGGATACAAAAACTTTTCTTTTCATGACTATTTATACAGTTTTCTTACTTCGATAGCTTTTTCTACTAGATTAGTGATATTGTTTTTAATATCATTGTATGCATATTTACTTGAGCTGTATTCCGTTTCAAAAGTAGGCATATAACTTGGCAAAGGGTTTTTACCTTTAAGAGATTGCTCTCCATAAGATTTTTCGAGTCTATCAATATAAATTCCACAAACAGCTTTCCCTAATTCCCAAGCTCGCTCAATTTCATACTTTACCCACTTTCTTTCGCTTGTTTTCTCTTCTATTAAAACGATTAAACAAGACTTGTCTTTTAGATTGTCATCGATCCATCTTTTGATAGAGGATTCACTTTGTTTGATTTCCTCCCATTTGTTTCCACTAACGGGTTGATTCCCTTCTACCACTCCCATATTACGAACTTGTCCAGCTCGCCAGTTATCATTATCAAAATGGAAACTATAAAAAACTTTTCTACTCATAATAAATTATATTTCATTAATTAAATACTTCTGAAATAGGGACATATAGGCGTAGTCTTTTACTAATCGCTCATTCTTGTCTGTAAATCGCTCATCATATATTTTTTTTGCAGCGGCACCTGTGCTTGCTATGGGTAAAGCCAACGCTTTTGGGTGCTTTTTTACAAACATTTCATATTCCTCTTCTACACCTTCCATTCCTCCAATGAAAATTCCAGCAGAAAATTCAGATTCATCAAGCATTTTATGCCTCATATATAATAGAGATTTTTCTCTGTCATTATCAACGACATCAGTAAATACTATATTTTCAAATTTATTATTGTCTTCTGGGAAGTATTTTTCAAAAAATCTTGATTGATATAAGGTTATATGCTCTTGAATATTCAAATTCAGCCTCTCCATTACATAATATATTAGTGGGGTAATAGAAGGATGACCTCCCCAAATTAACCTATGATGGGGGAGTACTACTGTCGTTAATGCTATTACAGCATCTCGTATTGCTATAATATCTGCCGTGCCTATATATTTCTCATCTCTTTCTGGCAAAGGAATACTCGCCGAAAGGAAAATATTTTTCATTTTTTCTGTTGTAGCCATTTTTCAAAATCTTGTTTTTTTAGTGTATGTATGTCTTTTTTGAAGTTGTCATTTAGCCAATCTAAATGCTTTAACCATTTATCTCTAATTCTTAAATCATCGTAAATCAATCTAATACAAGTGTTATTAGGGATTTTTTCAAACTCATGTCGAATTTCTGCTGATTGACAATCAGTAGATTGTGGTATTCCAATAGTAGGTATATAGATTATCTTTTTGCCTGATAGTTCTTCTGTCAAAAATCTTTCGGGTTGAACTGTAATGCTTCTACCACATTGCTTGGCTATACTCATAAATTCGGTTATTAAATTATCTTGCCTAGATGCTAGATTCCTGGCTCGTACAGACTCAACAAATTGTACTATTTCCTCAACCTTATCATTTTTTAGTTTTGATTTATCCTTATCATCATAGATTGTATCGACGAAATCAGTGCTTTCTAAATTTAAGGGGAAACTTAGATGGGAAATAGCATTAATCTTATGCTTAGGCCAAACTAATTGAACAATTCCTATTTGTTTTGAACCTGCTTCTGCGAGTTCTTCCTTACACCAATAACTTTCCAAAAATCCAGGGGTATTTAGTAATAGTATAACATCGCAATCGGTCATTCTGTGCCACAACTCCTCTTGGAAAAGTTCACCTTTTTCGATAGAATGTGTATCTAAAAAGACATCGAAGTGATGGGATTCTAGAGCTTCATACATTTGTATAGCTACAGAAGTTGATTCTGATCTTTTATAACTGATGAATACTTTTCTTGTGCTTCTCAAGAGTTCAAATGCTTGTAAAACAACATTAGCAATACGACTTCGCTGGTTATCATCATATTTAATTCCATTTTGTTTTTTGAGTTCTTCGGGTATCTCCTTTGAGAAATCATTGAAAAATACAGGAAGAATCATTGTTCCATCTTTAATAAGCTTTTCAACTATAGCCAAATCTTCGAAAGGCCCATTATCATTTCCAAGGTATATACAGAATGCGGGTTGATTTCCCACATACTCATCTTTCCAATTATTTCTGTCTATTATATTTATGATATCTTGTGGTAACTTTAAATCAATGATTCCAGATATAATTTGGCCCTTGATTCCTTTGATAATAGGATTCTCTATTGAACCTAATAAGATTAATTGATACTTGTATTTCATGCTACTTTTTCATTTTGATTAGTACTTCTATCTCCACTCCCAATATCTCTGCAATCTGGAAGAGAGTTTCGAGGCTTGGTTGACGGCGGTTGCAGACATAGGCATTGACAATACTGAAACTCTTGCCGAGTTTTTCGGCAAGCCATGTTTGCTTAATACCTTTCTCCTCAAGCACTTCTTTGATTCGATTCATGGGTTTATCCATCTCTTTCAATATTCTCTGTTTGATAGCGCAAAGATATGAAATGAAATAGCATAGAAAAAGGGAATGAAGATTTATTTTCTCATTCCTTTAAATCTTTTAATGGGTATAGAAGAGAAGCATTTATTTCCGTTGTTTTATGGATTCTGCTTGCTTATGAAGTTCATTTGCCTGCGATGTGTTCAGACGGGCTCGTTCTGTCTTTTCTGCCTGTTCTTTGACCAATCGTTCGTAAGTTTCCACTTGTTCTCGGATAAGTGCAATCTGCTCTTCGTTTCTCTCATAGGTAAAGAGCGTTTCCAAATCCATTAGCTTTTCCTGATTGGCTTCTCCATACATTTTGATGTGGCGATACTTCAAGTCATTATCTGACAGTTGACTGTTTTGTCGCATCTGCCAGAAGTTTCCAAGCAGTGAAAACAAAATAGCAAGCCCCATACAGCAAAGAGTGATAACCGTTTTACTATTCTTAAAGTCAAGACTAAGAATATGTTCTTTGCGGATGACAGTACGACTCTCTTTGCCCATCTCATCAATTTTCGCCTCGATGGCTTGTAGAGTCTCTCTTTTCTCTGCATTCCATCCATCCAGCTTCTCAAAGGCTACTTCCAGTCCTGCCACTACACTCTTGGTAAGTATTTCTTCCAAAACTCTGATTTGTTCGGGAGAAAACACCTCTTGCTTTGAAAGTGTATTCATCTTCCCAAAAAGTTCTTCGATTTTACTCAAATCGATTGTTTGTTGTTCAGATCTTCCCTTTAAGGAGGAAGCCATTTCCGTAAGACTTTGCTTCAATTCCTCAAATAGACCATATACGGCCGAGGTATCCATTCTATCTGTATTCATATACTTTTTCTTTTGTGATTAAACATTAGTGCAGTACCCTGCGTATTCTGATTTTACTTTTAGCTGCCAACTTTCGGGCTTTCAGAGCCTGAATGTATTCGGCAAGCGTTGCATCATAATGAGGACTATTAAAGAGAGAAAAAATGTTGAGTTGCCCGATAAGAGAATCAAGAGCATCCATCACACCTCCAGTTTCCGATGTTTTGAACTCTTGTTTTTCTGCCACTTGCAGTGCTTGATAGGCATTATCTTTAATCTGCCTGTCAATCTTTGAGAAGCTACATTCTCTATCTACATGGGAGCCTGAAATCCGATTACCATCTTTCTCAAAAATGATGCCCTGAATCTTATACGTATTGCCATTTATCTCGAATTCCAAGCCTATACCTGATTACTTTAGGGTTGCTTGCAACTGTCTCCACGTCAAACTTTGAGGAATAGATTTTTTGAGAGCATCGTAAATCTCATATTTGGTTTTGTCGTTCCCTTTCAGCCGTTCACGCTTGACATTCTCTTTTCCAGAAGCAATATATAGTCCGTATTTCTTAGTCAGTTCCATGCAGACCTTTGTGCTACGTAGTTTTTCATTTTGATCTGAAATTCTTCGACCATCGTTATCAATACGATTGATTACCATGTGTATGTGTGGATGGTCTGTATCGTGATGACGAGCAATAAGATACTGCGTGTTGGAGTAGCCCATTTTCTGTAAATATTCCTGTGCCACCTTGACCATAAAAGCATCCGTTAAACGCCCTTTATCTTGAGCTGAGAAATCTAAAGAAATATGGGCTACAGGTTTCGTAATCTTGGGATTAAGTTTACTTTGAGTAATAAAGCTTCGGATTATAGCTTCTCTATCTTTCAGACGAATGCCTTCCGCCTGCAAGAGCTGAGCACGCTCTTTCTCCAAAACATAGTTTATCACCCCTCGAAATCCTCTCCCCTGAACAATCTTAGCAATCATCTTCGATTCGTTTTATGATATTGTCCAATCTCTCAGTCATCACAAGGTTGTCTTGATAGACTCGTGCGTATCCCATAGCATTGGCTTTGTGGGCAATCTGATTGACATTATTGGCCATACCACTTAGCTGGCGAAGGTGATTCATCAATTCTGGAGATAGTCTCTGCCTGACTATACTCGTAGCAATACAACGACGGATGTATTCACTTCGAGTAATCCCTGCAAGCCGCGCTTTAGCTTTCAGAGAGTAGAACTCCTCGGTTGCCATTTTCAGTGTAACCTTATATTTCTTCTTTTCTACCGGTCGTTTGGGTGGGCGATCGTTCGTATTACGATTTTCTATTGTCTTCATTACTGCATTTGTTTTTTGATTTATGAATAGACCAACGGGATGAGTCAATCCTCGAAGAGCAAGGTTTTGGTCTGACCAAAACACAAACTTGCTCCTCTAATAAGCAAAGGGCTTGACTCCATACCCATTCATCGTTTGAGTCCCCGACTTCTCTTTCTCGGAGGAGAAATGAGTTCTTGATTTTTTCGACAGAGAAAATCATACAAGTCTTTATGTCCCTCATAAAGAATAGGGCAATCATTAACGGGAAGATTCATTCTCCGAAGCACTTCAAGTGTCTTCTTTCCTGCTGCATCGTTATCGAGATAAGCGTTAACAACGGCATATTTCGAGAGCAAAGGATGAGCTTCCTGGAGATTGTTTACAGAGTTCAATACAACTGCAGATTCAGTATTTCTTTCAGGATAAAGAGTACAAAAACTCAAGTAATCCATAAATCCTTCAAAGAGATTTACAGTGTCCGTATTTCGATCAAAGGAGGAGAAACAGGAAGGAGGAAAACAACCTTTGAAATAGAGATTACGAATGGCATAACCTCCCAAGTCGTTGGGCATTCCGATAGCGTAGAGACGGCTTCGATTATTTTCATCTCTTCGCGCCTCTCTACCTGTCGTTCAAAGTCGTTCTGCGTAAGAGGGCCAATCTCTACACGGTTTTCTAACAGTCCAATTGCTTGAGACAGTGTGCAGCCATGTAGTTTCATTACCAAATCAATTATGCTGCCACCTTCTCCGCTTCCAAAGTCATACCAGAGGTTTGCTCTATAATCAACCTTGAAACTTGGACTACTCTCTTCTCGAAAAAGGTCTCTATACATTCCATAAGTCGTATACTCCTTCACGGGGTAATGGCCTTTATTTGCCAAATAATCTTTCAGAGATAAGGATTTTATATGTTCAATATTCATCATGTTTTTCTAAGTTTTGGAGATTTTCCTTACTACATGAATATGGATGGATAACTCTTTCACAGTGAAAAGAAAAAGAGTCGTAACCTATTTTTTCGTAGTAGTATCATCGGTGAGAGTAGTAACTCTGTTGTAAGACAGATTATAAAACCATACTACAGGCTCAATCTTTTTTCTTTCACTGGATTAGTATCTCTTGTAGTAAGTAGTACAATAGGTCAAAAGGAACTCACGAACGGATTCGGGAAGACTTTCCTGATATGATAAACATACATAGGGTTACCTCCTATCCGTCGAGACTTTCGTTCAAATCCTGCTTTGCGCAGGGCTTCACCCATTCGTTTTTCAGAGAGGTTTAGTGTGGTGTATCCACGCAAATAATTCAGGACTTCCGAAGTAGTCATATAAGATTCTTCCGTAGGACTTGGTTTCTCAAAGCCTTTGAGTAACATTTCGTATTCGACTGTCTGCACATGAAAGCCTTCGCTCTCTCGGTGCAATTCTGCAATCTCAGCATCATCAAACCAGTACCGATATCCACTTTCCCAATACCACCAAGCCTCCGAATAAACCTTATTGATATTGACCTGTTTAGCAGCTTCTATGTCAATAGCTTCTACTTCAAAAGGAAGAAACCGACGACTACCCGTCGGATCCGTAAGGAAGTCATTACCATTTACCGAAGCCATAAAACTGGCTAAGTGAGGATACTCTTCGATGTACGTATCGTATGGTCTGAGATACTTAACCCGTGGAGTTGTGATGAGATTCTTCAACTCATTTTCGTCTCTTTTGTTGAGGGCTTTGAGTTGGTCGTCGATATTGATAAACAGGTATTCGGCTATAAGGTTCTGCGTATCCTTGTTTTGAGGGTCAATAGTACCCGTAAACAAATATGCTTTTAGCTCCACGGGACAAAGCAAGTCTAAGAAAGTGGTCTTAAACTTACCCTGCTCTCCAGTCAAAACCAGACAGGTGTGATTGCGACAGAATAAATCATCCATCGCATTCGCCACCACTGCAATAAGCCATTTGGTCAAGTAGGTTTGCCACTTCTCAGGATTCCGAACCGTTACGCACGAAGCCAAGTGAATAATCTCCGAATCCTCTCCCGCGTTCCAATTCGATAGTTTTTGAAAATACTCCTGTACAGGATTGATACGCGGGCAGAAATCACTTTCCAATATCGCTCGTATATTCTCTGCCGAGGTACTGATACCTTGTGAAGAGTCCAATAGCCGTCGCATGGAGTTGATGTCGAATTTGCAGAGAGGATAGAAAGGTTCATCTTTATTCGAGTATCGAAACTCCGTGCGACTTTTTACGGTGTTGAATCGAAAGTCATAGTGCGCCCTTAGAAAGGACTCTATCCGTTCATTCTTGGATTGCTTCCCTTCTGGTCGTTCATCCATTTCTTCTTTCATCGTTGAATAGGGATTTAGAAATGAGAGAGCTTGGCTTTCTTTTCAGAGATAAAGAGCTTTGAGTCTTCGGCTAGTTCTCGCACAGTTTTTCTACGACCATTAGCTATCCATTCGAGCAACTCATCCTCGAAGAAGTAGAGTTGCTTTCCGTTCTTATAGCAAGGGAGTAAACGCTTACGCACAAGCGTATAAATTGCAGGCTTGGCTTTCCCGATGATTTTACACGCCTCATCTATCCCGATAGGAATACGTTTTGGAGAAATAACCACATCTTGCCCTTTCTCGACCAATGCTTTGATCTCAGCTACTTCGTTCACTAAGTGAGCTACCGCCTTGGGTAAATTCTCAAAAGAAATTTCGTCATTGGCCGTGATGATTGTTTTTAATAATTACAGAACAAACAAAATAAGTAATCAAAAAACATAAAATAAAAAATTCTGAGCGCGGAGCGCTTTAACAATTATCAATGGATTTAATTTAATAAGTATTCGAAAATCAATAGAATTTTGTATATTTGTGGACCTAGTAATTGATTCTAAGACTACCGTGAATCAAATACAATTTACCCGTCGAAGTTTTCTATAAATACACATTAGTGCTTAACCACTAAAAAAGAATATTATTTACATAACCCTAAAAACATTCTATTACTGTTGTGTATTCGCAATTTTATACCTACTTTCGAGGAAACAAATAACAAGCACTGTAATTTCATTCGTAACAACTATAAAATTATGGAAAATTTAGAGATAACAAAATTACAGCCTCCTAAAATCATAGAAAAAAACGTAAACAGACTCTTAAAAATAACAGGATTTGTCACAATCTTACATGAACCTCATAATTCAAGAAATATTGCCTTCTCAAGATATTACCATGTGAGACGAGTTGTTTGGGTATCCTTGGTTATGGGGATAAATTTTAGAAGGCATGGTACCTTTGTTGATTTGAATAAGTTGGAGTTATTAGCTTGGGGGCACGACCTAAATCGTTGGCCTTTTTCCCACAATAGCGAAAAGGGATTTTTCGACCAAGGAAAAGACCTAAAAAGATATATTACAGATAATAATTTGACGAGCACTCCTTTTGATTTTTCCGAAGTAAAACATGTTATTGATAAAAAAATCAATAAAATTTCCACAGAAGCAATGATTCTTCTGATGGCTGATATTATCACTGGTTTTATCGAAGACCCTATTTGGATAACAACTGCATTGAATTTATCTCCTTCAATAATTCCAGATAAGGTCATGGATATTTTAAAATTCAACCTAAAAGACAAAGATCTTACAAATAGGTTATACGAATTGAATTTAGATTTTTACAACTCTTCATCCCATGAAGAATTTGTGAAAAAATTCGACAAATTATTTTGCAAAACCACCCACGAATTTCTAAAAAAAGAATTTTTTTTCATCAATAACAAACTAGACTCTATTCATTTCAGCAATTATAGAAGTATTATAAAAGAAGAATTCCTTGTAAAAATAGTTTTCCCATACAACAACGAAAAAATATCACGAGGAAAACTAATTAGAGAGAAATTAATAATTCCATATTTAAATAAAATAAAAAGAACGGAAATAAATAAAAAACTCACCGAATTAGACGAGGAACAGTTTATAGAAGAAGTCATTTCCCTAAAAATAATCAACCAAGAAGATGTGCCAACATTTTACCCTCGAATTAATTATATCAGTAAGTACGAACCCTATTTAAGCTTTAGAGATATATATGAACCCAAATGAAGCCATCAAAATCCTTGCCCCAGAATTAAAGAAAAAAAGCTTAGTACCTTTTTGCGGAGCAGGAATATCCATTCCCTCAGGCCTACCAAGCGCTAAATCATTTATAAATGAAAATGGATTTGACAGATTGCCATTTCCAACAGCAATGTCCATAGCTCATTTTCACCCAAACTTTAATAAAAATTTCAATAAAGTATTCGACAACAATAATATCAAACCTAATATTTTACACCAACTAATAACAAGACTAAATGCCAATATCTATATCACTACAAACTATGATCAACTAATAGAAAAATCATTTAAAAATTCTGCGCTAAATAATAATGACGAATTGATCATAGTCAGAACAGCATCAGACATTCCCAAGATCAATCAAGGAAAAAACATATTAATAAAACTCCATGGCGACACTGAGATACGAGACTTACTTATTTTAACAAAAGAAGATTATATCGAAAGAATAAAAACTCCTAATTTAGTGGATGAGTTCGTGAGAATAATTTTTGCTTCAAATACAATACTGTTTATTGGTTATAGCCTTCAGGATGATAATATTTTCAGAATTCTTGAAGGCGAAAAAAAATTAAATTCTGGAGCTCTTCCTGATAAATATATTGTATTGCCAAGGCGAGACGAAGAGTTTGAAAAATATTTAAAGCATATTAATGTCATCCCTATATACTTAGACTGCCAAGATGATAAAATAACAGAACAGCTGTCTGATTTCTTATTTAAACTGTGGTGTCAGTATGATTTTTTTGAAGATTTAACAAATAAAACTGAGATAAAAAGTGAAAACTCCATTGAGGTTTCAATTCAAAAAGCATTAATGTACAGAAACGACAATAAACCAGAGGAAGCAAAAAAAATACTAGATAAAATAATTAAAGAAAGTGATTGGGAAAACAATATTGAAATAATTCCTAGAATTTTATGGCTATATGTAGGTATTTTTGACAGTACTGAAGATTGGGATAGTTTAGAGACAATCCAAGATAGTAAACTAAGTATAATATTAAACAAATTGAGCAAGTCTCTACCTATACAAATATCAAACTTGATGAAAGGAGTACACGAAAGTTCATTAGCGTTGCTAAGATATCATTCATTAAACATAATAAAAGCACAGAGGAGCTATATAAAGGCCGATCAGAATATTGTTATAGACGATACTTCTCCCTCTTCAATACGCATATTGAAAGCAAATAATTTAACTATAGGTGCAATAATTGAATACTACAATTATATAGCGACTAATTCAGATGAGAGTTTGAAAAAGGCTTTGACCAATCTAAAAAATGCAGAATCAATATTTAAACCAATTGAATCCGAGCGAGAACCATTTCATCATTTAGGTCGTTTCTGGGGGGCAAAAGCACTTATCCACTTAAATTTAGTAAACGAAACAGATATTGACAATATTTTAGATTGGGCCAGAAAGGCACATTCTGGTCCTTTTCGAACAGAAAATGGTAAAATCGCTGGCCGTTATTGTCATGCTTATTGTTGTTACTTCTTATCCAAAATCTGTGAAGAAAGAAAAGATGAATTGCTACGACAGGCCATTAAACTTCTCCAAGAAAATAACATAAAAATAAACAAGAATACGCAACGGATTGCAGCATATAAAAATAGCTTGCTGTACAACCATGTCAATTATGATTTAAATAAAAAAACCTATTTCTTGCGCTCTGATTTAAAAGAACTCTCTAAAAATATTAATGAGAAATTCGCTAGCAATATAAAAAATTCGCTGTCAATAAAGAAATGGTTGAAATTACCAATAAATTAAAAAAGATAGATATGCCAAGTAGTATTTTTGGAGGTTGGTCGAAAATTATATGTTTTAATCAGGAAGGGGATATAATTGGAATGACTGATGCTCACGATGGAGATTTTTTCCCTCTTTCGATTCTGGATTACGTGGATGCGCTAAAAAAAATTCGTAACGGAAGTTATAGGGTCCCATTGCAAGTTGATATAGATATAACACAAAACTGTAATTGTAATTGTCATTTCTGCTTTTCATCTTCTTATAGGAAAAATCCCAACTATTATCGTTCATACATTAACAAAGTAATGCTTGATAATCTACTACAAGAACTTGCATCAAAAGGGACTAAGTCAGTTAGATACTGTGGTGGTGGTGAACCATTAATGCATCCTGATATTAAAGAAATTATCAAGCTCCCCTCTAAATACAACTTAAAATCAACAATTATAACCAATGGTGATTTTCTTACTAGTGAGATTGCAGAGCTTATGCTTGAGTACGTAAATAAAATTCAATGGAGCCTAAATTCAATTACTGATGAAACAAGAATGCATATTCATAGATCAAATACTGGGATTGATCAAACATTAAAAGTTTGTAAAAGTATGATTAAATCTCGTACTCAATTCCCAATAATATGCTCCACCTTTCTACTTCACCCTGACAATGTAAATGAGATATTAGAAACAATAAAAAAAATGTCAGAAATCGGTATTGATTCTTTATCATTTAGGAATATAAATCATAAAAAAATCTCATGGAAGATAGAAGATCTTAAAAAATTAAATAACACTATCAAAATAGCAAAAGACTTAAACTTACCATTTGTGCACTTCCCCTCTTTTAAAGATAAATCTAACATTCCACTAAAATGTCTTTCAACTCAACTAAGAACAGTAATTGAATCTTACAAAGAAGGATATTTAATACAATACTGCGGCTTATTTCGTGGAAGTGGGATCAAAAATGAAAATTTTATTAAAGAATTTGATTCATTTGAAAGTAGATGGGAAAAAGCACTAAAAGAAAAGAATCTTAAATGTAGTTTTTGTATTGATTCTAGTATAAATCGAGCACTAAATTTTATTAATAAAATGCTAAATATTGATGAAAATGCGATTTTTGAAACCAATAAGACAGATATTCAAAAAGTATATATACATGAGAGTCTCAGCGATTATTAAAATGTTGTACACTCTTTCAACCGCCAATAGGAGGATAACCTACAAGTAAGAATAGTTGACGAATTTAACTGTTCATATTATTTACCATTGACTTCCTCTACACCCAAAGAGTTTTTTAGGTCATCTCTCAAATACCTTTTAATGTTATTTGGCTCCAAACACCTTTTAGCGCATCAGCAAAAGGTAAAAAAAATAGAACAATATCGTTCTATTTCTTGCGCTTAGATATCTCTATATTTTTTTAGCTAATATTATAATAGTTTAAGACAGACATGGTTTTCACATCGATAAGCTGAATATTAGACGTCAATAGTTGGTCAGCATATAATTCTAAACAGTGACAAAGTCGTTTCAAATTTGTATCTCTCAGGTATCTTAATTACGGCATAAATATCTATACTACTCACAAATCGTAGAATAGAAATAGCTATCAAGAAAAAGTTTGTGAACTTTTTATACTAGCAGCCGCTATCCGACACTTTAGAGATTTAGAAATCGACAGATCCAGTTAAGTCTTTAAAAACAAAAAAATCGCAGTAAGCAACTGTCTTACTGCGATTTACTATTTGTTTGATGCTCGTTTGTGAGCGTAATTACTTCACTTCTTCAAAATCCGCATCCGTAACATCTCCCTCTTGATTCGCATCACCGGCACCGGTATTGGCAGATGAAGCGTTAGGATTAGGTTGAGGACCTCCGGCTTGTGCACCTTGCTGAGCATACATCTGTTGGCTTGCTTCTTGGAAGATAGAGTTGAGCTTATCCATTGCAGCATCGAGTCCGGCAATGTCTTGAGCTTTGTGCTTCTCCTTAAGATCGGCAAGAGCTGTCTCTATTTCGCTCTTCTTGTCGGCCGGAAGCTTATCGCCAAGATCTTTAAGGCTCTTCTCTATTTGGAAGATCATGCTGTCTGCTTGGTTCAGCTTGTCTATGCGCTCACGCTCTTTTTGGTCAGCTTCTGCATTTGCCGCAGCTTCGTCCTTCATGCGTTGGATCTCTTCTTCCGAAAGACCGGTAGATGCTTCGATGCGAATAGCTTGCTCTTTGCCGGTAGCCTTATCTTTTGCACTTACGTTCACGATACCATTGGCGTCGATGTCGAATGTTACTTCGATTTGAGGCACACCACGTGGTGCAGGAGGAATACCATCGAGAGAGAAACGACCGAGTGTTTTATTGTCTCTCGCCATAGAACGTTCTCCTTGAAGCACGTGAATGTCTACAGAAGGCTGATTGTCCGCAGCAGTGGAGAATACTTGGCTCTTCTTTGCAGGGATAGTAGTGTTGGCATCTATAAGCTTTGTCATCACTCCGCCAAGTGTTTCGATACCGAGAGATAGAGGTGTAACGTCCAATAGAAGCACATCCTTCACATCTCCGCTGAGTACTCCACCTTGTATCGCAGCACCAAGAGCCACCACTTCGTCCGGATTTACGCCCTTGGATGGAACTTTGCCGAAGATCTTTTGTACAATCTCCTGAATAGCCGGAACACGAGTGGAACCACCCACCAAGATTACTTCGTCGATGTCCGAAGCCTTAAGTCCTGCATCGGACAATGCTTTCTGACAAGGAGCCACACAGGCTTGGATGTACTTGTCTGCCAGCTGTTCAAACTTTGCTCTGGTCAATGTACGCACCAAGTGTTTGGGGATACCGTTTACCGGCATAATATATGGAAGATTGATCTCTGTAGATGCAGAAGAAGATAGCTCTATCTTTGCCTTTTCCGCTGCTTCTTTAAGACGTTGAAGCGCCATAGGATCTTCGCTAAGAGTCAATCCTTCGTCCTTGCGGAACTCATCTACAAGCCATTCGATGATAACATGATCGAAGTCATCACCACCCAAATGTGTATCACCATTTGTTGAAAGTACTTCAAAGACGCCATCACCCAATTCGAGGATAGAGATATCGAACGTACCACCACCAAGGTCGAATACAGCGATCTTCTTATCTGTTGTACTCTTATCCAAGCCATAAGCAAGAGCTGCGGCAGTAGGTTCGTTCACGATACGCTCTACTTTAAGACCTGCAATCTCGCCTGCTTCTTTTGTTGCTTGACGTTGAGCATCCGAGAAGTATGCCGGAACAGTTACCACTGCAGATGTTACCTCTTCTCCAAGATAATCTTCCGCCGTCTTCTTCATCTTCTGAAGAATCATCGCAGAAATCTCTTGAGGAGAGTAAAGACGACCGTTAATATCTACGCGGCAAGAGTCGTTATCTCCCTTAACAACCTTATAAGGAAGCTTGCTTGCTTCGTTTGCCATGTGTCCGAATGTCTCTCCCATAAGTCTCTTAATAGAGAATATGGTATTTTGAGGATTCGTGATAGCTTGACGCTTAGCAGGATCTCCCACCTTACGTTCTCCGTTTTCCACGAATGCCACTACTGAAGGTGTTGTTCTTTTACCTTCGCTATTTGCAATTACTACCGGCTCGTTACCTTCCATTACAGATACGCAGCTGTTGGTAGTACCTAAGTCAATTCCGATTATTTTTCCCATTATATATAATTGTTTTTAGTTTGTTCGTTCATTTCGGAAAGCTCTCTTTCGAGCATTCCACACAATAAAATTCAAACGGTGTGCCAACAGATTAAAGCTGGCAGAGTACACTGACAAGAGCTTAACTCTGGCAGAATGTATGACAGACATCTATGACACCTCTTGGATAGCATAGCAGATAACGTGCCAAATATGACTAAAAAAAGACTCCCACCTCTAAAAGAGGCAGGAGTCCTTGAGTATTTTGGTAGATGAAAGTGTTTCTTACTTCACCTTATCTACGATAGCCTTGAATGCTTCCGGATGATTCATTGCAAGATCTGCAAGAACCTTACGGTTGATCTCTATACCGTTTGCATGAAGAGCACCCATAAACTTAGAGTAGCTCATACCTTCTTGACGAACAGCTGCATTGATACGTTGGATCCAAAGAGCACGGAAGTTACGTTTTTTGTTCTTACGGTCTCTGTAAGCGTATGTAAGACCCTTTTCCCAAGTGTTCTTAGCAACGGTCCAAACATTCTTACGGGCTCCGTAATAGCCACGAGTGAGCTTCAAAATTCTTTTTCTCTTCGCTCTTGAAGCAACATGATTGACTGATCTAGCCATAGTTTAAAATTGTTTTGTGAGACTTAGCGGATTATGGAATCTCTTACTCCTTTGCTGGGCTAAGTGCTCTGTTAAAAAATCTGTACAAATACTACTTTCAGGAGCCTCTGTTATCTGAGGTTAAGCATTCTCTTCACACTGGCTTCGTCCACTTTATGAACAAGACCGGTAGCGGTAAGATGACGTTTTTGCTTAGTTGTCTTCTTAGTCAGGATATGACTCTTAAAAGCGTGTTTGCGCTTGATTTTACCTGTTCCGGTAAGGGTAAACCTTTTCTTTGCACCGGAGTTAGTCTTCAATTTAGGCATTTTCGTACGTTTGTATTGTTTGTTAAACATAATGTTGTTGCGCAGCCATAAGCGCAATCAACACTTAAAATATATGAATTATCGAGTCAAGAGCTTTGCAGCTGCTTTACTTTTTAGTCTTCTTAGGAGAGAACATCATGATCATTCTCTTACCTTCCAACTTGGGTAGCTGGTCTACTTTAGCGTATTCCTCCAAGTCGTTTGCAAACTTAAGCAGAAGCATCTCTCCCTGATCCTGGAAAAGGATGGATCGTCCACGGAAAAAGACGTAAGCCTTAACCTTTGCACCATCTTCGAGGAATCCTATCGCATGCTTGAGCTTGAAGTTATAATCATGCTCGTCTGTCTGAGGTCCAAAGCGAATCTCCTTCACCACGACCTTTACAGATTTTGCTTTCTGCTCCTTCAGTTTCTTTCTTTGCTGATAAAGAAACTTCTGGTAATCCATTATTCTACACACCGGAGGCTCACCATTAGGAGAAATCTCCACGAGATCCAAGCCCTGTTCCTCTGCCATTGCAAGAGCTTTCTGAGTAGGATAGATACCTTGCTCTACATTATCTCCTACGAGACGAACCTCTTTTACACGGATCTTCTCATTTAATCTATGCTGATCCTTATCGTCTTTCTTGTTGTTTATCGCCATTCAGTACTTTTTTCTGTTGCCGGTGAATATGGGTGTGTATGTTATAATGTATATGTATAATCAAAATAGGGATTAAGCCTGCCATGCATTAAGCATAGACTCAACCTCTTCGTTCAAATTCTTCGCAAAGGTAGTAAATTCTTCCGAACCTTTATCACCTTCACCTTGCTTTCTTACAGATACCGTATTGGTTTCCATCTCTTTTTCTCCCACGATAAGCAGGTAAGGGATGCGTTTAAGCTCGTTATCCCGGATCTTTTTGCCGATTTTCTCATTTCTGTCATCCACCGAAGAGCGAATATCTTGAGAAGCAAAGTAGCGAGAAACATTATAAGCATAGTCGTTATACTTTTCGCTGATAGGCAGGATAACCACCTGATCCGGTGTGAGCCATAGAGGGAACTTTCCGGCAGTGTGCTCGATAAGCACTGCCACAAAACGCTCCATAGATCCGAATGGTGCTCTGTGAATCATCACAGGGCGGTGTTTCTTGTTATCCTCTCCGGTATATTCGAGGTCGAAGCGTTCCGGGAGGTTATAATCCACCTGAATGGTACCGAGCTGCCAACGGCGACCAAGGGCATCCTTCACCATGAAGTCAAGCTTAGGTCCATAGAATGCCGCTTCTCCATATTCTATTACGGCACTCAAACCTTTCTCCTGACAAGCTTCTATGATCGCTGTTTCTGCTTTTTCCCAGTTTTCCTCGCTTCCGATATATTTACTTCTGTCCTCCTTGCTTCTGAGCGATATTTGCGCTTCAAAGTTTTCAAAGTTGAGAGCTTTGAAGATGATGAAGATAATATCCACGACCTTCAAGAACTCTTCCTTCAGCTGATCGGGACGGCAGAAGATGTGCGCATCATCTTGGGTAAACCCTCTTACACGGGTAAGACCGTGAAGCTCACCACTCTGTTCATAACGATAAACCGTACCGAACTCTGCCAGACGCACCGGAAGATCTCTATAAGAACGAGGCTTCACCTTGTACATCTCGCAGTGGTGAGGGCAGTTCATCGGCTTAAGCATGAACTCTTCTCCCTCTTGAGGCGTAAGGATAGGGCGGAAAGCATCTTCCTTATACTTCTCATAGTGTCCGGAAGTAACGTATAGAGCCTTGTTGCCGATATGCGGAGTCATCACCTGATCATAACCATAACGCTTTTGGATCTTCTTCAAGAAGTCTTCAAGCGAAAGGCGAAGCTGTGTACCTCTTGGCAGCCACAAAGGAAGACCGGCACCCACATTTTGTGAGAAGGCAAAGAGTTCCAGCTCTTTACCGATGCGTCTGTGGTCTCTCTTTTTGGCTTCTTCCAGAAGAACGAGATACTCATCGAGCATCTTCTTCTTAGGGAAAGTGATACCATATATACGTGTGAGCTGCTTGCGCTTTTCGTCTCCACGCCAGTATGCACCCGCAATGGAGAGCAGCTTTATAGCCTTTATGGGCGATGTGTCTCTCAGGTGAGGACCGCGACAGAGATCGGTAAATCCTCCCTGTGTATATGTTGTGATGGTACCGTCTTCAAGGTCTGTTATAAGCTCTATCTTATATTCGTCTCCTTTTTGGTTCCAGTACTCCAAAGCGTCCGACTTGCTTATGGCACGTCTTTGCAGCGAGCATCCTTGAGATGCCAACTCTTTCATCTTGTTCTCTATCGCAGCCAAGTCGGAGTCTTTTATCACTCTGTCACCAAGATCCACATCGTAATAGAAACCATTCTCGATAGCCGGACCGATACCGAACTTCACTCCCGGATAAAGCTCTTGCAACGCTTCCGCCATAAGGTGAGCACTGGTATGCCAGAACGCATGCTTGCCTTCTTTGTCGTCCCACTTGTGAAGAACGATGGAAGCATCCTCCGTAATGGGCGTGGCAAGATCGGAATTTTTACCATTTATAGACGCCGAAAGGACATCTCCGGCCAATCTGGAGCTGATAGACTCCGCTATTTGAAGAGGAGTGATACCGGACTCGAACTCTCTCTGAGAGCCATCGGGGAAAGTTATCTTTATTTGAGACATAAGTTCCTATTGAATCTATTTTTTGATCTAAATATTGTGCAAAGATACTTCTTTTAGTGTATAAATAAAAGAATGAACCTGTTATATTCTTTGAAGCAAACTTTGACTGCCGCAAAGCAAGCCGTGAGTTTTTGCGGAGCAAGCCACGAGTTCTGCAAAGCAGGTCATGAGTTTTGCAAATCGAGCCGTGAATCAGGGAAAACAAGGCTCAGTTTTGACCTTTTATCCCGTTTAGAGCAACCTCTTTTAAGGTTTAGAGAATGTTCTGAACGGCTTCGGAGAAAAAATCTTTCGGGAGAAAAGATCCGGGCAGACACCTGAAAAAGAAAGAGGATGCGCCTTGATGAAAGACGCATCCTCTCTTATTCTTCGGGTCTAAACGGATGTTTAGAACGATAGCTGCTCTATGTACTTGTCTATATCTTGAGCATCTTGAGACGCGTAGTACTTTTCCTTGATGGTTTTGTAGCATTCCAAAGCCTTGTCATTCTGACCAAGATGCTTGTAAACGGTTGCCGCTTTCTTCAAATATATCGGAGAGATCAGCTCGTTATCGGCGCTCTTTGCTGCTTTTTCAAAGTAGCCGATGGCTTCCTGATACTTGTCTTGCTCTACATAGCAGTCTCCGATAAGACCGATCAAAGTAGGTGCGACCATGGTATCCGAAGAGTCGAACTTCTTCAAATGCTCTTCAGCCTTTGCATAGTCTCCGAGCTTGTAGTAGCAGATACCTGCATAAGCATGAGCCACATTGCCTGAAGGCGTACCATCATACTTTTTGATTACGTCCAAGAAACCCATGATGTCTGCACCGTTACCGTTAAGAGCAAGCTGGAAAGAGTCTTTGGCGAAATAGTTTTCCGCAACGAAGATGCTCTTTTCTGCATTCTTCTCATGGGGTTGTTTGTACAGATACTTGTATCCCAAAATGAGACCCACCAAAGCTACTGCTGCTATGATGACAAAGACAATAGCTTTCTTGTTTTCGTCTAAAAATTTCTCCGAACGGGTTATAGCTTCCGCTGTAGTCTCTCCTAACGAAGAGTGTTGTTTCTGATCCTTCATTTTTAGTCTCGTAATCTAAATGTGACTTTTAAGTTTATGCTCAAAAAATTAGAGAATAATTCATTCCGCCCACAAAAGTACAAAATAAAGTTGAATACCCTGATACTACCATCTTAATTTTGTAGCGGATAGAGAGCGGAAAGAAAGCAGAGCAAACGGACAGGTTTACTTTTGAGACAGTTTTTTCTGCCACTCCCAAGCGCTCAGAAGAGTCTCAGCCAACTCTTTTTCTGCCCGCCATCCCAACACTTCGTTGGCATGTTGGGGGTCTGCCCAGACCTTTTCTATATCTCCCTCTCTTCGTCCTACAATCTTGTACGGAAGAGCTACGCCGGTAGCTTCTTGAAAGGTATGTACCAGCTCCAGAACGCTGACGCCTCGTCCCGTTCCGATGTTAAAGACTTCCATCTGCTCGCCTTTATCGCTCTTGAGCATACGATCCATGGCGATGACGTGCGCTTTGGCAAGGTCTACCACATTGATATAGTCTCTGATGCAAGAGCCGTCCGGTGTGTCGTAATCATCCCCGAAGACGCTCAGTTCGGCACGGATACCGGCTGCGGTTTGCGTGATGTAAGGGACAAGATTTTGGGGTACGCCGATGGGAAGCTCGCCTATCTTGGCAGACGGATGAGCACCTATCGGATTGAAGTAGCGCAACAAAATAGCCTTGTAAGGCGCTCCGGAGTAGATGGTGTCTCGTATGATCTCTTCGTTGATCTGCTTCGTGTTGCCATACGGAGAGAGTGCAGGTTTTGTGGGAGCCGCTTCCGTGACGGGAAGTATATCCGGCTGCCCGTAGACGGTGCAGGATGAGGAGAAGACGATACCCTTGACATGATGCTCGGACATCAGCTCCAGCAGGTTCAGTAGTGTTACTATATTGTTACGGTAATAGAGCAGTGGTTTCTGCACAGACTCCCCTACCGCCTTGCTTGCAGCGAAATGAATAATACCCTCTATACCCGGATGAGAAGAGAAGATGCGGCTTAGCCCCTCTTTATCGTTGCAGTCCAACTCATAAAACAACGGACGCACACCCGATATGGACTCTATCCCGTCTATCACTTCTTTATTGGAGTTGGAAAGGTTATCCACGATAATGACATCATATCCGGCTGCTTGAAGCTCCACGGTGGTATGAGAACCGATATAACCGGTACCGCCGGTTACCAAAATTGTTTTCTTATTCATATCTAATTCTTTGGGTTTTTGCTCTCGCAAATTTAAGAAACTTTCTGCAATATAACGGCTCCGATTTTACCCTTAATGCACAGACAAAAAGAGAGGAACAAAATACCGATTTATAGCTATTGTGTAGAAAGAAAGGTATGTATAGTTTTGCACAAAAATTCAGAAGTAGAATATTCTATGCTCTGTTCTGTATAAAGCAATGACTCGCATCATCTTTACCCTCTTGGGTATATTCATATACTCTGCCTCCTTTGCACAGCAAGGGAAGAAGCGCAACGCCGACGACTACCGGGAGATCGAGGAAGTAGTGGTAACGGCAACCCGTACTCCGAAAAAGATATCTAACTCCCCTGTGATGACGCAGGTGATCACCGCCAAACAGATAGAGTCCAGAGGTCTTACGGACATTAAATCTCTTCTATCGCAAGAGGTACCGGGGCTTACGTTCAATGAGGTCGGCTTCGGAACAAGCATCAATATGCAAGGGCTTAGTGGCAAACACATCCTTTTCCTTATAGATGGAGAGCGTATGGCAGGAGAGAGTGGCAATAATATAGACTACCAGCGGATCAATCTGAACAATATAGAAAGGATAGAGATTGTCCAAGGTGCCGGGTCTGCCATCTATGGTACGCAGGCAATGGGAGGCGTCATCAATATCATCACGAAAAAGCCCAAAGATCGTTTTCGACTCTCACTGGACACGAAGTGGAGCCCGGCTTATCAGACGAACTATCCCTCGATAGAAGCAGGCGATAAATACGCTCTCTTCAAACGAAATGCCGATGCACCCAACCTGAACGGCTCGTTGACCGCATCCTACCGCCATAGCAAGTGGAGTACACAGACCACACTGACGCATCGGAGTGCGGACGCTTACGCTCTCTATGACAGCGAAGGGCTCAAAAAACATTTCAAGAAACAGGATCTTACCATCACGCTGCCGGTAAGCACTTCCCCGACCAATGTCTCAGGCTTCCGTACCAACAGCGTACGTGAAGTGTTGACATTCACTCCGAACAAAAGGCTCTCCCTCTCCGCTACGGGCACTCTGTACGAGATGAGCAAGTATGATCTCAATCCGGACAACCTTTACGAATACAACACGGATATCGCCGGAAGCATCTCCGGAACATATACATTTGATAATAAGGGAATGCTCAAGCTCACGCTTTCGGGTGATCAGTACAACAAGTACAAGAAGTTCGAACTGATAAAAGGACGCAAAGACCTCATCTACAAACACCGTTTGGTGCAGCCGCGCCTCTCGTACGTCCGGAAGATCGGAGAGCATCACGAGCTGAGCCTTGGCGCAGAATACTTCGACGAGATGCTTTACACGGATAAGTTTACCAATGTTGGCTACTCCGCCCGAAGCCAGCACAGCGCATCTCTTTACGTTCAAGAGGACTGGCAGATCACTCCCCGCTTTGGCATTATAGCCGGGCTGAGAGGAGATTATCACAACGCTTACGGCTTCAATCTTGCACCCAAAGCGGCAGCCATATATAAGCTGATGCCGGTAACGCTCCGCTTCAATTACGGCGCAGGATACCGATCGCCGAGTATCAAAGAGCTGCACATGAACTGGGATCATCTCGGTATGTTCATGATCTATGGCAACTCCGCACTTCGACCGGAGCGCAACCACTACTTCTCTCTCTCTTCCGAGTATGTCTCCGGACGCTTCTATGCGCTGATCTCCGGCTACTACAACAGCTTCTCCAACAAGATCGAGGGCATTTGGCGGAACAATCAAAAAGAACTTCATTACAACAACATCGAGTCTTCTCTCCTTGCCGGACTGCAGGCACAGATACGATTCAATCCGTTTGTGGACGGGCTTCATCTCCACGCTTCTGCCAGCTACCTCCACCCCACAAAGAACAAAAGTCTCCAGCTCAACACACAAAGCACTCTGTCCGGAACGCTTCGTGCCGAGTACGATCGCTCATGGGGAAAGAGCGGCATCAACATCAACCTTTCCGGTTCGTATATCGGCAAAAAGGAGTTTGACGTCCAAGAAGATCTCGAACAAAACGGTACCACGACAACGGAATACTACACGACAATCATTCCGGCGTACTCCCTCTGGCACGTTTCCCTCTCCTATCGCCACGACAAAGTAGGTCAGATAACGCTCGGAGTGGACAACATATTCGACTACCACGCAGGTATCGTCAGCTTCAATTCATACACGGGGATCGGGCGAAACGCTTTTGTATCTCTGCATCTCAAGATATAGTCTGCCCCCGTTTTACTTCAAACACAACTTATATACTTATCACTTATGAACAGAACAATCTTTATCTCGCTCGTCATACTGGCAGCGCTATCACTGACATCGTGCGAAAAAAAGCCCGGAGAAGCTCCATCTCCCGATGCTTCTGCAAAAGAGTACACACAGAGCAAACCTACCGAGTTTCAAGGAGAATGGATCTACTTCTCTTTTGCTACGGGCAAAGAAGTGGGAGGTGTTACAGAGTCCAACTATCAAGAGCGTTCAGACTGGGATATAGCGTTCAACTCCTTCTTCTTCCGTACGAACAGCGGTAAGTCCGGCAAAGGGAAAGGTGGCGCACTCAAGACAGACAAGCAGAATCTTGCCGATGTCAAAGAAGCACCGATCACAGGATACGGCATAGACGAAGACTACGTTGCTCTCGGCTACAATGGTAAAGTGATCGAACACAAAACCACGGCAAACGTTGTGCTGAGCGGCATCTCCAAGATCCAGCTCCAACCAAGAGTAGACATCCGACTCGGTGAGGCAATCAGGTTCCAAGGACCTCCTCCCACTTATACACCCAACGAAAACATCTTCATCATCCGCACGGCGGACGGCAAGTATGCCAAAGTAAAGTTCGTCAGCTACTCCAATGCAGAAGGTAGACCGGGATACATCAGCTTCAAATATGTCTACCAAGCCGATGGCAGTACGAAACTGAACTAACTTCCATTATCTGGAATACAGACTATCCGCATCGCTACGGATAGACAAGCAGAAGAAGCCGTAAATCTATCTTTACGGCTTCTTATTTTTTGACGACAGGCAAAACTCACTTATAGTCTACAGAAAAAAAACTTTGGATTAGTAAGAAAATAAATTTCCGTGGCCAAGAAAAAATTTTTCATGGGCATGGAAAAAAATTTTCATGCGGACAGAAATATTTTTTCGTATATGCAGAAAAATATTTTTGCATATGCAGAAATTTATTTTCGTATATGCAGAAATTTATTTTCGTATATGCAAAAATTTATTGGTGTGCGGACGGAAATAAATTGGCGTGCGGACGAGAGTGTGCGATGACGGGATGGGGGGATTATTCTTCTTGCAACTCTTCTATTCCGGCAAAGTAGAGTGATGAGATTTCATCAAAAAAAGAACCGGCAAGCTCCTCTTTCACGGAGAAAGTCCATTGGTATCCGGAGAGAGAGCTTTCGGTATCTGCCGTCTCGGCAGAATAGGTCTTCGCCACACGCATGATGGTGTTGATGTCGTCGAATCCGAAAGAGACTTTGTAGCGTCTGGCGAGGTCTATGGTGATGATTTCGGATGCCGCTATCGCCAGAGCGGCTGCTTCTTTGTAGGCTACGATGAGTCCGCCCGTCCCCAGCTTTATCCCCCCGAAGTAGCGAACAACGGCAACGAGGATATTGGTCAGCTCGGCGGAGTGTATCTGTCCCAAGATGGGCTTTCCGGCTGTGGAGGATGGTTCTCCGTCGTCGTTGGCTCTCTCTTGTCGCGTTCGCGTCCCCACGACATAAGCCCAGCAGACATGGCGAGCATCGAAATACTCTTTTCGCAACTTTGCTACCTCCTCCAGTGCTTCTTCCGGAGAGGCTACGGGGATGGCGAAGGAGATGAATTTGCTTCGCTTCTCGGTCAGGGCGCTTTGGGAGCGTTGAAGGATGGTCTTATATGCGGTCATTGCCGGTGAAGTATGGATAAGAGTTCGTTTCGCCAGTCGGCTCCGTTGTGGGGCATGATCGTTCGGAAGCCAAACTTTTTCCCCATCTCCACGTTTGCCTCTCCGTCGTCTACAAAGAGGGTTTTCTCCGGATCCATTCCGGAAATATCTATGGCTGCCTGAAAGATTTCAGCTTCCGGCTTGCACAGATTCATGTGATAGGAGCAAAAGGTCTTGTGGAAAAATCCTTCGAGCTTCCTTCTGTCGGGCAGGAAGGAGTTGCTATTACACCAATTGTAGATGAAAGGATTATTATTGCTGAGGAGATAAAGGTTGTAGTGAGGCAGAAGATGCTGCTCTATAAACTCAAACTTATAGGCTTGCGCTTCGCGGACAAAGCCGAGCAGGCAGTGCTCTATATCGTTATAGGTGTAGCTGCGTCCGTATCTCTGCGAGAGCGCCCGGACAAACTCGTAGGCGGAGAGCATCCCTCGTTCAAGGTCGAGGAAAAGTCCGCTCTGCTTGTAGGGGTTAAGAAATTGGCGTGCATCATACACGCCAATCTCTTGAAATCTTTTTATGCTCTCCTCAATATCAAGATGGAGCAGGACGCCACCGAGATCAAGGACAATGTTTTCTATTTTCATCCGCAATGAGATTACTTCTTAAGCCATCTGTCGAACCAAGACCGGAAGCTTCTGTAGAACAACATTCCGTTTTGAGGCTTCAATATCCAGTGTGTTTCGTCCGGATACAACAACATCTCGGTTGGTATCCCTCTCATGCGTGCGGCATCGAAAGCCTGCATGCCTTGGGAAGCAAGGATGCGGAAGTCGTACTCCCCGTGACAGATGAAGATAGGAGTGTCCCACTCGCCCACAAAGCGGTGAGGAGAGGTGGCAAATGTTTTCTGTGCGGTGGCATTGCTCTTGTCCCAGTATGGACCGCCCATATCCCAGTTGGCAAAGAACTTCTCTTCCGTTTCGAGATACTGCGCCTCAAGATTGAAGATACCGGCGTGCGCGAAGAATGCTTTGAAGCGTTTGTTGTGATGCCCGGCAAGCCAATAAGTGGAGAATCCGCCGTAACTTGCGCCCGTACATCCCAAACGATCTTTATCTATATAAGGAAGGGTGGCGGCATGGTCAATGGCAGCAAGGTAGTCTTTCATGTTCTGACCACCATAATCTCCGCTGATCTGTTCGAGCCACTCCTTGCCAAAAGATGGTAAGCCTCTGCGGTTCGGTGCCACAATGACATATCCGAAAGAAGAGAATGTATTGAGGTTCCAACGATAACTCCAGAACTGGCTCACCGTACTCTGAGGACCTCCCTGACAGTAAAGAATAGCAGGATACTTCTTATTAGGATCGAAGAACGGAGGCTTCACGAACCATGTGAGCATCTTCTTACCATCCGTAGTGTCTATCCATACCTTCTCCACTTGAGCCATCTCTATACCGGCAAGCACGGCATCATTTTCTGTGGTGAGCTTTGTGAGCTTGCCCAATCCTCTATTCTTCTTGGTTTTCTTTGCAGGAAGCTCCACGCGGAAGAGATCCGTAGGGTGAGTGAAAGACTGAATACCGGTAACGAAGGTACGACCATTGCCTGAGAATGCCGTTACATCGTGTACGCCTTCGGTTATGGCCTCTATCTTGTCTGTGGCAAGATCTATCTCGTAGATATTGGTAAGAGCTTCTATGGTAGCGACAAAGCGAATCTTCTTTCCATCGGGTAGCCAAACGAACTGATCTACATGGTGTTCAAAATCGGGAGCATGGTGCTTCTTCATCTGGGTCTTAAAATCCATCACAAACAGACGCTTAATATCCGCCTCATAACCATCTCGCTCCATGCTGACCCAAGCAATGGACTGACCATCCGGAGAAAACATAGGATTGGTATCGTAGCCCATCATTCCTTCCGAAAGATTTACCGTAGTGGCTGTCTCTGTATCGAAAAGATAGATGTCTGTATTTGTGCTTACAGCATACTCCAATCCGACTTTCTTGCGGCAAGAGTAAGCCAAGTATTTGCCTTCATTAGACCAAGCGAACTGCTCGATTCCGGCATGAGGTTTGGTAGGAGCCTCGAACCACTCATCCGCTCTAAGTACAGGCAGGAGATCGCCGGCGATCTTATTGGAGCCGGTTTCTGCCTTCGCAACGAATGGTTTCGGTATGGAGACCTTCCACTCGTCCCAATGCTTATACATAAGATCGGTGTAGATCTTTCCGGAAATCTTGTCAAGGTCTTTGTTTCTATCCTTTGCGATATTAGGCAACTCCACATCTCTTACCACCACAACCTTTTCACGGTTTGGAGAAAAGAGGAATCCGGTAACATCAAAATCGAAACTTGAGAGCTGTACAGATGTCTTACTTACTGTATTATAAAGCCATATCTGAGAGAAGTCTCCCGCTTTTGCAACATAAGCAATCTCCGTATCCGATAAGAATGTAGCCTGAGAAGCTTTCTTGTCCGTACCTAAAATGACCTCCGGAGCACCTTTGCCATCAAGACGCGCCAATACCACTTCGGAAAGAATCTTATTGTCCTTGATGTTGGGCATGGATCGGCTATAAAGATACATCTGACCATTGGGAGAGAGTGTAGGTGCCGAAATACGAGTAAGTGAAAGTAAAACTTCCGGAGTCATTGCTTTCTTCTCCGTAGAAGTACCGGGAGTAGCTGCTGTTGCGGATCCGCTCCCGAATCCGATAGCAGCACAGAGGCATGCCATAAAGAATGTTTTTTTCATGTAGAATGTCTGTTGCTTATTTATACTTATTCTTAAATCCTCAATTAAAAGGAGCCATAAAATAGAGATCTCGTAAAGAAATGAAACAAAACCTCTTTTTTATTCCTCCGCTAAAGTACTAATAATATATCAGCCCTACAAAAGAACCTCTGCCATACCAAACAAGCAGTTATGGCAGAGCACAAAAAAAATGAAAGCCACACGTCTGTTGTGTAGCTTTCACTCTATATCGTAGCCCTAATAGACAAAATATAAATACTCCGATCGCTATCCTATTAAGGGGCTATACGCTCCAATGTCCACTCTCCTCTTTCATCTTGTACGTAAAGAAAACGATCATGCAGACGACTCTCACGCCCTTGCCAAAACTCTATCCTGTGTGGAACAACTTGATAGCCCCCCCACGAATCCGGTCTTGGAACTTCTCGTCCGGTATATTTGAGAGACTCTTTCATAAACTCCGTCATGATAAATGTACGAGATGGTATAGGTCTGCTCTGAGGAGAGATACGAGCTCCGACTCTGCTTTTATATGGACGTGAACGGAAATAAGCATCCGAAACTTCCGGAGCAACTTTCGTGCAGACGCCCTCTATGTGTATCTGACGTTCGAACTGATGCCATAAAAATGTAAGCGACACATAGGGATTTGCAGCTATTTGCTCCCCTTTTCGGCTCTCGTAATTGGTGTAAAAAATAAACTTCCCATCCAAGATTTCTTTCAAAAGTACTGTCCGAGAAGAAGGATGACCATCCGGAGTTGCCGTCGTTACGATTACTGCCGTAGGTTCTATTGCTTGCTTTTCAACGGCCTCCTTTATCCACTCATCCACTTTTACAAGCGGATCTTTCGGCATATCCTTTCTATCAAGACTTCCGGCCTTGAAGTCTCGACGGATATCCTGTAGTTCTAAGCTCATAATGTATTATTAGTTAAAAATAGAAAGGTTCTAACAAGTGATACTTTGTATGCTCTGCTCATGAAGTGCAAGTCCTCCTTCGGATGTTTCACGATAAATACTGGGAAGATCTTTACCTGTCTGCTTCATGACGGAGACGACCTGATCAAAAGAAACCCGGTGAGTACCATCGGAAAAGTTGGCATAAGTATTGGCATCCAAAGCACGAGCAGCTGCAAAGGCATTACGTTCAATACAAGGTATCTGTACAAGTCCGCAAACGGGATCACATGTCAACCCCAGATGGTGTTCGAGTCCCATCTCTGCGGCATACTCTATCTGTTTGAGTGTTCCTCCAAAAAGCTGATTCGCTGCTGCTGCCGCCATACTGCAAGCAACGCCTACTTCTCCCTGACATCCGACCTCCGCCCCGGAGATAGAAGCATTCGTACGTGCAACGTTACCAAATAACCCTGCCGTAGCCAAGGCTCTATGAATACGCTTTGGAGTAAAAGAACGAGAAGTGGACAGATGATAAAGCACTGCCGGCAATACACCACAAGAACCACAAGTAGGGGCTGTAACTATACGGCCTCCCGCTGCATTCTCTTCCGATACGGCAAGAGCATACGAGTAAACCAATCCTCTACTCTGTACATTACTGCCATATCCTTTGGCTCGAATCATATAATCCCCTGCTTTTCGACGCAGATTCAATCCGCCGGGAAGGATTCCTACTTCATCGAGTCCTCTCTCCACAGCCTCCTTCATCACTTTCCACACTTCGTCCAAATGTTCCCAGATCTCAGGACCTTCGTACTTTTCCACATACTCCCAGTAGTGAAGACTGTTGGTCTTACAATAGTCCATAATCTCCGTAATAGTATTATGCGGATAGATTTCTTGGGATGTGCGCTCGTCAAACTCCTCATTGGCAAGAGAACCACCGCCGACACTGAACACCAGCCACTCCTTGATAAGATTGTTTTCTGCATCAAAAGCTTCAAATCGAATCCCATTGGGATGGAAGTCCAACTCTGTCTTGGGTTCCCACACGATTATTGTAGGAGCTATCGGGCGCAGGACATCCAACACCGCAACATCTGTCATGTGACCAACACCCGTAGCAGCAAGACTCCCATACAACGTTGTGCGGAAAGATGCTACCGTCTCAGGCAGATCCTGTATGAAGATCTCTGCGGCTCTTTTAGGTCCCATGGTATGACTTGAAGATGGGCCATTGCCTATCTTATATATCTGTTTGATAGATTCCATAAATACTTTTTCTACTCCGGAAAGAAATTTTATCTACACACGACTTTTTTAACCGAACAAAGATACCAATAAAGTATTATTGATAATCATATCAGATACTATTTAAGGTCGTCTCCGGAGAACGTAAAAGGGAGAAGCATTCTGTTATCTTCCAAGACAACACTTTTATCTTTTCCTGCAAGAATAACCTTGTACGGTTTATTGTAGCGATAAGATACCTCTACCATGACCTGCCTGCATGCTCCACATGGAGATATGAATGGTACTACCTCTCCACCGTGAATGGCTATGATAGCCAAGGCCTCTACGGAAGCATCCGGATATTGTGCATTTGCATAGAAGAGAGTTGTCCGCTCGGCACATATCCCGGATGGATAAGCCGCATTCTCCTGATTGGATCCGGAAACAATCTCCCCATTGGAAAGAAGAACGGCAGCCCCGACATGAAATCCAGAGTAAGGGGCATAAGCTTTTTCCGCAGCCTCTTGGGCTTTAGCTACAAGAGCCTGCTCCGTGTCCGACAACTTGTCATTAGGATGCAGATAATATGGTATAGTAATTTGTTTCTGATTCATAACTTAAGTTTTTGTAACCTCTAAGATACGAAAAAGCTACTTTACAACGGAAAAATTCACGTTGTAAAGTAGCTTTTGGGATTGCTCTAAAAATATATACTATAAGCTGATCTGACGTAGTAGGATCCGAAGATTGCCCATACTCGTACTGCAAAACGCACGAAGAAGAGAGCTTCTCTTACTCTTCTACGCTTCTAAGCTTCTGAACATATCTGGCCTTTTCCATCTGTTTTCTCTTAGTTACAGAAGGTTTAGTAAAAGCCTGACGTGCTCTAAGCTCGCGAACGGCACCAGTACGTTCAAATTTTCTCTTGAACTTCTTTAGGGCTTTTTCTATGTTCTCGCCCTCTTTCAATTGTACTACAATCATGATTTGTGTATATAGCTATTATTTTATTATTGTATCCAAACTTGATTTAATGGAAAGGAGAGCAAGCTCTACTTTGGTGTGCAAAGATACTAAGAACTTTGCATATAAGCAAGATAGGGAATAAAGAGCTACTTTTATGTTACTTCACTTTGCTCGCTATCCATTCATTAATCGCTGCTACAAGCAGGCTATTTTCTTCAGAGGAGCGTGTACTTACCCCTATAAACTGATTGCTCAAGCCACAAACATCATCCGTTGTCCGAATATTGATATTGCGATGCTCTGCAAGGAAACGTGCCAGTTCTCTTCCGTCTCCGACATTCAGCTTGATCAAGAAGTAAGGAGTATTTGATGGTAAAACCTCTATCTCCGGTATTGCTGCAAGAGTAGAGCGAAACTCCTCCGCATTGCGCAACCACTTTCTCAAAGGAATAACAAACTGAGCCGGATGCACAAAAATATACTTCCCTGCCTCTTGTGCAATAGTGCTTATACTATAAGAAGCCACTTGCTTCTGCAACACCTTTCCAATGCCTTCCGGAGCAACAATATAAGCTAAGCGAAGTCCGGGTAGATTGTAACTTTTGGATACAGAAGAGAACATGATCATATTGCTCCTCTTGCCCATATCCGATGGCTTTAATGGATCGTCCAAGACGTAATTTCCATAGGTAATATTAAAGATAAAAGTTACATTGGGGTGGCTATCCACCATATCCAAAATATCTTTTCTCCTGTACTGCTTACCGGAAACCGTGTTCGGATTTGCCATCCAGCAGAGATCTATTCCCGTAAAGTCCAACTCGGACAAACTATTGATCTCACCCGAAAGAACTATCTCGTGATTACTTGCCTCGCATCCCTCTATAAGCTTACCACCGCAAGGCGTAACAAAGAGAGATTTCTTTCGATCAAATATCCGAGCTATCACATTGACAGCAGTGAAAGTTCCTGCCGTAATGATCAGATTGCCATCCTTGAGTTCATAGCGACGGGCCAACAGACGACGAAGCGACTTGGCATCCCTTTCCGGATAAGAAGATATTATATCTATCTGTTCTATCAGATGGCTTTTAAGCTTATCCAACGTGGCTCCATACCATACATTGGTACCGAAATCCATCGGTTGCTTTTGTTCAAGTCTTGCAGCTGTTGTTCTCATATCTTTACTGGTGTTGTGAGGTATATTTATATCCGTTTCCAAGTACAAAGTTACCAAAGAATTTACAGAAAGAAAGTCCAAATGGCTTTTGCCCTCTTTACAATTTGCAAAGGTTATGTCCCATACGCTCTTTCTTTGTGATCATATACTGATAGTTGTACTTGTTGGGTGTTACCTCTATGGGCACATTCTCTACTACTTCGAGCCCGTAGGCTTCAAGTCCGATGCGCTTTACAGGATTGTTGGACATGAGTCTCATCTTCTGTACACCCAACAGATGTAGCATACTTGCTCCCACTCCATAGTCTCTCTCATCGGCATTGAAGCCCAGATGTAAATTTGCATCTACTGTATCCAAGCCCTCTTCTTGCAATTTATAGGCTTCTATCTTAGCCATCAGACCTATTCCACGTCCTTCCTGATTCAAGTAGATTACCACACCTCGTCCTTCTTCTTCTATCTTTCTTAATGCGGAGTGAAGCTGTTCTCCACACTCACAGCGCATAGATCCGAAGATATCCCCTGTTGCACAAGAAGAGTGAACACGAACCAGCACCGGCTCTCCGTCTGCAATATCTCCCTTGATGATGGCTATATGCTCCAATCCGTTTGATTTCTGTTTGAATGGGACTATTGTAAAGTCTCCATACAGCGTCGGAAGATGGGCGGAGGCTCCTTTCTCCACTATCGAGTCGTAGCGGAGACGATATTGAATGAGATCTTTGATGGTAATGATATTGAGCTCAAACTGCTTGGCGATCTCTATCAACTGTGGCAGACGAGCCATGGTACCATCATCATTGATCACTTCTATAAGACACGCCACCGGTTCAAGACCTGCAAGTTTACAGAGATCTACCGAAGCCTCTGTGTGTCCGGCACGACGAAGTACCCCTTTTTCCTTTGCCCTCAGAGGACTTATATGTCCGGGTCTTGCAAGCATATTGGGTGTAGTCGCAGGATCGGCAAGAGCCAGTATCGTCATTGCTCTATCATACATGGATACACCCGTGGTACACCCCTTACCTATCAAGTCCACCGTCACAGTAAATGGGGTTTCGTGCAGAGAAGTATTATCCTGCACCTGCATAGGGAGCTGAAGTTGCGCAGCCCTGGTTTCGGATATTGGAGCACACAATACACCGCGACCATATCGCATCATAAAGTTGATGATTTCAGGAGTAACCTTCTCTGCCGCTATCACAAAGTCGCCTTCATTTTCGCGGTCTTCATCATCCACAACGATAACAATCTTACCTTGTTTTATATCTTCAATAGCCTGTTCTACGCTGGCAAGTTGGAATTCCATAGCTTTCCTTTCCGAGTTATTTATATGTTTAATATGTTATATGTCCGTTTTTATGCTTCTCTACTGGCATATTCCCGAAGCGATGTCAGTGTTACCTGCATCTGCTTGAGCGATTTACGAAGTTGTCGAGTACGTATATAGTAATATCCGAAAACCATTAGCCCCAAAGGAAGAAGTATCATCAATAATTTATTGAGCCATCCAAACCTTGACTGAGGCAAGAACGCTATTGTCGAGAGCAAGGGTACTTCTGCCAGTTTGGATACCAACAGCAGATCCCGGCTATTAGCCAAATACTCCACAAGCTGCTCTGTACGCATCACAAGATTTCGTCTGGACTTCTGCGCATCTTTGTCCAAGAAGAGAGCCCGATAGCTAAGACGCGGAGCTTCCTGCTCTTGCTTTACCAAGCGATCGAGATCATCTATTTCAGCCATAGCTCTGCTCTTCTCCACATCGACCATGGTAACTTCTTTGAACTCTACCTTACGAGCCGTAGCCGATCCGAATAGCTTCTTAACAAAGAGTATATACGCATCCACATTCAGTTTGGAAGAGTCTTTGGTCGCAATGTAGCTCAGCCAAATGCCTATCGGTATCAACACCATTGTCGGAAGCCAAATACCGAACCACACCATCCACTTTCCGTCACGTCCCATTCTGTATCCGATGGAATCCATGATAAAGTAAAAGATAAAAAAGAGCACTGCTATGATGGATGGAGTACCGAGTCCGCCCTTACGAATGATCGCACCAAGCGGGGCCCCGATAAAGAAGAAGACGATACAGGCAATAGGTATGGTCAGTTTCTTATGCCACTCTATTAGATTTCGTCTGTACACACGGCTCTGATCCTCCACTATCGTCTGATCGAATGCAATGGACTCTCTGTTCGAGCTGAGCGACTCACGAGCTTGAGATATTATGAAAAGACGTTTCTCAAGATCTGCCTTCTCTAATTTCTTATATACATTGAACGTTTCTTTCTCCTCATCCGAAAGTTTGGCATATCTGTTTTCGGGATTTGCCAAGACGATCTCCGAGGTATTTTCAGAGGCATTCGAGACCTCTTTTTTCTGCTGGTCCGTACCGCTGAGATCAGGCATTTCGGGATAGACAACCCCTTGCTCCATTTGCGAAGCAGCCGTATCCGTAGCTGTATCCGAACCTGCAGCGATGCTGTCCTCGTTGAAGCCCTCGGCATAAGAAGCGGCAAGAAACTCTTCTTCCGTTTGGATGATATCCGACCCCTCTTCCGGATTTTCAAAGACCCGGCTCGGCGTACGCACGGTGCGTTCCGAAGCAAATGTCTTGAGGTAAGATTTGTTGAGCATCAGCGTTGCCACCTCTGCCTGAAGAGAGTCCACCACAAACCTCATGGAGTCCGTATAGTGTCCGAGCTGTTGAATATTCTTTCCGACAAACTGGGATGAAATCACGTCTTGATCCATCAGGCTGAAAGAGGCATCGTATGCAGAGACAAGATCTTTCTGTTCAAAAATTTCCCGACGATACGGAACAAGCTCTCCATAAGGGTCGGAAGCATGTCCTCGAAGATTCTCAAAAGACTCACCACTATAAAGTCGCATGACCAGCTTGTTGCTCTCCGCATAGGAGAAGAGACGTGCAGAGTCCGCCAGAATAATGCGTGCATCCGAATGTCCTTGCGAAAAATCGTAGATGATCACATCCCTTAGCATCTTTTTCTGGACATCTTTCTTCTTGACGTAGATGCTCATGTGCGGAATGCGACTATAGAATGAACCCTCCGGAATCTCCAGTTCCGGAGCTTTATTACTCGCCGAAAAGTAAAGGGTATAAAACTTAACCTGACTCTTGATCAGCCAGTCGTTCTGAAACGTATAGCTTCCTATTGCCAGCAGAACCACCACCACAAAGACCGGCTGCATTACCTTATAGAGCGGAATCCCGGCTGTCTTTATTGCCAAAAGTTCCAGCTTCTCGCCCAGACTGCCGAAGGTCATCAGCGAAGCGAGCAGCACCGCTAGAAAGAGTGCTTGCGGAACCACCGATACGGCAGCATAGAAGATCAGTTCGAATAGCAAAAATCCGTCTATTCCCTTGCCCACAACATCCTCCACGATACTCCAAAGAGCCCGCATCACCACTACGAACCATGCGATGAGAAAGTTCATAGCCAAGAGTGGGAAAAACTTTTGAAGCGTATATACGTAAAGCCTTTTTGTTCCTAACATCTATGTTGTAAGCCGTCTGTGTATGAGTGTTTCATTCTTTGCCCAAAGCCTTATCCCGGCTTTAGACATCTGCAAAGATAGGGATATTTACCGATAATGAACCCCATCCTTCTCCGGCAGTTACGAGACACTCTCTGTATGGCGATCTATCGCAGGCTTACAGGGATTTTGAAGTAGGATCGCAAGGCATCATGGTGCGCAAAGCGTAACTCCAAGGCGGTGCGAGGGAAAAAGAGGTAATAGCAGACGGAGAAGATAATCCTTCTGAAGGAAACGATAGAAGAGCGGAAAGCAGATGCAGGAGCATCGCTTTCTGCTCTTTTTTTTGTGGAGGCTTTTGCGTCTGAATCTGTTCAGAAAGTAGAACAAACAGGTTTAGAACTTTGGTTGAACCCTTTCGGAGATCTAAAGCAGGGCGTGATTATCGGACATTGAGGTTTGATTGGTCGAGAACAAGGCGCGAGTTGCAGCACTCAAGCGATGAATTGTGTCAGTCAAGGCATGATTTCAGACAGCAAAACTATTCAGAGGAAGTTTTATAAGCGTTTATCTCAAGTTGTTTCAGTATTCGATATATGATTTTGAATAGTGATATTTTTACAATACCTTTGTAAGTATTAAGGAACAATCATGCGTTGGAATACGGCTCACTGTCTGTCGTCTTCTCTGTTATGCGTTTTGTTCAATTAGATTATTAAATGAGAAAACAATAAAATGAGTTGTTATGAAAAGAGTACTATTTTTATTACTGGCTGTATCCCTGTCTGTTATGGGATGCAAGAAAGATCCCAAAGAGCCTGCAAAAGCTCCCACGGTAGCAACCNTATTACTGGCTGTATCCCTGTCTGTTATGGGATGCAAGAAAGATCCCAAAGAGCCTGCAAAAGCTCCCACGGTAGCAACCGGCTCTGTTTCCAACATCACAACAACAAGTTTCGAGTGCGAGGGGAATGTCTCCGCAGATGGCGGAGCGGCGGTTACGGATCGTGGTGTCTGCTATGCCATGAGTTCGTCTCCCACTATTTCCAACGATAAAGTCTCCGGAGGCTCCGGGACCGGCAGCTTCAAGGTAAGCATCGGCAACCTTACTTCGGGCAAGGTCTACCATGCTCGTGCGTATGCAACCAATTCCGCCGGTACGGCTTACGGGCAGGAGGTGAAAGTAACCCTGGTGAAGGTGGTGGAAGGCATCGCTGTATCTCCTACGGAAAAGAGCGTNGCAACCAATTCCGCCGGTACGGCTTACGGGCAGGAGGTGAAAGTAACCCTGGTGAAGGTGGTGGAAGGCATCGCTGTATCTCCTACGGAAAAGAGCGTGGTAGAGGGCGAGAAGTTCAAGATTCAGGTAACGTTCTCACCTGCGGATGTTCCGAACAAGGCTGTAACGTGGAGTTCGGACAAGTCGGAGGTGGCATCTGTTGACAGCAACGGAGAGGTAACCACGCATAAGGAAGGCAGCGCGACCATTACTGCGACATCCGTGGATGGCGGTAAGACAGCCACCTGCCGGGTAACGGTGAAGAGGAAAGAGGTCAAGGTTACCGGCATCACCGTCTCTCCGACGGAGAAGAGCGTAAAAGAGGGTGAAGCATTTACCATCACTGCCACAGTGCTTCCTGCCGATGCGGACAACAAGACGGTAACGTGGAGCAGTTCGGCTTCGGAGATTGCTTCCGTTAATGACAATGGTCATGTTACCACACACAAGCCGGGGCGTGCGACCATCACTGCCACAACGGCAGACGGCGGTAAGACAGCCACCTGCCAAGTAACCGTCACCAAGAAAGAGGTCAAGGTAACGGGCATCACCGTCTCCCCGACAGAGAAGAGCGTTATCGAAGGTGAAAGCTTTACGATCACC